>NZ_JBHVWS010000005.1:61961-293396 GCF_042882185.1 Streptomyces sp. NPDC058239
GCCGCCGGGGGGGGGTTGGTTTGGTTGCCGGGCTGCCCCGGGTGTGGCCGTCGGGTGGGGCGGGGGGGCTCCCGCTTGGGCTTCTCCCCCCCCACCACTGTGTCCCCGCTGTCCCCGTCAGGGGCCCGCCGCCCGCGGTCAGTCCTTCAGATGCTCCAGGATCCGGTGCATCCCGCTGTTCCAGTTCTCCTTGAGCGCCGCGACGGCCGCGTCGAGGTCGCCGCGCTGCAGGCACTCGGCGATCCGCTCGTGCTCCACCGCCGAACGCTCCAGGATGTCCTGGTCGCCCAGGGCCACCCGCTCGTAGCGGTGCATCGTCACCTTCAAGGAGGTGATCAGCTTCATCAGGCGGGTGTTCGTGCAGCCGGACAGGAGCAGGTCGTGCCACGCGTCGTCGTAACGCTCTATGACGTCGTGCGGCGCCTGCGGAGCCGAGAACGCGCGCGCCTCCTCAAGGAGGCGGGGGGCTGTCGCCGCCAGGTGATCGGGATCGCTGGACTCCAGAGCGAGCGCCTCCAGGGTCGCGACGATCGCGGACAGGTCACGGAACTCCTGCGCGCTGAGCGGCGTGAAGCGGAACCCCTTGCCGCGCTCGCTGGTGATGACGCCCTCGCGCTCCAGCGTGATCAGTGCCTCGCGCAGCGGAGTACGGCTGACGCCGAGTTCGGTGGCGAGCTGCCCCTCGTTGATCGGCTCGCTGGTCGCGATCGTGCCGCGCCCGAGGCGCTTGATCAGTTCCTCCTTGACCTGTTCGCGCAGCGGGCGATTTTCGATTGGCATGTGAGGCTGCCCTCCCCTTCGGTCCGGTCGATTATCCGCTACCGGCGGGTCACGCGGTACCGGCGCCGTCGACCGGGATGATCGCCCCGCTCAGGAACGCCGAGGCGTCGGAGGCGAGGAACGCCACGGTCTGGGCGATGTCGCGGGGCTGCCCGATCCGGCCGAGCGGCCGGTCGGCGGCGTCGGCGTAGAACGCGTCGGAGCTCTCGCCGAGCTGGCGGGCCTCCTCGGCGAGCATCCCGGTCGCCGTGTCACCGGGGCAGACACAGTTGACGCGGATGTTGTCGGGGCCGTGGTCGATGGCCATGGCGCGGGTCATGTTGACGACGGCGCCCTTCGACGCGCAGTACGAGACGGCCCGGCCGCCGCCGCGGATGCCCCATCCGGAGCCGGTGTTGATGACGGAGCCGCCGCCCCGGGCCGCCATCCCCGGGATCACGAGGCGGCTCATCAGCATCACCGAGCGGATGTTCACGGCCATCACCAGGTCCCAGTCGTCCTCGGTGATCTCGCACACCGTGGAGCGGCGGATGATGCCGGCGTTGTTGAAGAGGACGTCCACGCCGCCGAACTGCTCCTGCGCCGTGTGCACGACGGCCTCGCAGTCCTCGCGCCGTGACACGTCGCAGCGTACGAATGTCCCTCCGGTGTCCTTCGCGGTGCGTTCACCGCCGTCCGTGTCGATGTCGGCGATCACCACGCGGGCGCCGAGCTCCGCGAGGACCTGGGCGGTGGCGCGGCCGATTCCGGCTCCGCCGCCGGTCACGATGGCACGCTTGCCGTCAAGGGAGATCATCTTTGGCTCCTTCTGGGCGCGATGGAAGGCATAAGGGGTCATCCGGCCAGGCGGTACAGCGACGTGCGCCGCCTGCCGGTGATGACGGGCAGGTGGCCGGACAGCTCCGCGTTGAGCGCGTCGTCGCCGGTGTCGAGGAGAAGAGGGCGGCCGCCGAGCGCGGCCAGTTTCTGTTCCGTGCACAGCACGAGCAGGCGCTCGCGGCCGCCCGCCGCGCGCAGGACGCGCGGCGAGATCTGCTGGTTGCCGCGGCCGAGGAGGAAGCCCTGGCCGCCGATGGGGGAGAGGGCGATCCAGGCCGGGCCGATGGAGAGGAGGGTGTCCTCGCCCGCGTCGCGGGCCACGATTCGCGGCCGGTGGCCGGGCCGCAGGCGGAGCACGTCGACTCCCGTGAGGGAGACGTCCGCGCCGAGCGCCGCCGCGACCGCCCGGGTGGTGCTGCCGGGGCCGAGCACGAGCAGCCCGTCCCCGACGCGCTCGGCGACGTCGGTCGCGATGCCGCCTACCGCCTCCGGCGCGGTGACGGTGCTGCCGGTCTTGCGCTGCTGTACGCGGGCCGGTACGTCGGGAACACGCAGCCATCCGAAGAGCTGGGAGGCGACGCGGCCCTCACCCAGGGCGTCCTCGTCCCGGTCCATCACCTCGGCGTCCCGCAGCCGAACAGTGCTTCTGCGGGCGAGCCACGCCGCCGCGACCTCACCCGCGGCGCGCGGGCTGATGGCGAAGACGGCCGAGTGCATCTTCACGCCGGTCGGTATGCCGAGGACCGGGCAGGGCATGTCGCGGAGGGCGCCGAGCACGTCCCGCGCGGTGCCGTCGCCGCCGGCGAAGAGCAGGAGGTCGACGCCCTCGGCGACGACGGCCCGCACCGCGGCGGCCGTGTCCGCGGCCGAGGTGTCCCGCCCGGCCCCGGCGGCGTACACGACCCGCCCCGCAAGCCCTGCGGCGGCGACGGAGTCGGCGCCCAGGGGACCGGCGGCGGTCACGACGAGGAGTCCGGAGCCCGGCGGGTGACCGACCGGAGCTATCGCCGCCGCCCCGGCCTGAGTGTCGCCGGGTTCGTTCGGCGCGGGATCCCCGGTGGTGTCGGCCCGGTGGCCGGGCACGGGGTGCGGCGTGCGCTCCCGCGTGGCTGCGGGGGCGTGCGCCGTGGTCTTTGACGCATCGGGACGCCCATTCGGCGCGGAGGCCGTCGAAGCGGCGCCGGCCTGTGTGCGCCGGCTGGGCGCGGGGTGCGCCGCCGCTGTCGACTCGCGGCCTCGCCCGCCCCAAGCAGGGCGACTGCCCCCAGTCGACCGACCTGAAAGCGCCGCCAGTTCACCCAAAGCCGCAGCGGCACGCGCCCCCGCCAAGGGGCGTGCGCCCAGCGAGAGTGCCACGCGGGTCCGCTCCGGGCCGTCGGTACCGCCCAGGCCCACCCGGCCGCCGAGGCCGGCGACCGGGTTGACCACCAGGCCGATCCTCGTCACCGGCCGGCCTCACCGAGCACCTTGCGGCGGTAGGCGCGCCAGGAGACCGCCCAGGTCGCCGGGGAGTCCAGGGCTTCCGGGCGGACCCGGTGGATGGTCGAGCGGTGCGGCGCCGTGCGTACGGTCTCCGGGTCCTCGTACGCCTCACGGGCGATCTCCGCGAGGATCGCCGCGTACTCGTCGAGGTCGGCGCGCGTGTAGGACTCGGTCGGCTCCAGCGTCATGGGTTCCGGCACGACGTAAGGGTGGTGGCTGGTCCAGTAGTGCGTACCGAAGTCCGCGGCACGCAGGCCGATGTCCTCGGAGTGCAGGCCGGTGTCCTCGTGGAGCTTCTCCCAGCTGTAGCGGACCTGTTCGACGCGCGGGCGCCCCGCCGCGTAGGGGATGGAGACGCCCGGGATCTGCCGGACCTTGTGGAGCAGGTAGTTGTTGTTGAGGACGGCCGTCTCGGCGGCGGCCCGCAGGCCCTCCGCCCCGAGCGACATGATCCAGGCGTACGCACGGACCAGGTTCGGCACGACGCCGTAGAACGGCCGCATCTTGCCGACCGACTCGGGCCGGTCGTCGTCCAGACGGTACGTCGAACCGTCGAACTCGACGGTGGGGCGCGGCAGATACGGGGCGAGGTCCTCGGAGACCGCGCACGCACCCGCCGCCGGGCCGCCGCACGCGTGCGGCGTCGAGAACGTCTTGTGCAGATTGAAGTGGCACAGGTCGAAGCCTGCGTCCCGGGCGCGCGTGATGCCGAGGATGCCGTTCGCGTTCGCCTGGTCGTACGAGCACAGGCCGCCCGCTTCGTGCACGATCCGTACGAACTCCTCGATGCGCGGGTTGTAGATGCCCGTGTCCTCGGGGTTCGTGATGAGGAGCGCCGCCGTGCGCGGGCCGACCGCCGCCTTGAGGGCCTCGATGTCCGGGTAGCCGTCCGCGTCCGGGTGGAGCGTGATGACCTTGAAGCCCGCCGTCTTCGCGCAGGCCGCGTTCGACGGGTGGGAGAAGATCGTCGTGATGACCTCGTCGCGCTGCTCCAGCTCGCCGCGCGCGGCGAAATAGGCGCGGATCATGGCGACGTTCGTGTAGATCGCGGCGGAGCCGGCGCCCGGCTGGAGCGAGACCCGGTCCATGCCGGAGATCTCCTTCAGGAGTTGCTCCAGGCTGTGGATGATCCCGAGGACGCCCTGGACCGTGTCCTCGTCCTGGAGGGGGTGCAGCGCCGCGATCCGCGGGTCACGGACGAACTGGTCGTTGACCTTGGGGCTGTACTTCATGGTGCAGGTGCCCTGACCGACGTCGATGTTGAGATCGGCGCCCAGATTCTCCTGCGACAGGCGCAAGTAGTGGCGCAGGACCTGTTGTTGGGACATCTCCGGCAGCGCGGGCGGTTCGGCGCGGCGCAGTGCGGCGGGAATCTCGGCCTTGCCGATGGACGGGTCCACGGCCGGTACGAGGACGCCTCGCTCGCCCGGCGAACCGAGCTCGAAGACCAGCTTCTCGTCCCAGGAGGCCTGTTGGAATCGGCGGAGGCGCGGTTTGTCGGCGATGCGCGCCTCCTCGGGGGAGACGGACACGGGCGCGTGCGGGGCGGTCACTTGACGATCTCCTCCAGGGTTGCGGCGAGCCGGTCGATGTCGGCCTTGGTGTGGACTTCGGTGACGCAGTACGTGGCCTCGTGCCCGCCGGTCGGTACGCCGCCGAAGATGCCCCGCTCCTTCAGGTCGGCGCGGATCTCGGCGGCGGTCCTGCTGCCCGTGTAGCGGACGGTGAAGTCGGCGAAGTGCAGGGCGCTGCCGTACGGGACCTCGATGCCGGGTACTTCGGCGAGGCGCCTGCGGGCGTATGCGGTGAGCGCGAGGATCGTGTCGCCGATCTCCCGCATGCCCTGCGGTCCCATCAGCGCGAGATAGACCCCGGCACCGATACCGTGCAGCGCGGCGGCCGTGCCGACCCACTCCTTGCCCTCCTCGCGCAGCGCGAACGAGGTCCGCTCGTAGGCGACGTCGCCGAAGCCGTACTCGCCCTCGACGGTGGTCGGCACGAGGCCGAACAGGCGTGACGGGTATTCGGCGACCAGCGTCTCCTCGTCACGTGTGGCGATGAAGCCCGCGTTGCCGCCGCCGAAGCTCTGGTGGAGGCCGAGCGGCTGGATGTCGCCGCACGCGATGTCGGCGCCGTACGCGGAGGGCGGTGCGAGCACGCCGAGCGTGAGCGGATTGCAGCCCACGACGAACAACGCCCCCGCTTCGTGGGCGAGTTCGGCGAGGCGGGGCAGCGCCTCGTCGACGATGCCGAGCGCGGAGGGCGTGTCCGCGTACACCGCCGCCGTGTCGCCGGCGGCGAGCGCCTGACGTACCGCGTCGAGGTCGGCGCAGCCGGTGTCCGGGTCGACCGGGACCACCGTCACATCGTGGTCGGGGCGTACGTAGTCACGTATGCGGGAGAGCTTGTCGGCGTCGATCGCGGTGGCGACCAGCACGCGGCGGCGGCCCGTGATCCGGCCGGCCATGCGCAGGGCGGTTCCCGAGGCCTGGAAGCCGTCGTACACCGGGACGTTGACGATCTCGACGTCGAGCAGCTCGGCCATCATCGACTGGTACTCCCACAGCGCCTGGAAGCGGCCGTGGTCCTCGTAGGGCTCGCCCGCGTACGCCGTGAGGAACTCGCTGCGGTTGACCACCTCGTCCACGACCGCAGGTACATGGTGCTGGTAGCAGCCGGACCCGAGAAAGCTGAGCGCCTGCCGCGTCGAGGTGTTGCGGCCGAGCAACTCCTCCATGTGGCGGGTGAGTTCGGCTTCCGAACGCAGCGGGGCCGGCAGGTCGAGGGGGCGGTGCAGCCGGATGCCGTCCGGGATGTCGGCGTAGAAGTCCTCGACGCTCGCCGCGCCGATCTCCTCGAGCATCGCCTGCCGCACGGCCGGGACCGCATTCGGGATGTAGGGGTGGGCGTAGGGGTGGACGGAGTCCTGGGATGACGTCATGCCGCGCCTTTCGCGTGAGCCGACTCAGTCAGGTCAGTCATGAACCACAGCAACAAAAGTCTTTGGGTGTACACCTCTTGACGGCGGGCTCCGTCATTCAGTGTTCTGAATACAGCATTAGGCATTCAGGCTCCAGGAGGCAAGAGTGTCAACAGGACCCACTCGACGGGTTGTTCTGGCCACAGGTCTCGCGACCGCGGCATCGTCACTGGTCGGCGGATGTGCCATGGGCGGCGCGGGCGGCCAGGACGCCCGCGACATCGGCGGCAAGAAGGACGACGAAGGGGGCAAGGTCAGCGGGAAGATCACCGTCTGGTCGTGGGACGTGGCCGCCAAGGCCATGAAGCGCTTCGCCCGCACCTTCGAGGATCGCCACCCCGGCACCACCGTCGACGTCGTCGACATCGGCTACGACAACGCCTACGACAAGATCACCGTGGGCCTGCGCGGCGGCTCGGGCCTCGCCGACGTCCTCACGGTCGAGGGCAGCTACATGCCACGCTACATAGGCAACTTCCCGAGCGGCTTCTACGACCTGACGAGCCTCGGCGGCCGCTACGGAGGCGACTTCGACCGCGCCGCGTGGCGCACCGTCACCGGCAAGGACGGCGCGGTCTTCGCTCTGCCCTGGGACATCGGCCCCTGCGCGCTCTACTACCGCACGGACCACTTCCGCGCCGCCGGAGTCGACCCCGAGTCGTTGCTGACCTGGGACGACTACGTGGAGGCGGGCGTCCGTATCAAGAAGGCCACCGGCCGCAAGCTGCTCATCATGGACTCCACGGACCCCGGGATCCTGCCGATGCTGCTCCAGCAGCAGGGCCAGTCCTACTTCAAGGGCGGTCGGGTCGCGGTCGACACCCCGGAGGCCGTCAAAGCCCTGACGCTGATGAAGACCCTGCACGACAAGGGTCTCGTCGACTACGAGAAGGGCTGGGACGGGCTCGTCACCGGCACCAAGGAGGGCAAGGCCACCACCACGCCCACCGCCGCCTGGTGGACGGGCACGCTCAACGACGAGATGCCCGAGCTGAAGGGAAAGTTCGGGGTGGTGCCGCTGCCCGGATTCACCGCCGACGGCATCCGCACCTCGAACATCGGCGGCTCCACCCTCTGCGTACCGGGGCAGAGCAAGAACCCCCGTCTGGCCTGGGCGTTCGTCCAGTTCCTGCTCACCGACAAGGCGAACCAGGTCTCCATGCTCAAGCGCGACGGCCTGTTCCCCGCCTATCTGCCCGCGCTCGACGACCCGTATCTGAGCGCGAAGCAGGAGTACTTCGGCGGGCAGACAACCCTCGACGTGTTCGCCCGGCTCGCCCGCAACATCCCGCCGGTCGAGAACAACAAGGACGACGCGAAGGCCTCCGACATCATGACTTCCGCCGTCACCGGCGTGATGCTCCGGGGCAAGGACCCGCGCGCCGCCCTGAACTCGGCCGCGCGGCAGCTCGCTACGGCCACCGGCCGCGAAAGGGTGAAGTAGCCCGATGGCCGTCCACACCACCTACGACCGGCCGGTCGCCCCCGCTCGGGCCCCGGCAGGGGCCCGCCGCAGGCGCCGACGCCCCACCGCCTGGATCTTCGCCGGACCCGCAGCCGCCCTTTTCGCGCTCTTCTTCGCCTATCCGCTGGGCGCCAGCCTCCTGCAGAGCTTCACCACCGAGGACGCCGGCGCCACCCACTGGGTCGGACTCGACCAGTACCGGCGCATGATCCATGACCCCGCGTTCCTGGAGTCCCTGTTCAACACCGGGACCATCCTCGTCGTGCAGGTCCCCGTGATGATCGGACTGGCACTCGTCCTCGCCGTCCTGCTCAACCAGTCCTGGCTGCGCTTCCGCGGCACCTGGCGAGCGGTCTATTTCCTGCCCGCCGTCACCACACTCGTCGCGTACGCCGTCGTCTTCCAGGTCCTCCTCAAGACCGACGGCGGCCTCGTCAACCAGATACTCGGCGCCATCGGCATCGGCCAGGTCGACTGGCTCAACAGCCCGACCTGGGCCCGCGTCTCGCTGATCGCGTCCCTGACCTGGCGCTGGACCGGCTACAACGCCGTCATCCTACTCGCCGGACTCCAGTCCATCGGCAAGGAGCAGTACGAGGCCGCCTCCATCGACGGCGCCACCACCCTCTCCACGTACACCCGCGTGATCCTGCCGCAGCTGCGCCCGGTCGTCCTCTTCTGCGTGATCACCTCCACCATCGGGACACTCCAGCTCTTCGACGAGAACTACATCCTCACCCGCGGCGGCCCCGACGACGCGACCCTCACCCCGGTCGTCTACCTCTACAAAGTCGGCTTCCAGCAGCTCGACTTCGGCTACGCCGCCGCCATCGCCTGGGTCGTCGTGGCCCTCATCGCCGCGATCTCCGCCCTCCAGTACGTCGCCTTCGGAAGGGAGCGCCGCCGGTGACCGCCCTCCAGCAGGCCCCCGTACATGTCCACCCGGCCCGGCGCGCCGGGCGCTACGCCGTACGCCTGTTCCTCGCGGCCGGCGCCGTCGTCAGCCTGGTGCCGTTCCTCTGGATGGCGATCGCCGCGACGCACTCCACGTCGGACCTGTTCCGCTCGCCGCCGCCGTTCCTGCCCGGCGGCCGTCTGCTCGACAACCTCGCGCGGCTCCAGGACACCATCGGCTTCGGGAGGGTCCTCCTCAACAGCGTCGGCATCGCCGTCGTGCACACCGTGCTCAGCTCGCTGATCTCCGCCATGTGCGGCTTCGGTCTCGCCAAGTACCGCTTCCGCGGCCGGGGTCTGCTGCTCGGCGCCGTGCTCGCCACGATGATGATCCCGTTCCAGGTGCTGCTCGTGCCGCTGTTCCAGATGATGGCGAGCGTCGGATGGATCGACTCCTACCAAGCGGTCGTGCTGCCGTTCCTGGCGAACTCCTTCGGCATTCTGTTGATGCGGCAGGGCTTCGTCGACTTCCCCGACGAACTCCTCGAATCGGCCCGTATCGACGGCTCCGGCGAGCTGCGCACCTTCTACCGAGTCGTGCTGCCCTGCGTGCGCCCGCAGCTCGGCGCCCTGGTCATCTTCACATTCATGGCGCAGTGGAACAGCTTCATCTGGCCGCTGCTCATGCTCAACTCCGAGGACAAATACACGGTGCCCGTCGCGCTCAACACCCTCACGGGGCTCTCCCATGTCGACTACTCAGGACTGATGCTCGGCTCACTGATCGCCACCCTTCCGCTGATGGCCCTCTTTCTTCTCTTCCAGCGGCAGTTCGTGGCCGGACTCCTCGGCGGGGCGGTGAAGGGATGAGCCGCCTGACCCGCGTCCCGGGCGTCCTCTACGGCGGTGACTACAACCCCGAACAGTGGCCCGAGGACGTCTGGGCCGAGGACGCCGGGCTGATGCGCGAGGCCGGCGTCACGATGGTGACTGTCGGCGTCTTCTCCTGGGCACGACTCCAACCCGGCCCCGGCACATGGGACTTCGCCTGGTTCGACCGCCTCCTGGACCTGCTGCACGCCCACGGCATCGCCGTCGACCTGGCCACCGCGACCGCGTCACCGCCCGCGTGGCTGGTCCGCGCCCACCCCGGGATCCTGCCGGTCACGGCCGACGGCGTACGCCTCGAATTCGGCTCGCGCCAGCACTACTGTCCCTCCTCGCACGAGTACCGCGCCGCTGCCCTCCGCCTCACCCGTGCCCTCGCCGAACGCTACGCACGCCATCCGGCCCTCGCTCTGTGGCACATCCACAACGAGTACGGCGACCATGTCACCGAGTGCTTCTGCGCACGCTCCGCCGACCACTTCCGCGCCTGGCTCACCGGCCGGTACGGCACGATCGACGGCCTCAACCACGCCTGGGGCACGGCCTTCTGGTCACAGCGCTACGGCACGTACGACGAGATCGAACCGCCGCGCACCGCTCCGGGACCCGTCAACCCGACGCAGCTCCTGGACTGGCGGCGCTTCTGTTCCGACGCCCTCCTCGAATGCCACCGCGCCGAGCGCGAGGCACTCAGGGAACTCAGCCCGGACATCCCGGCCACCACCAACTTCATGTCGATGTTCAAGGCACTCGACTACTGGAAGTGGGCCGAGCACGAGGACCTCGTCTCCGACGACGCCTACCCCGACCCCGCTGACCCGCGCGCCCACGTCAACGCCTCCCTCAACTACGACCTGATGCGCTCGCTCAAGGGCGGCCGGCCCTGGCTGCTCCTCGAACAGGCGCCGTCCGCCGTCAGCTGGCGGCCGGTCAACGTCCCCAAGAAGCCCGGCCTGCAACGGCTCTGGTCCCTGCAGGCCCTGGCCCGCGGCGCCGACGGCATCATGTACTTCCAGTGGCGCGCCTCCCGCGCCGGCGCCGAGAAGTACCACAGCGCGCTGCTCCCGCACCGCGGCACCGTCTCCCGCGGCTGGCGCGAGACCGTGCGCTTCGGCGCCGAACTCGCCCGGCTCGGCGAAGTCACCGGCGCCACCACCCGGGCCGACGTGGCGATCGTCCTGGACTGGGACTCCTGGTGGGCCCTCGAGGCCGACGACCACCCATCCGCCCGCATGCGCTGGCCCGACCTCCTGCGCCCCTGGTACGCGGCTCTCCACGCCCGCGCCGTCACCGCCGACTTCGTGCCCCCGCACGCGGACCTCGACGGCTACCGGGCGGTGCTCGCGCCCAACCTCCACCTTCTGCGGCCCGGGAACGCCGTACGCATCGCCGCCTACGTACGCGGCGGCGGCCACCTCGTGTGCGGCCCCTTCAGTGGCGTCGTCGACGGCCACGACCACATCCACGACGGCGGCGCACCGGGACCGCTGCGGGACGTACTCGGCGTGTCCGTCGACGAGTTCTGGCCGATCCCCGACGGTGAGGCGGTGCGGCTCGACTCCGGTGCCGAGGCCACCCGGTGGAGCGAGTGGATCGAACCCGACGCCCTGGACACCGAGGTCGTCGACTCGTATGCGTCCGGTGAACTGACCGGGCGCCCCGCCGTCACCCGCCATCCCCATGGTGCCGGCACCGCGTGGTACGTGAGCGCCCACCTCGGCGACGGCATCGCAGCCGTGCTCGACGACGTGCTGCGGGCAGCGGGCGTACGCCCCGTGCTCGACGTCCCCGAGGGAGTCGAGGCGACCGTGCGCTCCGGCACCCAGGGCACGTACCTCTTCGTCCTCAATCACAGTGACCACGACACGCGGACGCAACTGACCGGCCCCTACGCGGCCGGCGGCACCGACCTGCTCACCGGATCCGCCGTCCGCGACCACATCTGCCTCGGCCCGCTCGGCGCCGCAGTCCTGCGCATCGCCACCGACTCCCTTGGAGAGACCGACCAATGACCGGACACCGGCCCCTGTGCGCCCTGACCGCACTCCTCCTCGCCGGCGGTGCCCTCGCCGTACCGCAGACGGCCTCCGCCCATCCGCACCCGAAGCCAACCTCCTCGTACGCCGACGTCCTCGACCTGCACGGCACCCCCGCTTCCGCCCAGCCGGGCGACGACGAGGGCAACAACCCCGTCAACGTCTTCGCCGACCGGGGAGCCTGGCACGCCTACGCCCTGCCGAAGGCCGGCGACAAGGACACCTACGGCGGCTTCTCCGGGCCCCTCTACATCGCACAGGAATACCCCTGGTGGCTCAGCAAGTCCTTCAGCCGCATCCGCCTCACCGAACACGGCCGCACCCTGGACCTGGCCGGGGGAGGCGCGCCACGCTTCACCTCGCTACCGGGCCGGCTCCTCCAGTCGTACGACCTCGGCCGCGGCCTGCGCCTCACCCTCGAACTCCGCTTCGCCACCGACCGCAGCGCCCTGGTGCGGGCCGAGGTCCGCAACACCGGCCCGGCGCCCCGCACGCTGGGTGCCGACTGGACAGGCAGCCTGTTGCGGCCCGCCGACCGGCCGATGCGCGATGCGCCCTCGCTGACCGCCACCGGCTCCGGCGTCGGCGTCGGCTTCGCGAAGGTCCGTGAGACCTGGGACTACCTGACCGACGGCACTGAACGCTTCGACGTCACGCACAAGGACGCCGTCCGCACGACGGTGGACGGCGACACGTACCGCACCGAGGCCGCGGAACCGGTGACCCTCGCGCCGGGCCGCTCGCACAGCTTCGACTGGACCGAGTCCTACACCTTCACCGCCGCCGAGCGCGCGAAGGAGAAGGCGAGGGTCCGTGACGTACTCGCACACCCCGATGCCGTCGTCTCCGCCTCCGACGCGCGCTGGCGGGGCTATGTCGCCGGGGTGACCCAGGGCGTGCCGGCGGATCGGCGGCGCACGGCCGTGAAGTCGCTGGAAACCCTTGTCACCAACTGGCGAGGCGCGGCAGGGCAGATCAAACACGACGGCATCACGCCGTCGATCTCCTACAAGTGGTTCACCGGTGGCATCTGGGCCTGGGACACCTGGAAGCAGGCTGTGGGCACGGCACGCTTCGCGCCCGACCTGGCCGAGTCGCAGATCCGTGCCATGTTCGACTGGCAGATAGGCCCGGACTCCACGACCCGACCGCAGGACGCCGGGATGATCCCCGACGTCATCTTCTACAACGACCCCTCGCGCGGCGGCGGCAACTGGAACGAGCGCAACTCCAAGCCCCCGCTGGCCGCCTGGGCAGTCTGGGAGGTGTACGTGAAGACCGGGGACAAGGCCTTCCTGCGTGAGATGTACCCGAAACTCGCCGCCTACCAAGCCTGGTGGTACCGCAACCGCGACCACGACCACGACGGCCTCGCCGAGTACGGCGCCACCGTCGGCCCCGCCAACAACTCGCCCGAGGAGCAGCGTCTCGCCGCGGCCTGGGAGAGCGGCATGGACAACGCGCCCCGCTTCGATGCCGCCCTCGGCACCGGCATCGTCGCCAACCGGGCGGCCGACGGAACACTCCTCGGCTACTCCCTCGACCAGGAGTCCGTCGACCTGAACTCCTATCTCGCCGCCGACCAGGGCTACTTGGCGCGCATCGCGGGCACGCTGGGCCGCGGCGCCGACGCCGAGCGGTGGAAGCAGCGGTCCGCCGCCACGTCCGCCGCCGTCCGCACGACGATGTACGACCCCGCGGACGGCTGGTTCCACGACACCGTGCTCGGCACCGGCGAACCGCTCACGGCCCGCGGACGCGGCATCGAGGGCGCCGTCCCGCTGTGGACCGGCACAGCGTCCGAGGCGCAGGCCCGTGCCGTGCGCGACAAGCTGACGGACCCGGGGGAGTTCGCCACCACAGTCCCGTTCCCGACCGTGGCGAAGAGTTCCCCCTACTTCTCGCCGACCGCGTACTGGCGCGGCCCCGTCTGGTTCGACCAGGCATACTTCGCCCTCGGCGGCCTGCGCCGCTACGGCTACGCCAAGGATGCGGACGCACTGACGGACCAGCTCCTCACCCACGCGTCGGGCCTGGCGGGCAACGGACCGATCATGGAGAACTACGACCCGACCACAGGGGCGCCGCTCAACGCGCCCAACTTCAGCTGGTCCGCGGCGCTGCTGCTGCCGATGCTGACAGGAGAGCGCTAGGAGACAGGCGGCCACCGTCCGCACCGGGGCGCCGCTCGGCGGGTGCCCCGGTGCGTGAACCGGCGCGATTGTGTCCGTCACCCCGGAGGGCTGAACAGGACGGAGCGGCGCCGCCCGTTCTGCTGCCGGGTGGCGCCCGGCCTCAGCTGCGCTTGAAGAACTCGACCTCCCCGACCGCGATCGGCCGCCCCTCGCCCTGGCCGGCCGCGGCCCTCAGCACGAGCCGGACGGAGACGACATCGCTGATACCGGTCCGTACCGTCTGTGGGCCCGGCTTGTCGGTGAGTGTCAATGCCTTCTCGCGGACCTCGCCATCCGCCGTGGTGACGATCAGATCGGCCCGGGTGGGCCTGGCCCCCTGCCGGAACTCCTGGGGCTCCTTCGACACACCGGAGTGCACCACGACGCCGACCAGCCGGAACGGCTTGTCGAAGCGGCACGTCAGTGACGAGCCGAGCGTGGGCGCCCCCCAGTACTTGTCGGTCAGTCCGTCGACGGCCGCGGCTGCCGGATGGCCGGGAACCTGGGCGCTCGCGGTGACCTCGGTCGGGCTGATCTCCGCCGTTCCGCCGAGCTTGTCCCGAACGTCCTCGAAGAGATAGCGCCCGACCGGCAGGAACAGGAAGCCCGCGAACAGCAGCCCGACGACCGCCAGCACCATCACGGTCCGCCGCAATGCCCGGCCCGATCCGCCCCGCACCCGGCGGCGGAACGGCCACACCGTGCGCCACCACGGCAGCGGCTTCGGCTGCTCCCGGGTGTGCAGCGGTGCGGCGCAGCGCCGGCAGAACCGGCGTCCCGGCAGGTTCGGGGTGCCGCACGCCGGACACGGTGCCCCTTCCGGCTCCTCGTCCGCCGCCACGGGCCTTACGACGGGCCGCCGGGCGATCGGCTTGGCCGGCTGCACCGCGACCACGGGCGCGTCCGGCGCCGGTGGTTTCGGCCGTACGGGGGCGGGCTGCGCCGGTCGCGGGGGCGGTTTTGGGGCCGGCGCCGGCTCCGCGGGGGGCGGCCCGGCAGGTTCCGATGTGCGCGACCGCGTCGGCTCCACCGGCGGCTCGGGGCGCGGGGAGGGCGGCGGGGCCTCGGTCGGGGGACCCGCGGTCTCCGGGGCGGTACCGGTCGCGGGAACGGCTGGAGCACCGGCCGTGGGCTCGGCTGCCGGTTCTGCTGGGCCTTCAGGTTCCGCGGCGGCGGAAGGATTCCGCGACGCCCGGGAGGACCAGCCCAGATAGGAACCGCAGTTCCCGCAGAAGTCGTCGTCCTCGCCGTTGGCCGTACCGCACGCCGGACACGAGCGCATCGCGTCAGCCTCCTGTCTCGTCTGGCGGGCCCGGCAGGATCTCCACCCGGCACGTGAGGTGTACGGGGCACGAGGCCGCGACGACGTCCAGGACGCGGCCGGCGTCCACCGATCCGCCGTGCAGCGCCCAGACACGCACCAGCAGTTCTCCGGTCGGCGACGCAGGCAGCTCCGCGCCCGGCTCGGACGACCACGTGGCGCCGCCGCCGTCCTGGATGTCGGCATGCACGCCGAAGCAGAGCCGTAGGTGTTCGATCAGACCACGGCGGGTACCGCGCCAGCGGTGCAGTTCGACGGCGCGGGCGATCACGGCCCGCCGCAGCCCCTCGGGCCAGGCCGGATCGACATCGGCCGCCACCCAGGACGACAGCCAGGGCAGGAAGTCGGCCGGAGCCAGCGACGGGTCGAAGTAGGCGGGAAGGTTGTCCAGGGTGGACAGGACGGGCGCCAGGACGGTGTCGAGGCCCGCCGTGAACCGCTGGGCCAGGTCGTCGTCCGCGTACAGCGCGGGCAGCAGCCCGCCGATCGGATAGCGGCTGGCGAGCCCGGGTACCGCAGCCCTCGTCATGAGCCGTCACCGGCCCCGCCTGCGGTGACCACGACCTGGTGCTGGTGCGAGAAGACCAGGGCGCCCGGGGCCACGTCGATCCGCTCCACCGCCGCCCCGCGTCGGCCGGTGATCGGGTCCGCGGGGAACAGCCGTACCTCCTCCACCAGACCCACCCCCCGCACGCCCTGCAGTACGGCGAAGACCTCGCCGTACTGCACCGGCCTGCCGAACGGCCACCCGGTCCCCTCCGCTCCGCCCCGCAGCGGATCGATGTGGCGGAACAGCGCCTCGACCGCCTCCGCCCGGACCAGGTCCACGTCACCACCGGCCGTCACCAGCCTGGCGACCACGGTGACGCCCTGGTACGCGGGCGGCTCCACCACCAGCCGGGTGCCGACCAGTCGCCGTTCGTCGAGTCGTGCCGTGACCGTCGAGAGCACGGAGTCCGACGGGATCAGCTGCTCGAACCGCAGTTGGCCCCCCTCGTCGGCGACCGCGTCGGGCACCACCAGGACCCGTACGGCGCCGCCCTCGCCCGCGACGGCGGGCAGGCACCGGACCCTGCGCAGGGAAGGTGCGGCCTCGCGGGCGATGGCCTCGTAGTCCCCGGCCGTGACCGCCCGCTCCTGCACCCGAAGGATGTTGGGCGCCCGGACCTTCGCGTTCTCCACGGTCTCGCCGTCGACCCCGCCCCTGGCCGCCTCGCGGTTGTCCACGCCCGCCACGTACGGCACCGAGCTGCGCAGCACGCAGATGGCACCCCGCGCGACGTTCCCGGCCGCCCCGCCGCCCGTACGGTAGCGGGGAACCCGCAGCTGTGCGCCCTTCTCGGGCACCGCTCCGTAGGCGCGCATCGTCCCGTCCGGCTCGCGTACCTCCGGCGGGAACGCGAACTCGCCGGAGACGGCATCGATCCGCACATGCCGGTCGTTCGGGGCGGAGGCGCCGAAGTGCTCCACCGCGGTCCAGACCTGCCAGCCCTCCGCGGAGGACACCTGGACGACCGGCGGCTCCCCGTCCAACAGCAGCGGCGCCCTGCTCACGGAGAACCTCTGCCCGGCGACGCCCTCGGAGATGCCGAGCGGAACGTCGAGGACGGTCTCGGCGTGTTCGACGCCCATCGTGCCGCCGACGGTGAACACCTCGGCCTCCCGGATCGTCGGCGACTCGGAGTAGAACGGCTGGCCCGGTTCCGGCGCGGTGACCCGGCAGCGCAGCCATCCCGCCCGGGTCCCCGCGGTCACCGACGCGGTGTGTCCGGCAGGGACGAACACGATCACCTCGCCGGGCCTGTTCAGCCCGCCGGTGCTGTCGGTGCCGGTCTGGCACGTGACCCAGCGGGCACCGTCCCACGCCTCCCACACCAGCGGTGGCTGCCGGGGGTCGACGCCCACGCCTTCCACGCGGCTGTCCAGGCGCACGGCGACGATGCACCGGGGCACGGCGGTGGGCAGCCCGAACAGCAGGGCGTCGCCGGGCTCCGGCCGGGGCTGGAAACACGGGATGTCCTTGCCGGCGCCGAGCGGTGCGGTGCGGTCGGTCTGGTCGCCCGACACCGGCGCGGTGACCAGCCGGACCAGTGAACTCGGCACGATCGACAGGTCGTCGGAGGTCGAGAACACCACCGCCTCCTCCGCCTCGCCGCGTGAGGTGGCGACCTCCGTACCCGCCGGGAGCCGCACGGTCTCCGGCTGCGGCGCGGACAGCCAGAAGTCGACCTCCGCCCGTGCCACCGACGGCGGGAACAATGTGACGCCCAGCAGGTCGAGGAAGGCCGAGTAGTTCTTGTCCGGTACCCGGTTCAGCCGGTACAGCAGCTGGTCGACCATGTACGCGAACGTCTCGATGAGCGTGACCCCGGGGTCCGACACGTTGTGGTCGGTCCACTCGGGAGAGCGCTGCTGTACGTACCGCTTGGCCTCGTCGACGAGCTGCTGGAAGCGCCGGTCGTCCAGGTTGGGTGAGGGCAGGACCATCAGCGCACTCCCGATTCTTCGGATCCCTCGGAGGACGGGATGGTGTAGAAGGGGAAGACGAGGTTGCGCAGGTCGTTCGTGGCCCGCACGGTGTAGTGCACGTCGATGTACAAGGTGCCCTCCTCGATGGCGTCGAACGCGATCACCACGTCGGTCACCTCGATGCGCGGCTCCCACCGCTCCAGCGACGTGCGGACCTCGTGCGCGATGCGCCCGGCGGTGGCGCCGTCACCGGGTGCGAAGACGTAGTCGTGAATGCCGCAGCCGAACTCCGGGCGCATCGGCCGCTCGCCCGGCGCCGTGCCGAGCACCAGCCCGATCGCCTCCTCGATCTCCCGGTCCCGCTCGACCATGCCGATGCCGCCCGTGGCGCCGACCCGCAGCGGGAAGCCCCAGCCGCGCCCGATGAACCCGCCGCCGCTCACATCGGGCCCCCGATCAGTACGTTCAGCGCACCGCTGATGATGGGCGCGCCGCAGGTGGTGTTGTCCCGCATCCGGGCGGCGGGCAGCCCGCCGATCAGGACCTGACCGGTGACCGCGGCGGCCGGGTTGGGCATGATCACGTTCCCCGGCCCGAGCGCGGCGTGCGGGGGGACGACGCATACGTGCAGGCTCCCGGCGACGGCCGCCGGCCGACCACCGATCAGCACGGTGGCGACGGCCACCGCACCCGGGGGCGGGGTGCCGATGAGGCCGCCGTGGGCGGTGCTGTCGCCTGTGCGGGCTGCGGGGGGCATGGCCGGGGTTCTCCTTGCTGGGAAAGGGACTTCTGGGGACATCGGATGGATGGAAGGGTCGTCAGTTGATCCTGATGAGCTTGGCCTTGAGTACGGCGAGCAGCCCGCCGTCGATCGTGACCCCCGTCTTGCCGTTGACGGTCACCGAGCTGCCCTTGATGTTCACGTCGCCCACACCCGCGTCGAGGGTGATGCCCGACGCGGAGAGCGTCACGGAGCTCAGCGCCCGGGTGCCGCCGCGGGCGTACACCGTCAGCGCGATCTCGCCCCGCCGCTCGTCCAGCGTGACTTCGAGCCGCTTGTCGCCGGTGGCCAGCCGGACACCGGACGGTCCGCGCGGGGCGTCCAGCAGTTCGAGCCGGTTTCCGGAACGGGAGACCAGTGAGCGGCGGTTGACCTTGCCGCTGGTCGGGTCGACCAGCGGAACGTCGTGGGGCGAGGGCTTGTCGACCCCGTTGTAGAGGCCGCCCAGCACATAGGGGCTGTCCAGCAGCCCCTGCTCGAACCCGACCAGCACCTCGTCGTTGACCTCGGGACTGAACACCCCGCCGCCGCCCTGGCCGCCCCACTGCACCGTACGGACCCAGTCGGTCACATAGGTGTCGTCGAGCCAGGGGAACTTCAGCCGGACCCAGCCCCGTTGGGCCTTGCCCTCTCGGATGTCGGTGACCACGCCGATCGCGAGACCCGGCATGCGCGGGCCGCGCGAGGGCGCGTTCGAGCCGCTGGTCAGTCCCGCCAGCGAGCGGTCGGGCGCCGCGCTCACCAGCACGGTCGTGCGGTAGCCGCCGTTCGGTTCCAGTACGTGGTGCGCGGCGGTCGCCGTGTAGCGCCCGGCGAACGCGGGCCCGACGTTGCCGAGGGTCACCGGCTCGCCCGCCCGCAGCCGGGGATTGCCCTCGGCGACCGCCTCGATCTCGCCGAACCCGGAGCTCACCGAAGCGGCCACCGAACCTGCCACGGCCCTGGTCTCGGCCTGGGTCCGGTACGGGGTGTCGGTGACCGTCATCCGGGCGTTCGCGCCGAACGCCCCGGCCGCCAGCGACGGGCTCATCCCGGGGGACACCGTGTTGCTGCGGATGGACTGCTCGCGGGCCACCAGCCGTGTCTTGGTGTCGACGTTCCAGCCGCGCACCTCCACGCTGTTCGCCCCGTCGGCAGCAGTCAGTACGGCCCGCAGGGCCAGCAGGTTGCGCCCGTACTCCAGGACCATCGGGTGCCGGGTGGCGGAGGTGGCGGGGGAGGGTGCCGACGCGGCGGGCTTCGGCTTCACGAACTGCAACAGGCCCTTGTCGTCCACCCGCACGTGCGCGCCGCTCTCGCCCGCGAGGTACTGGAGGAACTCCCAGTCCGAGACATTGGGCTGGGTCAGCTGTTTGTACGTGATGGGGGCGGCCTCGATCCTTCCGCAGGCCAGCCCGGCGCCCGCGGCGACCTTGCGGACGATGTCCGCGGTCTTCATGTTGCGGTAGGCCACCACCTTCCGTCCGCGCTGGAGCCGGTGAGCCTTGGAGAAGGCCCGCACGACCGTGAACGAACCGGTGGTGTCGCTGTCCAGTTCCACCGCCGTGACCTCACCGGTGAACAGCCGCTCGCGCACCCGCTCCTGCACGGTGACCACGGATATCTTCAGCGGGGTGCCGATGGTGAGACCGGTGGCGGTGAGCAGCTTGTGATCGGGATCCCGGTATGTCAGCACGGCGGTGTCCGGCAGGCCGACGTTCTCGTCCACCACGCAGCTCACCAGCTGGGCCGCCCAGGCCGGTGGCAGCTCACCAGGGGCCTCGACGATCGGATCCGCGGCGAAGGAGCGGCCGGGGGCGGTCATCGGCTGCCCTCCGGGGCGTGATCTTCCAGTCCGGGCACGACCAGCTCCCTGCCGGGGATCAACTGCATCGGGTCGTCCACGTCGTTGGCTTCCGCGATCGTGCGCCACGCGGTGGCGTCGCCGTACTCCCGCCAGGCCAGCAGCGGCAGGCTGTCACCGGCGACGACCCGGTGGGTACGACGTGCCTCCCGCGAGCCGGACGTGGGGTTCTGGCCGGCCGGATCGACGCTCGCCTCCTCGATCGACAGGGAGCAGGTGGCGCGCAACGGCTTCCCGTCGACGTCGAACAGCGTGTACGAGACGGAGAGGTTGGACAGCACGCCGTCGAACGAGGTCGTCTTCGACGTGCCCCAGTCGAAGCGGACCCAGGGGCTGGCGGGCGTCTTGCGGGCCAGGCTGCTCGGGGTGGGCACACACGCCGTCATCAGCTGCTCCACCGCCTTCTCCACCGAGTTGTCATGGGTGGCGGTGGCGTCCAGGAAGACCTCCAGGGACAACGACCGGGGCCCGCTGCCCACGAATTCGGGCAGTGCGGACTGCCCGGCCATCCTGGACGGTGTACGCCGCCACTCGGTGCTCTTGCTCAGCGACAGCTTCGCGGGGTTGAACTGCAACGTGAGCCGGGCGAGGCTCCCGCCCGGTTTGGCGCCGACGGTCGCCGGCGGTTCCATGATGGTCAGCTGGGCGCGAGCACGGCTCGTACGGACAGCGGGTGACATTGCGCTCCTCCTTCCCGATCTTCTCTGAATGCCTGTACCTGTTAAGAGATGTGATGGTTCATCAGGAAGGCTCCAGGCCCTCGTGTGCGATCTCCAGCGTCTCGATCGCCGCCTGGGAGCTGGCGGGGTCGAAGGACGGTCCCTGCCAGCGGACCGGCACGATGCCCTGCACCTGCCAACTGATGATGCGGCTGAGGTCCGGACGGAGCGCGACAATCTCGCCGTCCTTGGGCTCGACCCGCTGGATCGTCTCGTTCAGCCACCGTGCGATCTTGAGCGTGTCGGCGGTGACGGGGCGGGTCAACGTGATGTTGGTCCAGGTGATCCGCCCCGGCAGCTGCCAGGTGAAACCGTTGTTGCCGCCCTCGGCGTACTGTTCCATCTCCACCTCGGCGCCCAGACCCGAGCAGGTGTGGAAGGCCCCCAGGTCACTGCCTCCGATGACGAGCTTGAAGAACACGCTCGTCGCGAAGATGTTGTCCGTCATGTGCTTCTCTTCTTCTCCGCTGTTTCCAAGTGCCGTGCCGTGTCCAGTCGTTCGGACCGCTGTCAGCGGCGTCCGTCGTACAGCCGTCCGGTACGCTCCCGCCCTCTGCGCATGTCCGCGCGGATCAGCCGGCTCACCGGATCGAGCAGTCGACGGGCCAGTTCCTCGATGTCCGCCCCGGTGACGCGGTTCGCGGCCGGTGGGTCCGCGGTGGCCGATCCGGCCGGCCCGGTCCTTCCCGTCGGCGCGGCGGGCTTCACCGGGGCCGCCCTCACCGGAACACCGGTGATTCCGGCGTCGGCCGCCGCGCGCTGAAGCACCTCGGCCGTGGACCCCGAGACGCCGGCTCCGGTCGCCGGAGCGGGTGCGCGTTGCGGGACCCGTACTGAAAGCCTCGGTGGTCCGGGGAGGGGAGAGTCGGCTCCGGTCGCCGGTCCGGTGGTCATGGGAGCGCCGGATTCGGGCACTGGCGGCAGCGCCATCCGCTGTACGGGCACGACGGCAGATCCCTGCCGGTCCGGTGCGGGCGGATGCGGGCGCACGACGGGAACCGGCTGAGCGGCGTACGGCAAGGAGGAGGCTGCGGAGGGGGCCACGAACGGGGTTGAAGGTGCGGTTCGTGGTGCCGGGGACGGCGGTCCGGGACGGCGGGCGGAGTGTGACTGCATGGGCTGCTGCTCCGGCGGGCGGGCCTCGGGGCGGGACGGGGGCGTTGTCGCGCCGCCGCGCACCGAACGCTGCACGAGCCGTATCAGGGAGCCGCCGACCCCCGGTCCGCGACCCGTCCGGTCCGCGCTTGCTCCGGCTCCGGTTCCGGCTCCGGTTCCGACTCCGGCTCCGGCTCCGGCTCCGGCCCCCGGAGCGCGACCGGGGGCACCTGCGGGCGTCCGGCCCGAGGGCGTCCCGCTCCGGAAGGTGGCGGACGACGGGTTCCCGGGCACGAGGCGTTGAATGGTGCTGCCACTGGGCGTCGGCCCCTCGGGCGCCGACCTCTTGGGCGTCAGCCCGCCGGGCACCGTCCCGACGCCGGTCTCATGGGGCCGGTGCGGCGAAGCAGCTTCGGCGGGACGGGTGCGCGGGTGAGGAAGTGCCGGCCCGGATGCGGCACCCGACGGGGTCCGGGGCTCCCCGGGCCCCGTGCTCCCGGGAGCACGGGACAGCGTGCCGGACCCCGGCTGCTGGACATCACGACGCCAGGTGGCCGCCACGACCGGCCGGGCTGTGCTGCTTGTCGTCGGCGCCGAAAAGCCCTCGCTGGAGCCGGTGCTCACCTTCAGGGCCCTGCTCGCGAGCAGGGCCCTCGACCGCTGGACGGCGGGCGTCGGCTCCGCTGCGCGGGCAGCAGGCCCGGATGTCCGCCCCTTCTCCCGCTCCGGGGTGATCCTCCGGACACGAACCGGCCCAGCGGGAGCGGGAGCGGAAGGGGAAGGGGTGGTGGTGGGCGTGCTCGTACGCGTGGTGTCCACCGCCGCACGCTGGACAGCCGCAGGCTCCTGTGCGGACGCACCTGGCCGAGCAGGCACGGGGGATGAGCGCACCGGCATCTCGGCGGGCGCGTTCAGGGGCTTCGACATCGGCTCGGCCGGTGCGGAGGGCGGATGGGGCGCCCCGGACTCTCCCGCCGATGTCGTGCCCTGTCGCGGGCCCGTGGTTCCCGGATGTGTCCGACGGCGGTCACCGAGCAGCGGAGCGTCGTTCTGAAGCCTGGCTGTCGACGGAAGCGAAGGAAGGGGCGTACCGATCCCGCCGCGGGCACGAGCCTGTGAGCCGGACCTGTCGGGCTGTGGCGGCTGCGGGGACCGGGCTTCCGGGGGACGAACCTGCGGGGCCGACGGCTGACGCACCGACGGCTGACGCACCGACGGCTTCGTCGCCTCCGACGAGGGCGTGGTCGTCACCGCAGGGGTTGCCGTGTCCGATGCCTGGCGTTGAAGCACAGGCATATCCGCTGCCTGTTGCCCTTCCGGGGCGGACGGGACGGCCTCGCCCCGCGCTGCCGGGCCGGAGGGTACGGCCCCGGTGGGCAGTTCTCGCAGGGGCCGGCCCAGGGCGGGCCGCACCGCTGCGGTGGTGGGACGGTCGGTGGTGCGGTCCGGTGATGGTGCGGGGCCCGGCGCGGCAGCAGGAGCCGCACCGCCGGAGCGGTCCGGCCGGGCGGGCGCGGTCTGCTCCGACGCGCCCCGTTGTACTGCGGTGGTGGTGATGGCGGGAGTGGCCGGTGCGGAGGCCGTGGCCGGCAGGATCCCCTCGATGTGCCGCAGTGCCATCGCCGGACGCCGGGCAACGATCAGGGGCGGGGCAGTGCGCCGCGGACGTACGGCGGCGGGCCGGGCGCGCTGGAGCGAGACCGGTGCCGGTGCGGTGTCCGCCGGATGCTGCGACACCGACGCGGCGGCCGGGCTTGAAACCGGTCCCGGAGCTGTGCCCCGCGCCGTGCTCCTCGCAGGGGCCGCCGCTGCCGAGGCTTCCGGAGCAGTTGCGCCGCCACCGCCGGTCTGCCGCCCCGGTGCCCCGCTCCCGGAGGAACGGGGGGACGAGGAGTGGGAGGACGAGGAGCGGGAGGACGACGTACCGCTCGACCGCTGGACGGTTGCAGGGACCGGCTTCCCGCCGGCCCCGCCCCTGCCCCTCGCGTTGCCCGCCGTGGCAGGCGGCAGGCCCGCCGCAGGTTCCGCTTCCCCGTCCGTTCCGGTCCGGGCGGCACGCAGCAGCAGCGGTCCACCGGGAGACTCGGAACGCGCGCGGCCCGGACGGGCGACGCCATGAATGAGGCCCACCGGCGCGGACGGCAGTACGGCATGGCCGAGTTCGCTCCCGAACGTGAGGCTCTGCCACGAGGCGAGGCCGGCTCTGAACCGCAGTCCGTCACTCACCCCGATCGAGGACCGGGCAACCGTCACCGCCGGGGGCGCGACCTGCCGCCAGCCGCCGTCCCAGCCACTGCCCCGGTCGCCGTCCTGCTGATCGGCCCCGCTGTCGCTCCGATCGGCCTCCGGTTCCGGACTGTGCCCGGCGTCGGCTCCGACCCCGCCCCGGGGCGGCGTACCGGGCTGCTGCCGATCCCCTCGGCGGAACCAGTCTCCGAACCCCACACGATCACCCGCCTTCGTTGACGCGGGTGTTGATCCGCGCTATCTCCCGCACCCACTCCTGACGCTCGCCGTGGGTGAGGTCGAGAATGTCCTCTCGCTGCCAATGGAAGTGGTAGGCGACGTACGCGATCTCCTCCCGCAATCGGGGAAGCGCGTACGTCACGATTCCCCCAGGCGCCCACCCGAGAGGTCCACCTCGAACGCCCCGTGGCACAGCGGGCAGGTCACTGCCGCGTGCGTGTGGCCCTCGCTGTTGATCCGGCGGTAGAAGTCCTGGAGGAACGCCACATCCGTGGCGTACATCCGCTCGACGACCCCGGCGTGCACATCGGTGATGGTGCCGAGCTGGGTGATCACCTGGCTCAGCAGCACCACACTCAGGTACGCCGGGTTCTCCTTCACCCGCAGGTCGATCTGCGGTCGCAGCTCGTCACGTGCCGTCGCGAGCCGCATCGAGCCGCGCCGATGGACCTGACCCTCGTCGTCGACGTAACCGCGCGGGAGCTCGAACTCGAACTCCGTACGCAGGTCCAGCTGGTCACGGTCCCGGTCCCGGGCCGGAAGCGGCGCTGGAGCCGCCTCCTCGCGTGCGGCGGGCGGGGCGGACGCGAGGCTGTCGAGGACTTCGTCGAGCCCGCCCGACGTAACGGTCCTGCGCCTCATTCGACCACGATCTCCTCGAAGGTGATGGTCACCGTCTCGGTGGCGGCACTGGACTCGCCGGCCTTCAGCGAGGGACCCTCCCACTTACTGGCCCAGCCCTGCATCAACTGGATGCGCCGGACCGTCTCACCCTTCGAGTCCTTGATCTCGATGGTCAGGTTCTGGCGCGCGGTGTCGACGGCCCCGTTGTTGAGCGTCTCCTTGATCCAGTTGGTGAACTCACTGCTCTTGTCGAGTCCGCGGGTGATCGTCACCTCGCCCGCCTGACGTGCGCCGGGCTGCTTGCGGATGATCTGCTTGCCCTCGGCGGTCACTTGACGGACCTCGACGACTTCTTCCTCGACGGTCATGCCGCTGATCTCTTGGATCGACTCGACGAGATAGCCGCCGAGCTGCACGCCGAAGACGTGGGTGGAAAGAGCGTCGCCCTCTGCCATGACTCTGTGTCACCTGTTCCGTTTGCGGACCCTGCTGGGTCACTCGTTGACGAGGCTGGTGCTGTCGGAGAACTGCGCGAGACGGAAGATCACGAACTCCGCGGGCTTCACCGGAGCCACGCCGATCTCGCACACGACCTGGCCCAGGTCGATCGACTCCTGCGGATTGTTGTCGCGGTCGCACTTGACGTAGAACGCTTCCTCGGCCGTGCGGCCGAAGAGCGCGCCCCGGCGCCACTCCTCGGTGAGGAAGGCGGTGACGTTGCGTCGGATGCTCGACCACAGGCGGTCGTCGTTCGGCTCGAACACCACCCACTGGGTGCCCAGGAGGATCGACTCCTCCAGGTAGTTGAAGAGGCGGCGTACGTTGAGATAGCGCCAGGCCGGGTCGGACGAGAGGGTGCGTGCGCCCCAGATCCGGATGCCGCGCCCGGGGAAGGCGCGCACGCAGTTGACACCGATCGGGTTCAGCAGGTCCTGCTCACCCTTGCTGAGGCGGATCTCCAGGTCCAGCGCACCGCGGATGACCTCGTTGGCGGGGGCCTTGTGCACACCACGCTCGCCGTCGCTGCGCGCCCAGACGCCGGCGACGTGGCCGCTCGGTGGCACCAGGGAGTTCTGGCCGGTCGCCGGGTCGAAGACCTTGAGCCACGGGTAGTACACGGTTGCGTAGCGCGAGTCGTATCCGGCGTCGTCGTTGCGCCAGGCACGGACGCGCTGGGCGTTCATGCCCGGCGGGGTGTCCAGGACGGCGACCCGGTCGCCCATCTGCTCACAGTGCGAAATCACCGCCAGCTGGACGGCCTTGACGCCCTCGGCGTCGATGTCCCCGCGCTGGTAGGCGCTCATCAGGTCCGGAACGGCGACCATGGTGATCTCGTCGATCGCTTCGAGACCCGCGAACCCCGTGCGGGCGGCGGCGTCGCCGACGTACTCGGCCGGGTCGAGCCGTGCGACACCGGCTCCGGGGGCGGCAGCGGTGGGCGCGAGGGAGAGGGTCTGGTTCTCGGGGCGGGTCGGGGTGGCGCCAGGCTGCTCGGTGACCTGGATGAGCTTGGACTGGCGGGTCTGGGCGACCAGATAGCCCTTGACGTTCTTGCGGGTGGAGACGTCGTAGGTCTCCACCACCTTGCCGGCCTGCCGTACCAGCAGCCGGAACCGGTCCTCCGGAGGGTTCTCGCCCTCGGCATCGGCGACCTCGACGGAGAGGTCTCCGCTAGTACCGGGCCGTGCGGAGACCAGGAACCCTCCGATGGCGGCGGGCGGGGCCACTTCGGCGGCGGATCCCTGTCCCGAGTCCTGCGCGGGGCCACCGATGCGCACGATGTAGGCCGCGCCGCCGCCGTTGGCGAAGTATCCGTAGACCGCGGGCGTCAGGTACGTGTCGGCGGTGAAGGTACCGAAGGTCTGGACGTACTGGTCCCAGTTCGTCACCAGCGTCGGCTGGTGGAAGGGGCCGGTCTCCGCGAAACCTACGAAGGCTGCGACCGCGGTGCCGACTCCCTCGATGGGCCTCGCTCCGGACTGCACCTCCTCCACGTATACACCGGGGGTGAGGTACGACGGCATGCTCGCTCCTTCGCGTGGTCGTTCGTTCGCCGCCGAGTCTTCCTCGGCGGCTGTGGCGGACAGTAGGTCTCAAGGTCCTGGACACGGGGCAAGGGTGCTGCCTTCCCAGGCACCCGTGCGACAGGAAATGCTTCCCCCTGCGGACCGGTCGCGGCGGTTGCCGCATTTCCCGGTCCGGTCGCGTGACGGCAAGGTGGACTCCGGATTCTCAAAAGACGTCCGCCGGCCGGGGGCTCGACGGAAAACAGCCAGAATTCGCAGGCACCGCCTATCCGATCGGGATCCGGTGACCGAATCCGGCCCTTGACCGCCCCACCGTGCTCTTCCGGCGTTCTCCGAGGGGCCTGTGACCGGAAACTCCTCATCCGCTGCCGGTGTCACGGGAACCCGGGCGGCCTGGTCCACCTCTTGTGTGCACAGGAAAGAGAAACTGCCAAAGACCGGCGGGCCGGGTTCCCTCGATCGGGGATTCCTGCTGTTGTCTTCCCTGTGGGGGAAGCAGGAGGACGGACGCTTTGTTTCTACGGTGCGAGATCGCTCAGTACACCGCTGACGTTGAGTACCTGATGACAACCGGAAGCCTGAGTTCCGGTCGCTGGTGTGCCAGGTTTGGCGCAGGTCACGGACGCGGTGACCGTGTCGTTCTCCTGAATCTCGATGGGGGTGACCCAGTGATAGTCCTGGTTGCGGAAGGTCTCCAGAGCGATGGTGGTGATCTTCCGCTCGCCGAAGGAGATGGTCAGTACTCCTTCGTCGCCCTGGAAGTTCGCCACCACGATGTCCGTGATTCCGAATACCTTCCCCTTCGGGACCCGGTACGTCCCCTTCTTCGCGGCCCCGGAACCGGTCTGCACATCGATCGTCGCCGAGCTCTGCTGGGTGCCCCCCGATCCTCCGCCCGTTCCCGAGCCGGAACCGCCCGAACCGGAGCCTCCGGACGTGTTCGGCTTGCCCGTACCGTCCCCCTGCCCCTGGTTCTCCCCCTGACCACCGGACGGATCGCCCGCGCCGCCCGTCGTCGCACCCTGTTGCTCATTGCGGGGTGTCTTCTCCTGCGCGGCCTCGTTCGCCGCCTGCTTCGCGGTGCTCCGCACCGCGGGCCGGACCAGCGCGAACCACGCGAGCAGCAGCGCGAGCAGCGCGGCCAGGACGATCAGCAGCCACCTGGGCAGTATCGGCAGTTGCGCGAACTCGCCGGGCAACGCCTCGGACCGGCCGGACTGCTCGCTGTCGGTGTCCCGTTCGGCGCTCTCGGCGGCCTCGACCTCGAACGGCCAGGCGACCGGCTGGCCGAACCAGATCAGTTTCCGGGCCCGTACCCGCAGGGCCACCTCGGTGGACTCGCCCGGTTCCAGGCGCCGTTGGGCCGGGGTGAAGGCCAGGCGGAGTTCCTCCCCGGCCTGTTTGCCGGTGAGAGCGACGTCGACCGCGGTGTTCCCCTTGTTCTGCACCGAGGTCCGGAACCGGGCGCCCCGCCAGCCGGAGCGTCGGCGCGGGTCGAGCTCCGCCCGGAGCTCGTGAAAGGGCCCGACGACGACCGTGGCCTCGGGGACCGCCACCGACTCGGGGTGCTCCGTGGGCAGAACGCGGACACCCAGGGGTATCTCACCGGCCCGGACCTCGTGGGACCTGGGCGGCGCGAGCCGTACGGTCACCACCTCGGAGGTACCCGGGTAGAGGGACACGCGCGCCGGCTCGACGGTGCTCCAAGCGGCGCAGTCGCCGACCACTTCGAGCGTGTACGCCTCGACGATGTCGCCGTCGTTGCGCACGGTCAGTGTCGTCGTCGCTTCGGCGCCGGGCGACACCGTCAGCGTATGCGTTTCGAGTTCGGCAGATGTGGTCACGATGCGACGTTAGGCCGCCCCTGCGGCTGCGCAGCAGAGACGCGAGGGCAACGATCGGGCAGGGGTGGTGCCCTGACGGCACAACAGCGCGATGTCCAAGCGTCCCTTCCCCGGGCCCGTTCACCGTGCCGGAGGCCGCCGCGGTCGAGTGCGGCAACGGGCGTATCGGACGGAAGCATCTGAGGAAGACAGGCACGCAATCGAATGACGACGACAGCAGACACGAAGACCAGAGCAGTGGAGCGCGGCCAGTACCGCAGGCCCTCTGCATCGGAGCGCTCCGCCGAGGGCAGCGCCGAGGAGGCTCCCGGGGGCAGGGTCTCCGTAGCCGTGTACGCGGAGGACCTGATCCTGCGCACCGGTGTGGTTCACCAAATGCGCCCACGGCCGGAGATAGAGCTGATAGCGGATTCCGAGGCAGACCGGGCCCAAGTCTCCTTAGTAGTAGTGGACATGGTGGACGAGCGCACCGTCCAGCTCCTGCAGCGTCTCCAGCGCAACACCGCGACCCGCACCGGACTCGTCGTCGGGTTCTTCGAATCGGGCGCGCTCCAGACCATGATCGAGTGCGGCGTCGCCGCCGTACTGAGGCGCGGGGAGGCGGACCAGGACAGCCTTGTCCACCTGGTGACGGCGATGGCGAAGGGCGAAGGAGTGCTGCCGGGCGACCTGCTCGGAAGGCTCCTCGACCATGTCAGCAGCCTCCAGCGCACGGTCCTCGACCCCCGGGGGCTCTCGCTCTCCACCCTCACGACGCGGGAGGCGGAGATGATCAGGCTGGTGTCGGAGGGCTACGGCACCGCGGAGATCGCACAGAAGACCTCGTACTCCGAACGCACCGTCAAGAACGTGCTGCATGAGGTGGTGACACGGCTCGAACTGCGCAACCGGGCCCACGCCGTCGGCTACACCATGCGACACGGACTCATCTGAGTACTGCCGCGGGCTCCCGTGCGGACGGCATGCGGACGTCGCCGCGCGGGGGCTCGCCGGTGTTCCTGGCCCCAGCGGCCGGGCAAGGGGCCCGGAAGGCGCCGCAAAGGGCAACACCCCCTTCCCCCGCTCCGGGTACTCCGGACCTGTCCTTGGCCCCGCGCAGGAACGATGCTTGTCTTGGAGAGTCATCAACAGGACTGTGAGGTGGGCCGTGACCGGCACTGCTGGCCCTGCGAGGCATACCCGGCTGGGCCGACTGACGGGCGCTGTGGTGCTGTTGGCGCCGCTGCTGGTGGCGGGTTCCGCGTCCGCTCCTCAGGGTGCGCCGCGGCTCGCCGCGGCAGCGGACGAAGCGCCGGTGGATGCCGGGCGCATCGCCTACGCCGGGACCGAACACCGCAGCCTCGGCCGGGTCTCCGACCCGGCCACCAGCGCCCCGCTGTTCGGCTCCGGACCGGTCCACTACGACCAGGACCCCTCCGCCCGCGGCGAGTTGCTGGTCTTCACCAGCCTGCGCGACAGCGTGCGCCCGCAGGTGTACGTGCGCGACGCGGGCGGAGCGGTACGCAAGCTCACCACCGGCCGGGACGCCGCACACCCCGAACTCTCCCCGGACGGGCGGACCGTGGTGTTCGACTCCGCGGAGCGGGGGCCGGACGGTGTGGTCCAGCGTGAACTGTGGACCGTCGGGATCGACGGCTCCGGCCTGCGGCGGCTGACGGACACCCCCAACAACGAGACCTCCCCGACCTTCTCCCCGGACGGCTCGCGGATCGCGTACTCCTGCGACTCCGGTCCCGGGCGGACCGGCCTGATCTACGAACTGGCCGTGGCCGGCGGCGCGGCGCGGGTGATCAGTGACGGCCCGCCCGGCGACGCGACCGAGCCGGAGTGGAACCCGGTGGACGACGACTCCCACCGCGCTCTTGTGGCGTACACCCTCACCACGGACGAGGAGACGGGACCCCGGCTCCGGGTGACCGAGGGAATCGGGACCGACCGTCCCCTGCTGGCCGGTGTCCAGGCGAACTGGCGCACCCGCTCGGCCGCCTGGCTGCCGGACGGGAACGGCCTGCTCTTCCTCAGCCCCGACACGACCTGCGGGTGCAAGGACTACGACCACGTCTACCGGACGACCGCCTTCGACGGGAACGAGCCGGGCCTGACGCTCGGCGAGGACCGTGCGGTCGAATCGCCCACCTGGATGGGGCCCGCGGACTCCGGGACCACCGTCGTGGCACGGCGGACCCCTCGCGAGGCGAACGACGTGACGCTCCAGGACGTCAGGCAGGACGGTTCGGACCCGCGGGATCTCGGGCTCCCCATCCTGAAGGAGGACCCGGAGGCCAATACGAACACCGACCCCGCCAAGGACCCGCTGTTCAATCCGGCGGCCGCCTACGACCCTTGGACCGAGCGGCAGAACTACACACCGGACGGCAGGCGCATCGTCCTGACCCGCTTCGCGGGTCCGGAGAAGGAGCGCGTCGAGCAGATCTGGCTGGCCGACGCCGACGGGACCCACGAGGCAGCGATGCCGCTCGACGGGCGCGGTCCCCGTGACTGGGACACCGACCCCACGTTCTCGCCCGACGGTACCAAGCTGGCGTTCACCAGGAGCTCTCCCGGCAGGGTCGACGGGCAGCCGGGGCCGAGCAGCATTCTCATCGCGGACGTCGCCACGGGAGCGATCGTGGGCAAAGTAGTTCCGCCGGAAGGGCAGTTGGCAGGAGGTGACGCACAGCCGACCTGGTCGTCGGACGGAACCACCCTCGCGTTCACCCGCAACCACGTGATCCGGGGCCTGGGTGGCATCAAGCACATCTGGACCGTCCCGGTGGCGGCGCTCGACCAGCAGCGGGACCTCAGCGTCACCATCTGCCCCGGTGAATGCAAGAAGATCGACGACAGCCCCGCCTTCTCCCCCGACGGCAGCTCGATCGCCTTCAACCGGAAGGACGGCGGCGGCCAGGTCAACGAGCGCGCCGGAATCATCGTGACCTCGCTGACCGGCGGCGAGTGCCGGGTCGTGCTTCCGTCCGTCCAGCGGAACAACCCCGACGCATGCCACCAGGACATCCCCGACACCTCGCGGACCGGGCCCTTCCAGCCCCGCGACGTGGCCTGGTCCCCGGACGCGGGACGGCTGGTACTGAGTTCACGCAGGGCGCTCGCGCCGAACTCCCCGGAACAGCTGTCCATGCTCGACCTCTCCTCCGGCACGCTGACACCGTTCGGCGACAGCCTCACCGGGCGGCAGAAGGAGCCCGCCTTCCAGCAGTCGGTCGACCTGTCGCTGACCGCACCGCCCACCGGACCCGCGGTGGAGGTCGGTTCCTCCGTGTCTGTGACGGTCACCGTCACCAACAAGGGTCCGGCGCCCTCGCCCGGCACCGTGCTCACCGTCGACGCCCCTCCCGGCGTGCGTCTGGAGGAGCTCACCACCCCGGACGGGCCCTGCGCCACCGGGTCGCCGCAGTGCGACCTGGGCGTGCTCCGGCCCGGGACCAGTGTGGAGGTCACCGCTCGGCTGACCGGCGTGACGACGGGGGACCAGCAGATCGGCTGGTCGGTCACCGGAGCCGTACTCGACCCGAACCCCACGGACAACGCCTCCGGGACGATCGTCCCGGTCCAGGACGCACCCCCGACGCCGACGCCCACCCCGTCTCCTTCGACCTCGCCGCCCCGGCCTCCGGCGCCCGAGCCCGAGCCGAAGGCGGGGCCAGGCGTCACGGTGCGGGCACAGCCCAGCCCCGGCTTCGTCGGCGGCCGGGTGGTGGTGACGTACACCGTGCGCAACGGCCGCAACGCGCTCGCCACCGGTCTGCGGCTGAAGCTCGGACTGCCCGCGCGGATCCCGGCGGGTCCACTTCCTGCGGGGTGTGCCGCCGGGGTGTGCACGCTGCCCGACCTGGCACCGGGCGCCTCCACGGTCGTCCGTGTCGTGCTCAAGCCGGACCGGGCACTGAGGACGAGCATCACCGGAACGCTGACCACCACCGGTACCGACGCCGACAAGGGTGACAACGTCTCCAGGAAATCGCTGCGCATCCTCCAGCCCCGGATCATCGCGGTGCCCGCCGTCGGCAAACCGGGGTTCGTCACCTCCGTACGGGGCAAGGACTTCCCGCCCGGAGCACCGGTGAAGCTCAGCTGGAAGCCCGGGATCACAGCAGCCGCACCACGCACCGTCCCGCGCCGGGACCGTACGTTCATCGCGCAGCTGCTGATCCTGGCGAAGGACCAGACGGGGCCGCGCACGATCACCGCCAGCGGGCCGGGGTTCAGCCCGGTCACCACACCCTTCCTGGTGGTCAGCGGCACCATCGTCCCGCCGGACGAGGTGGGGCGTCGATGATCCACGAAGTGGACGAGGGGCTGCGGCTGTTGCTGGTCGACGCCGGCCTTGAGGAGAGCGGTGTCGACCTGGTCTTCGACGCACCGACGAAGGACTGGTCCGCCCGGCGCAACGCCCCCACGATCAGTGTCTTCCTCCACGGCATCCGTGAGGACGCGGCCCGCCGCCGTACCGGCACGGCCGAGGAGCACGACGACCAAGGAGTGGTCATCGGCTGGCGGACCCCGCCGCGCTGGTTCGAGCTGACCTATCTGGTGACCGCCTGGACCAACCGCCCGCAGGACGAACACCGCCTGCTCTCCGAGGTGTTGCGCTGCCTCGTACGGTCGGACGTCCTGCCCGCCCGTATGCACACAGGCAGCCTCGCGGAGCTCGGGCTGACCGTGGAGATCGAGGCGGCGGGTCCGGGCACCGACGGGCCGTCCGCCTCGGACGTGTGGTCCGCGCTCGGCGGTGAGCTCAAGGCCGCGATCGACCTGCGTGTGTGGGCACCGCTGGCCGGTGAACGGACTTCCGCAGGTCCGCCGGTCACCGAAGGGCTGGTGGTGAAGGCCGCGCCCGCACGGGACGGCGACGGGGCGGGAGCGGGGCGTCGGCTGCGCTACGACGGGGCGTCCGACCCCGGCGGGCAGGGCTTCGCCGCGGAACGTGAACGGCAGTTGCCGCCCGGTCGGCGCAGGCGCGGGGGCGCGGCTCGATGACCATGACACAGGGCACCCATGCCGTCCGCGAGCTGTCCGGCACCCCGACGGCGGGCATCGAGGACCTCTGGGAGCGGTTGGTCCACGTCGAGCAGCGGGTGAGACACGCTGTGGCGGTCCGGCGGGCCGCCGACCCGGAACCGGACGATCCGTACCGGGGGCAGTACCTCACCCCCGAGGCGGCCGAGCGGATCACGGAGTCCCGCGACGCGTTCGCGCCCGTTCCGGCGTACGGCTCCGAGCCTTCGCCGCACTCCCCGCCCGGGAGCCGGATCCGGCAGCTCGCCGAGAACTTCGGCCTGGTACCGCTGGACGTCGACCTCCTGCTGGTCGCGATGGCCCCGGACATCGACCGCCGGTTCGAGCGGCTCTACGGCTACCTCAACGACGACCTCACCCAGCGAAGGCCGACCATCGGCCTGGCACTTGAACTCTGCGGGCTGCCTGCCGCGAGCTCCGGCCGCTTCCGGTTCTCGCCGTCCGCCCCGCTGGTCGCGGGCGCGCTGCTGCAGGTCCTGGAAGCCGACCGCCCGCTGCTCTCGCGGGTGCTGCGAGTGCCGGACCGGATCAGCGCGTACCTGCTCGGTGACGACGAGACCGATGGGAGGCTGCGCGGCCTCGTCCGGTCGGTCGGGCCCGAGGAGGAGCCGGACACCGGACCGGAGACCCTGCGGGTCGCGGCGGCGCTGGGCACGGGCAGCGGCCTGGTGCATCTGCTCGACCGGGGAGGCGACCCCGGCAGACTGGCGGTCGAGGCGCTTCTCGCCGCGGGGCGTCGTCCGCTGGTGGTAGACGTCGCGGCACTCGCCGCGGCTCCCGAACCGGCAGAGCTCGTACAGACCCTGGCGGCCGAGGCCCGGCTGAGCGGCGGCGGGGTCGTCCTCGGGCCGCTCGAAGCTCTCGCCCCCGAGCGGCCCGAGGGAGCCCGGCTGCTCGGCGGCCTCTGCGCGGCGGTCAGCGGTGCTCCCCTGATCGCGTACGGCAAGAAGAACTGGGACCCCCTGTGGACCAGGGAGAGCCCGGTTCCGGTCCACGTCCTGCACCCCGGCCCCGGGGGCGTGGCGCGGCAGTGGCGTCGGGCGCTCGCCGAGGCCGGCACGTCCGTCGGGCTGCCCGCCGAGAACGCGTCGGCCGACGATGGCCTCATCGAGGCCACCGCCTCCTACCGGCTCGACTCCGAGCAGGTGCGCAAGGCCGCCGCCGTCGCCTCCCGGCTGGCTGTCCTGGAGGAGCGTCCGGTGGACGCACAGGACCTGCGCACGGCGGTCCGGGCACAGAACGGCGCGGGGCTCGAACGGCTCGCCCGCCGCATCGAGCCCGCGGTCGGCTGGGACGACCTCGTGCTGCCTCCTGCGACCCGCCGCCAGCTGTCCGAACTCGCCCTGCGCGCACGTCACCGCGAGCAGGTGCTCGGGCAGTGGCGGATGCGGCCGGGTGGCGGCCGGGGGCGGGGGGTCATCGCGTTGTTCGCCGGTGAGTCCGGCACCGGAAAGACCATGTCCGCCGAGGTGGTGGCGTCGGAGCTGGGCATGGAGCTCTACGTCGTCGATCTGTCCACCGTGGTGGACAAGTACATCGGTGAGACCGAGAAGAATCTCGAAAGGATCTTCGTCGAGGCGTCCGACGTCAACGGCATCCTGCTGTTCGACGAGGCGGACGCCATCTTCGGGAAGCGCTCACAGGTCAAGGACGCGCACGACCGCCACGCCAACGTGGAGTCGGCCTATCTGCTGCAGCGGATGGAGTCCTTCGACGGGATCGCGGTGCTCACCACCAATCTGCGGGCCAATCTCGACGAGGCTTTCACCCGCCGCCTCGACGTGATCGCGGAGTTCCCCATGCCGGACGCCCAGCAGCGACTGGCCCTGTGGGACCGCTGCCTCGGCACGGCGATCCCACGCGACGCGGAACTCGACCTGGAATTCTGCGCGGGACGCTTCGAGCTGGCGGGAGGGTCGATCCGGGCGTGTGCGGTGACCGCTGCCTATCTGGCGGCGGAATCCGGGAGACCGCTCGGGATGGAGCAGCTCGTCTCGGCCGTGTTCCAGGAGTACCGCAAACTCGGCCGACTGGTCCGGGAAAGCGAGTTCGGCCCCTGGCTGGACCGTGCGCGGGGACGTGACGGAGGTTAGCGCCTCCGGAAAATCCCGGCCGTACCTCTCCCGGCCGGCGGTGTGAGCCGGGGGTGAGGGGCTGCGTCCCGGAGGCCGGGAGACGCTGCCCTCCGGGACAAGGCCCCTGCCCTGCAAGGCTCTTCTTCCCGCGGAGTGCGTCGACAGGATCGTACGGGCGAGCCCACAGGGTGAGCGGCGTCCGATCCGCCGTCGTCGCCCCCGGTCGCGGTGGAAGGGGCCAGTAGCTGTGTACGCATACGAACGGTCGGCAAAGACGGTGCGCCGGGGGGCCTTCGGAGCGAGTGGCCGGACGTGCGGAGTCGGTGTTCCGGCCCGGTCGCGGCCATCTGACGCCTGCGCGGGCGATGAGTCTGCAGCGCACCGTCGGCAACGCCGCCGTGGCGCGCATGGTCGAGGAAGAGGGCGAGCACAGCGCATTCGGGCCGGAGAACCCGCAGACCGTTCAGCGCGCCACGGTGCACGCAGTGCTCCGCTCATCGGGGCGGCCGCTGGACGAACCCGTCCGTACCGAGATGGAGGCCCGCCTCGGCTCCGACTTCTCCGACGTCCGCGTGCACGACGACAGCGCGGCCCGTACTTCCGCCGCGGAGGTGGGTGCCCGTGCCTACACCTCGGGCAATCACGTCGTGATCGGTGCGGGCGGGGCCGACCCGCACACCCTGGCCCGTGAACTCACCCATGTCATCCAACAGCGCAAGGGACGCGTGGCCGGCACGGACAACGGCGACGGCCTCAGGGTCTCGGACCCGTCCGACCGTTTCGAACGCGAGGCGGAGGCCAATGCGAGGCGGGCAATGGCCGCTCCGTTGGAGAGCGCGAGCGCACCTGCTCCGGGGCGCGGGCGCAGGCGATGACGAGTGAGACATGAGCCCGGTGCTGAGGGCAGGCACACGCTTCGGAGACCTGCCCTCAGTACTCGATGACGTTCACCGGAGCCCCCCGCTCGCGGTTTCCTGAGGGCCCCTGACCGGGGGGCCGGTGGCCGCTCCGCGAGGACGGGACTCCTCTTGTCAGAGGTTGGTAACCGGTGCAAGAAATTTCTTCTTGAGCGATGTGGGTAAACCGCACGTAGAATGGCCCGGGTGGAGTCGAACGACCTTTCTTCGGAAAGGGCGACCGCGATGACCGATCAAACAGACTCGAATCTGCTTGAGGGCGGCTCGCCGGAAGACAATCGCTCCTGCACCGAGGGGTGCGCGCGCATCGGAGTGCAACGCCCCTGGGGCAGCCGCCGATCGCGGGATCATGGCTGACCTGAATGGAGGGCCAGGTGTCCACAGGAATCATTATTGCCATCGTTGTCGTAGTGGTGCTCGTCGCACTCGCGTTGGTCTTGAGGCTCGCCATTCGGCGCAAACACCTGCGGGATCGCTTCGGGCCGGAATACGAGCGCGCTGTTGAAACCGGGGACGGTCGCATGGCGGCAGAGCGCGATTTGCGCGCGCGTGAACAACGCCATGACGACCTCGATGTGAAACCGCTGACCCCGACGGCCCGGCAACAGTACGCGCAACAGTGGAACGGCGTGCAGGAACACTTCGTCGACAGCCCCGACGAGGCCGTCGGTGAGGCGGATCAACTGGTGACCCGGCTCATGAGGGAACGCGGTTATCCGACCGAGGGGTACGAGCAGCAGGTGAAGGACCTGTCCGTCGAACACGGACGCACGCTGGAGCACTATCGCGCGGCCCACGAGGTCAACACACGGACCAGTGGCCGGCAGACGACCACTGAGGAACTGCGGGGAGCGATGGTGCACTACCGCGCGCTCTTCGACGATCTGCTCAGCAACGGCGAAAAGCCGGGGACGCAGCGCACGTGAACGGGGACGCAGCGCACATGACCAAGGCGTCCACGGTGACGGCAGGCATGGCGCGAGCACCCCATGAAGCTGCTGCCGGACGAGGTGGAGAAACATGCAGCATGAAGACAGAGGAACGGACAATCACGGTGGTGCGACGAGGGAAGGCCTGAGTACAGAGGACCTTGCCGGTCGTCGGGAAGGCTCGGAGGCAGGCCGAGGCAGCGAGTCACCGGCCTCCGAGGACGAGGCCGCGGCGCCGAAGCCGGCGGCGGGCACACCGCAGCCTTCGGCGCCCGAACAGGCCCAGGAGAACGAGCCACTCCTCGGGCCCGAGGAAGCCGAGGAGTTCCACACCAGATGGAAGGCGATCCAGACCGCCTTCGTCGACGATCCGCAGGATGCCGTGCGTACGGCCGATGCATTGGTCGCCGAGGTCATGCAGTCGCTCGCCAGTTCATTCGCATCCCGGAAGGAAGGGCTTGAGAGTCAGTGGGGCCGTGGAGAAGAGGTCCTCACCGAGGACCTGCGGATAGCACTTCAGCGCTACCGCTCGTTCTTCAACCGCCTGCTCAGCACGTGACCGCAACAACCGCCGCGTCACGTCGTCCTTGACGGTCGTGCAGCCGCTCACACCTTCAGGGGCGGATCCAACAGCCGGAACCGCAGTCTGCAGATCACCGCGTCCGTCTCGTGGCGGACGGCGTGCGCGACGACTGCCCCTCGCTGGTTCTGCAGCAGCCGCTGCCACATGTGGGCCGGTTCGACCTCGGGGATGAGGACGGTGATCCGTACGCCCGGATCGGTGGCCGCCATCTCGCGTACGTACGCGGCGACCGGTCGGCCGACCGTGCGGCGGGCAGAGGCGATCCGGACCAGGGGGACGCCCGGGTTCCACAGTGCCCAGTCCCGCTCCAGCGCCTCGGTCTGCTCGCGGTCCTCGGGGTCCGGGTGGCAGACCGTCACCGCATGGACCTCGTCGCCGAGGGATACAGCGGCGGTGAGCGCCTCGCTGGTGAGCCGGGTGAGGGAGGAGACCGGAACCACGACCAGCGAGCGGTCGCGGTGCGGTGGCTCCGGGATGCGGCCGACGCCCAGCCGCTCGCCGATCCTGGAGTAGGCACGGTGGACGGACTCGAAGCCGACGACCAGCAGGGGCAGGGTGACCACGATCAGCCAGGCGCCGTCGTGGAACTTGGTGGCCGTGACGACGACCGCGCTGACCCCCGTCAGGAGCGCGCCCAGGCCGTTCAGCAACGCCTTGCCGGCCCACTTGGTGCCGCGGACCGCGCGCCAGTGGATGACCATGCCGGTCTGGGCGATGGTGAAGCCGACGAAGACGCCGATCGCGAAGAGCGGGACGAGGGTGTTGGTGTCGCCCCCGGAGAAGACCAGGAGCGCGGCGGAGACGGCCGCGAGTGTGAGGACGCCGTGGCGGTGGACCTGCCGGTCGGCCTTGAGCCCGAAGACATGCGGCAGGTAGTTGTCGCGGGCCAGCAGTTTGAGCAGCACCGGCAGACCGCCGAACGACGTGTTCGCGGACAACGCCAGCAGCACCATGGTGGCGAACTGCACGACATAGAAGGCGAGATTGTGCCCGAAGGACGCGTCGGCGAGTTGCGCCAGCACGGTCACACCCTCGACCGGCTGCAGCCCGAACCGGGAGATCAGCACGGACAGACCGATCAGCATCACACCGAGCAGTGCGCCGAGGGCGACCTCAGCGCGCTGTGCGCGGCGGACGGCCGGGGCGCGGAAGGACGGCACGGCGTTGGCGATCGCCTCCACACCCGTGAGCGCCGAACAGCCCGAGGCGAAGGCCTTGAGCAGGAGCAGCGCACCGACCGTGGTGGCGTTGCCGGCGAGTACGGAGGCATGGCCGACGGCCGCTTCCGTGCTCACCGGGGCGTCGCGGAACAGACCGACCACGATGAGCACGAAGATCGCTCCGACGAACACCGCGGTCGGCACGATGAACGCGCGCGCCGAGTCCACGATCCCGCGCAGATTCACGCCGGTGATCAGGACCAGAACCGCGAGGCACAGCCACAAGCGATCGCCGTACAGCTCCGGGAAGGCGGAGGTCAGCGCTGCCACGCCCGCGGTCACGGCGACGGCCACGTTCAGGACGTAGTCCAGAACCAGGGACGCGGCGGCGACCAGGCTGGTGCGGCGGCCCAGATGCGTTTTGGCGACCGCGTAACTTCCGCCACCGTCCGGGAAGGCCGCGATGACCTGGCGGTACGAGGCGACGAGGACGGCCAGGAGAACGGCGATCGCCACGGTGACCGGGAGCGTGAAGCCGAGCCCGTGGCCGCCGGCCGCTGCCAGGACCAGGACGATCGCCTCGGGCCCGTACGCCACCGAAGCCATTGCGTCGAGCGAGAGCGCGGCGAGGCCGGTGAGGGTGGTGAGCTTGTGGCGGGCCCCGGTATCGGGCGGTTCCTCGGCACTCGGTGCCGTACCGGGGTCTGAGGTGAGCAGGGACATGTGCTTCGCGGTCCTTTGATCGGGTCTGCTCAGGGTGTTCCCGCTTCCGGCCGGTGACGGCAGTCCATGGCGCGTTCTTGGCGCGGAACGGTGATCTCTTCACGCGTTCTTGACGGGGTGGCCGGGGCGACGAAAGCGGGGTGGCCGGGACGGTGTCGACACGGGGAGGTCAGGACGGTGTCGAAGCTGCCCCCGACCCCTCGTCGGAACCACCGGCCCGCAGCCGTACGGGACCCAGCAATCCGCTGACACGCTGGCCCGGGAAGACGAAGTGGGTCGGGCTCGTCGCGTCCAGGTGCGGTGCCAGCGTCCCGAACACGATGATGTCGAGGGTATTGGCGCCGGGCCCGACCAGACCCGTCAGATCGAAGACGTACGGGGAGCACACGCGCACCCCCGCGGCGACGCCACCGACCCGCACCTCCGCCGTGCCGCGGACCCGCCCGAGGTCGAGCGACACACGCCCCGGGGCGGCCTCGGCGGGCAGGGTCACCACGCGGCGGTACCGCACACCGCCGCTGTACTCGGCGAGGCCTTGCGTCTCCCAGTCGCCGACACGAATCCGCCCGGGCCCCACCTCACAGCGCACGGGCCCGGCCAGCGCGGCGCCCCCCTCGTACCCGGGGCGCGTCCGGACGCGCAGGGCCGCGGCCCGGGGCCCGGAGGGGCCACCGGCCGAAAGGCCGACGGTCACGGTCAGCACGTCCCGCGAGTGGACGGCTGTGACGGCCCCAGTGCACTCGGAGCCGTCCACGAAGACAGTCGTCTCCCCGCGCACGAGCGCAGTCAACCGGGTGGCGCCCGGCGGCAGCTCGCACCACAGCCACTCCACCGCCCCCCGGCGCCCCGGGACCGCGAACCGGACCGGCACCACCGTGCCGTCGTCCGCGGTCGGATCCAGCCAGGCGGCGCCCGGCAGCGGATGAGGGCGGCGGCGCAGATACAGCGCGGCAGGGTCACCCACCGGCGCGCGACGTACCGCGACCGGCACACGCCCCTGTGCACTCTCGGCCCACCAGCGGGCGTCGCTGTGCAGGGTCGCGACACGGTTGCCGTTCCCGTCGTCGAAAACAGCATCCACCAGGACCGCGCGGCCGCCGCCCCCGGACGTCTCCACCGTGATGTCGTTGGCACCGATGCGCAGGGCCGCCGCCACGTCATGCCGTCGCACGCGCGGAACCGCGTGTTCGGCGTACGGGTCGAATCCGCCCTGCCTGCCCGCCACTTGTCCATTGACGCGCAGTACGCAGGGCACGCGCGCGGCCACCTGGACAACGGCCCGGACGGGGAGGGCCGAGAGATGCAGCGTCGTGCCCGTCGTCCCGGAGGCATGAATCCATTCCGGACGCCGGTAGCGCTCCGGATCGCGTACGAGCGCCACATGCGCCCGCAGATCACAATCCTGATCGGGTGTCAGCTCCAGTTCGAGCAGACGGCGGCCCGCTGCCACTCCTACCGGGCCCATCGCAAGGTGGCCCCCGTCGTCCAGGGAGACGGGGGCCCCGTCGAGCCGGGCCCGCTTCGCCGCCGCGGCCCCGATCGCGAGGTGTCCGTCGAAGGCCTCGTCGAGGAGCAGTTCCATGCGCAGCCGCACCACCTCTTCGGCGGCGGTGGGGCCGATGTGTACGAACTCCTCCGGCACATGCCCCTTGGGCCCCAGAACGGCACGGTGGATCGGGTCCTTGTACACGCCCAGTGTGTCGGACCATTCGAGGGCCGACGGGACGTCGTGGCCGGGGCCGTCGCCGAGCACGACCGCGTGCGGGCCGAACGTCGCGTGGACCGTGGCCGCGACCGGATCGTCGGCGCGGTCCGGCACGGCCCATCCGTCGCGTACGCCGTCCTCCCCGGTCTCTTCCACGCGGTGCCGGAAGGTCCGGCATTCGGTGACGGCCGGGCCGGCGACCCGGCCGGTCGCGGGGCGGGCGAAGTCGCCCCAGGTGTTGTCGAGGGTCGGCACGAGCGTCATGTCCCAGTCCGCGTCCGGAGGGATCTCGATGGTGGTGACGTCCGGTGCGGGTGTGCCGGGTGCGTCGGCCGTTGTGGTCATGGCCGTCTCCCGGGTCCTCGCCGGAAGGACCAGTACCGCTGCGGGGCCCGTATCGAAGGGGACATCGACCTCCACGGCCCGCACGTCGTCGTCGGCGGGCCGCACCGGAAGCCTCCGGGGAGCGCCGCCGAACGGATCCAGCAGGACCGCAGGGCCCACCACGTCCCGCACCCGCACCCGTGCGCCGCGCGCGTAGCGGTCCGGATCGAAGTCGTACCGGGCATCCAGCCAGCCCAGTGCGGCGCCCCGCTCGTCGGGGGCCGCGACGGCCGCTCGGGTTGCCCGTGGGGCGGCGGCGGTCAGGAACACCAAGGTGGCGCCATCCACACGGCGCGCGAGTGCGGGGACCGGGGCCCGGACCACCGGGTGCGCCCCGGCGAGCGCCGCGGCGAGCGAGTCGCCCGGATCGTCCGTCATGGGGACGGCAACGGCCCGGCCGTCCGCGAAACACGCGCGCAGCTCGGCCAGCACGGTGGCCGATCCGGTGCCGAGGACGTGCTCGGGCAGGGCGCCGACCGAGATCAACGTCCCACCGGAGGAGGCGAACTCGATGAGCCGGCGCGCTGTGTCCAGTTCAAGGACTGTGCAGGAGGGCAGCACGATCGTGGCGTACGCCTCGTCCGCGACCCTCAGCCGTGCACCTCCGTCGGACGGAGCGATCCGGGCACGCGCCAGGGACGCATCGTCGATGACGTCGGCGTCGAGACCGAGACGGTCCATGATGCCCGGACGGGTACGGAACCAGGCCATGTCACCGGTGAGTTGGAGATACGTCGACTGGGCCCGCGCCGCAGCATCCGTGACCCCGTCCAAAGCGGTACCGGCCTGGGCTGTGGTGGTGGGCAGCAGGATCGCGATGTCGCACAGGTGGTGGCCGAGGCTCAGGATCGCGCACAGCCGGGTCACGGCGTCGGCGAAGACGCGGTGGTGGCGCCAGTACGGCTGACGCCAGTCGGTCGCCGGTGGCGCCCACTCCCACCAGCCGCCCTTGGTCGTGTAGTAGACGGCATGCGGGTTGTAGAGGGTCGCGCCCGCGCGGAGCCACGGCAGCAGCCAGTCGAAGGTCTCCTCCGGCGTGCCGCCCCAGCCGGTGGAGTGGAAGGCCTCGATCCAGGTGCGGGGGCGGCCGTAGAGGTGGGCGAGCGAGGAATGGATGCGGGCGTCCCCGTGGTGGTCGGAGCCGGGGGCCGAGAACCAGCGGTGGGTGCGGGCGTAGTCGGCGTACAACTCCACGCCCGCGACGGGGTGTCCGGCACGGGCCGGGTCCTGCTGGTCGCAGCCGATGAGCAGGCCGTGGCGGTCGTGCCAGGCGGCCAGCGGCCGGAAGAACGCCTCCTCGGCCAGCTCGGCACGGGTCACCTGAAAGTCGCGCCGGACCCGGTGGGCGTCCGGATCCGTGCTGTCGTCGTACAGGGCGTCCAGCCGTGCAGTGATGTCGTACCCGCGAAGGCGCACGAAGGCGTCGGCGAAACCGGTGGACCAGGTGGGCAGGGAAGGAAGCTCGTCCTGGAACGAGCCGACGACGACGGTCCCGAGCCGGTCGCCGAGCCGGCGCTCGAACTCCCCGTGCACCCGGTCCAGCAGTGCTGCACATGCCTGAGTGCCGAGGTAGTCGAAGCCGAGCGGCATGTGGTGATGGAGCGTCAGACGCCAGCGTCCGGGACTCGGCGCCCGTATGACTCCGTCGGTCACCGCGACCGGGACCGCCGGGCCGACTGTCCGGCCGTCGGCGTCGACCGGTTCGGCGCGGCCCGCGAGCGGCCGGCCGTCCGGGGGACACCGCAGCTCTGCGGTCCGTAGCGATGTGGAGTCGACGACGGCACGCAGGCGGTCGAGCCGACGTCCCGCGTGGGCGGGCTGTTCGTCGACGAGGCGCGCCTGGAGGTCGGCACCGGAGAAGCCGAGCTGATCGTAGAACCACAGGCTGACGCCGAGTTCGAGGGCGTCGACGCACACGCTGTCGAGCAGGGCCCACCATGCGTCGGACATGAAAGGCGGGTCGTCGGCGTCGGAGCCGAACAGGGGGCCCGACGGCGCCAGGTTGAGGAGGACGAGGTTGTGCACCCCGCCCTCCGCGAACCGCTCCAGCTGTGCCCGCAGCCGCGCGTGGTCGAGCCGTTCTCCGCTCCACCACCAGATGGCGGTGGGCGAGAAGGCACGCGGGGGCTCGGCGAGCACCGCCGTGATGCTCGGGGGGAGTGGTGGGTGCGCCGGGTGTGTCATGAGATGCCCTCAGCCCTTGAGACCGCCCGCGAAGCCCTTGATCACATATCGCTGGAGGAACACGAACACCACCAGGACCGGGAGGGCGGCCAGCACCAGTCCGGCGAAGACGAGTCCGTAGTCGGAGACGTACTGGCCGACGAACGCGAACACACCGACGGGCACGGTCTCCTTGTCGGAACCGCCCAGGTACAGCAGCGGGGTGAAGAAGTCGTTCCAGATGAACACGGCGTTCAGGATGATCACGGTGCCGGTGATGGGGCGCAGCAGAGGGAAGACGATCCGGGTGAACGCCTGCCGGTGGTTGCAGCCGTCGATGAGCGCGGCCTGTGCGTAGTCCTGTGGCAGGGCCCGGATGAATCCGGTGTAGAGGAAGACGGTGAACGGCAGTTGGATGCCCGTGTAGAAGAGCACCATGCCCTGGTAGGTGCCGAGCCAGCCCAGGTCGTCGACGAGTTCGTAGAGCGGGATCATGCCGAGCTGGAAGGGCAGCACGATGCCCAGCAGGAACAGGATGTACAGGCCGTAGCCGATGCCGCGGGCGCGGCGCGCGAGGTAGTAGGCCCCCGTCGATCCCAGGACGACGAGGATCAGCAGACTGACAGCGGTGATGACCGTGCTGTTGAGCAGTGCGGGCCCCAGCGACGCGGAGGACCAGGCGTTGCCGAAGTTGGCGAAGGTGGGCGGGGAGGGCAGGGAGAGGGGCGAGCCGGAGATCTGCCGGGGGTCCTTCATCGCCAGGGTGATCAGGGCGTACACGGGGAACAGGAACACGACGGCGACGGCGATCATGACGAGTTCGAGGGCGTACTGCCCGAACCGTGGCCTGCGGCCTCTGCGTTCGGGTTTCTGTCCGACTGGTCTACGGGACGTGTCGGTGATCACGCGGTGACCTCCCTCGCGCGCAGATAGCGAAGCTGGACCAGGGAGACCGCGGCGACGAACAGTGCGAGGACGAGGGCGACGGCGGTGCTGTAGCCGAACTTCCCGTAGACGAACGCTTCCTTGTACAGCACGGTCGACAGGGTCTCGCTGGAGGTGCCGGGGCCGCCGTTGGTGGCGGCGTAGACCTGGTCGAAGAGTTTGAGACCGCCGATGGTCGACAGCATGAGGTTGATCGTCAGGGCCGGGGCCAGCAGCGGCCAGGTGACATAGCGGAAGCGCTGCCAGGAACCGGCACCGTCGATTCTCGCGGCCTCGTGGAGTTCGGCGGGTACGCCCTGCAGGCCGGCGAGGAAGACGACCATCGAGTATCCGGCGTACTGCCATACGACCATCGCCGCGACGGACCACAGGGCGAGCGAGGGATCGCCGAGCCAGTCCTGACGCAGACCGCCGAGTCCGACCGCGCCGAGGACACCGTTGAGACCTGCGCCGTTCTCGGGGTTGTAGACGTACTTCCACAGGATCGCGACCATGACGGGGCTGACGACGGCGGGCGCGAAGAAGATCAGCCGCAGCAGAGCACGGGACTTGATGTCGGCGTGGACGCCGAGTGCGAGCAGCAGGCCGACGCCGTTCTGGACGACGACCACGGCGACGGTGAGCAGCAGTGTGTTGCTGACGGACTCCAGTGCCCGGCTGTCATCGAGCAGGGCCCGGAAGTTGTCCAGGCCGGTGAAGGAGAAGCCGCCGATGCCGGACCAGTCGGTGAAGGCGTACATCACCCCGGCGAGGCTCGGGTACAGGACGACGACGCCGTAGACGACGAGCGCCGGAACTACGAAGATCCAGGGTGGGACGGTGTGATCGCGGTGCCGGACCGGGCGGCCGGAGCCGGCCCGCGGCCCGCCTCCGGCCTTGCCGACCGTGCCGGAGGCGGCCTTCTCGGACGTGGTCGTCACGATTTCTTCCCGTAGGCCTCGTCCATCTGTCCCAGGGCGCCGTCGACGTCCGTCTTTCCTGCGAGCAGGTTCTGTACGGCGGCGAAATGGGCGGGCTGCACCTCGGCGTTGGGCCAGCTCTGGTCCATGAAGGGGACAGCCCGGTTGTCGTCGATGACGGGCAGGAAGTCATTGAGGACAGGGTCGATCTTGGTGGATGCATCGCGCTTGAAGGGGATCGCGGCGACGGACTGCGCCCACCGGTCGACGTTCTCCTGCTTCCCGAGGAACTCGATGAACGCCTTTGCTCCTGCTGCCTTCTCGGACCGTGCGGAGACGCCGAGGCCGACGACGATGCCTGCCGGAATCCACAGGTTCGCGGCGTCGTCACCGCCGGGGAAGGGGAACATGCCGAGGTCGTCCGGTGTCCGGGTGGCCTGGCGGAAGTTGGCGAGCACGGCGGAGACCTGGACGGCCATCGCCGCCTTACCACTCGCGACCATGGATGTCTGCTGCTCGTACGTCGTTCCGTTGGGGTTGTCGTTGAAGAATCCCCTGCGCTGCAGCTCCTGGTACTTGCCCATCGCGTCGGCCCATCCGGAGCCGCGGAAGTGTGCCCGTCCGGCGGCCATCTCGGCGTCGAAACCGGGGTTCTTCGCGTAGACGGCATTGGGGACCAGCGCGTAGGTGATCAGTTGCGTGACCCAGGGAGTCTGCGCCCCGAGCGCGATCGGAATCATACCCTTGGCCTTCAACTTGGCGCAGACGTCAAGGAGTTCACTCCAAGTCCTGGGGGGCTCGACGCCGGCCTCGGCAAAGGCCTTCTTGTTGTGGATCGCGCCGATGACGCTGCTTCCCGCCGAATACAGATACGACTTGCCCTTGTACCGGTACGCGGGGTGGAAGTTGGCGGGGACTTCCTTGGTCCATGCCTGGTCGCTGAGGTCGGCGAGCAGCCCGGCCTTGGCCACCTCGACCATGGACATGGCGCTGCCGCTGCCGGGATAGAGCACATGCACATCGGGGGCGTTGCCACCCGCGAGCTGCGTGCGCACCACTGTCTGTACCTGGTCCGTGGGCGCGAAGGAGGTGGAGAACTCGTCGTCGGGGTGGGACTTGCGGTACAGCGCGACGAGTTCCTCGATCGGCTTCTGCTGGTCGGCGACGCCGACGATGCGCAGCTTGCCGGAGCCGCTGCTCGAATCGGAACAGGCGGTCAGCGCGGGGGGAAGGGCGGCGAGCGCCGCGACCCCACCACCGATACGGAGAAATCCCCGGCGGCCGACCGTGCTCCGGCCCGGCCGGCTGTGAGAACCCGTCGTCATGGTGTGTCCTCCTCGTGCGAACGGGCGGACGAGGGTTTCGCCGCCGGTCCTGATGTGCGTCGGCTCGGAGTGAACTCCGGCTCGGGCCGGTCCGCCGGAGAGGTTTCGGCGTGGCCGTCTGCCGGTGGATGAGTCGCGGTGAAGCGGTAGGCGCCGGAGGACACGCGGTAGCGAACGTGGTCGGAGGCGGTCGCGAGCAGCGTGATGTGGCGGTCGTCGGCCCTCGGGGCCACGCCCGATTCGCGGACCGAGCGGGGGTCCGTGGTGGGCACGTACACATCGGCGGTGGAGCCGGGCGGCACCAGGACCCGCAGGGCGAGCCGGCCGCCGTGCCTCTCCCAGGTCACCTCGACGGTGCCGCGGACCGATTCGTGGCGGGCGCTCGCGTGGCGCAGGGCACCCGGGCGGGGCCGTATCCGCAGATGCCGGTATCCGGTGGAGTCCGGCGCCTGGTCGAGGCCGGCGACACCGCGGTAGAGCCATTCGCCGATCGAGCCGAGCGCGTAGTGGTTGAAGGAGTTCATCGACGGTGCGCGGAACCCGGAATCGGGGGTCCACCCGTCCCAGCGCTCCCAGATCGTGGTGGCGCCGTGCCGCAGCGGAAACCGCCACGACGGCGCTTCGTCACGGTTCAGGAGCGCATGGGCGAGGTCGGCCCGCCCGTGGGCGTCGAGGACGGGCGCGGCGAGCGCGACCCCGAGGAAACCGGTCAGAAGGGCGGGCCCGGCCGACTCGACGATTTCGGCGAGACGGTGTGCGGCGGCGTCGACGAGGTCCGGGGGCAGCAACTCGAAGGCGAGGGCGACGAGATAGCCGGTCTGGGTGTCCCCTGCGATACGTACGACAGGAGGTGCGACGGCGGCACTCTCGACGGTGACGAAGTGCTCCGCGAACGTGCGGCGAATGTCGTCGGCCAGCCGGTGGTAGTGATCCGCGACGTCCTTCTGGCCCAGGGCATCGGCAGCCTTCGCCGTGAGGCGGGCACTGTGCGCGAAGCAGGCCGTGGCGATGACATCGCGCGGGGTGGGGGTGCCGGGGGCGAGCCAGTCGGAGAAGTGCGGACCCACCCGCCTGCGCCAGACCAGATCCCTGTTGTGACGCCGAATCAGATCGACCCAGGCGCACATTCCTTCCAGCGCCCGGGCGAGGAACCGCGGGTCGTCATAGGTGCGGTAGAGGTGCCACGGGATGATCACGCCCGCGTCGCCCCAGCCGGGCGCGCCTTCGTCACAGACCCCCACGAGGCGCGGGGCGACATTGGTGAAGCCGCCGTCGGGTGTGCGGGCGTCATCGATGTCGCGCAGCCACTTGGTGAAGAACGCCGCGACGTCCGCGTTGAGTGCGGCGGTCGGCAGGAAGACCTGCGCGTCGGCCAGCCAGCCGAGCCGCTCGTCGCGCTGCGGGCAGTCCGTGGGCACACTGACGAAGTTCGAGCGCTGCCCCCACGCCACACAGTCGTGGAGCCGGCGGAGATCGGCGTCCGAGCAGTCGAACTCCCCGGCCCACGGGGTGTCGCTGTGCAGCGCCACAGCAACGACATCGGACTCGGTCAGCTCCGGGACTCCACTGATCTCGGCGTACCGGAACCCGTGATAGGTGAAACGCGGCTCGAACACGATGTCCTGGCGCCCGTCCCCGACGATCACATCGGTCGCGGCGGCGGTCCGCAGATTGGCCGTGTACAGCTGGTGCGACTCGTCGAGCACTTCGGCGTGGCGGATCACCACCCGTGCCCCGGCGGCGAGTTCACCGATCCGCAGCCGTACGCGCCCTGCGAGGTTCTGGCCGAAATCGACGATGTGGGTATCCGGCGAGACGCGCCTGACCGAGCACGGGCGCAGCTCGGCCATCGCCCGCACGGGCTCGTCGACGGACGCCACGAGCAGATGGTGGTCCGCGTCCGCGTCCGCGACCAGGGCCGGGGACCAGTCGGTGTCGTCGAAGCCGGGCAGGTCCCAGCCGTCGGCCGCGTGCCGCAGGTCATGGCACTCGCCCATCAGCAGATCCGCGTGACGGATGACTCCCGTGCCGGTGCGCCACGTCTCGTCGGTGACAATGGCTGTGCTGCGGCCGTCCGGACCGGTGAGGTGAAGTTCGGCCAGGAACTGGGGGAACGAGCCGTAGTGTGCTCCGGCCCTGCGCGGCTCGAAGCCGACGAATCCGCTCCACCACCCGTCGGCGACGGTCGCGGCAAGAACGTTCTCGCCCTCACGCAGCAACTCGGTCACGTCATAGGTCTGGTACTGGACGCGGCAGCGGTAATCGGTCCAGCCGGGGGCGAGTTCGGCGTCGCCGACCCGTACGCCGTTGAGCCGGACCTCGTACAGTCCGCGCGCGCTGACAAGGAGCCGGGCCGGCGTGCCGGACGAGCCGGTGAAGGTGCGTCGCAGGACGGGGCACGGGGCGAGCCCGTGGTCGTCGAGGGCGAACTCGCCCTCGGTGGGTGCGTCCATGACATCGACCGGATGCCGGTCGTGAGTGATCCACGACGCCCGCCAGGCCCCGGCGTCGGTGAAGGCCGTCTCGAACCAGGACGTGGCCTCGGCGGGCACCGGCGTTCCGGCCGGCCAGACGGAGACCCGCCAGTGATAGCGGGTACGGCCCAGGAGAGCAGGTCCGGCGTACTCCACGGCGGCCGCATGGGGATCAGCCACCCGGCCCGTGTCCCACAGGAGTTGACCGCTTCCGTCCAGGTCGTCGGGGCGTTCGGCGACACGGACCCGGTAGGCCACGGGGTCGTCGCCGCGGCGGTCGGACGCCAGCCGCCAGGAGAGCCGGGGCGCGGGTTCGTCGATCCCCAGTGGAGTGGAGCGGTGCTCGCATCGAAGGCCGTCCGGCCGCAGCGTCCGGTCTTCGGGACGGCCGGCCGCTGCTCCTTCGGCGGGACGGGGGGCGGACATATCCGCTGCCGAGGGACCGGACACGAGCACGTCCTTCCGTCGCACCGATTTTCCCCATGTGAAATCTAACGTTAATTCTGTGGCGTGGAGACTATGAGCCCCTCCGAGGGGTGTCAAGGGTGTTGCCGACCCGGCCTCGGCCACCTCGGGAAATCGCCGATGTCTCCCCAACTAACCGCCTGTGAACGGCGTTGAGACCGCCGATGCGTGGTCTTGTGGCGTGTGATTCGCCTGTGATATCCAGCCTGTGATTACCACATGGGCGGACGTGAAATCACGCGCCGATCCCACCTCGTAACCGCATGGGATCCCGCCCGACGAAGGGACGAGCTTCATGCAAATGGACAGTGGGTCAGGCGGCACCGGAGGGTTCGGCAGACGGGCGATGCTCGGCGGGACGGTCGGGATGGCCCTTGCCGCGGCCGGCCTGTCGGCGGGCCATGCCTGGGGCGATGCCCCCTTCCACGACGACCCGTTCGCCCTGGGAGTCGCCTCCGGCGACCCATGGCCGGACGGATTCGTGCTGTGGACCCGCCTCGCGCCCCAGCCCCTCGCCCCCGACGGGGCCGGAGGCATGCCGCCGTACTCCGTCGACGTCCAGTGGGAGGTCGCCCGCGACGAACGCTTCCGATCCGTCGTACGCCGGGGACGGACCCGCGCCGTGCCCGAACTCGCCCACTCCGTCCACGTCGAGGTCTCCGGGCTGCAGCCGGGCAGGCACTACTACTACCGCTTCCGCGCCGGTGGTGTGCACAGCCCCGTCGGCCGCACCCGCACCGCACCCCCGCCGCACAGCCGTCCCGAGGAACTCGACTTCGCCTTCGTCTCCTGCCAGGCGTGGTTCGAAGGCTTCTACACCGCCTACCGGCACCTTGCCGAGGAGGACGTCGACCTGGTCCTGCACCTCGGCGACTACATCTACGAGAACGCCATCGACGCGATGGGCGGCGTACGCAACGTCCCCGTCGCCGCCGAACTGCGCCCCGAGCCGATGGACCTCGTCCAGTACCGCAACCGCCACGCACTCCACCGCTTCGACCCCGACCTCATCGCCGCCCACCAGGTCCATCCGTTCGCCGTCGTCTGGGACGACCACGAGGTCGAGGACAACTGGGCACGCGACAGGTCCAAGGCCGACACCGAACCCGACCAGGACCCGGCGGTCTTCCGGCAACGCGCGGCGGCGGCCTTCCAGGCGTACTACGAACATCTGCCGCTGAGGCTGCCGAACAAGCCGAACGGCTTCGAGGCCCGGATGTACCGCAGCCTGCGCTACGGGCGGATGGCCACGTTCCATATCCTCGACACCAGGCTCTTCCGCGACGACCAGCCCTGCGGCGACGGCACCAGGAGCGGCTGCGACGAACGGCTGACACCCGGCCGCACCATCCTCGGCCCGGAACAGGAGCAATGGCTCCACCGCGGCCTCGGACGGTCGGACACGACGTGGAACATGATCTCCCAGCAGATCCCCGTCACCCAGGTCGACACCGACCCCGGGCCCGGCCAGGCTTTCGTGATGGACTTCTGGGACGGCTATGTGGACGCCCGCCGACGGCTGTTCAAGGAGATCACCGACCGCAGCGTGAGCAACCCCGTCGTACTCACCGGTGACATGCACCGTCACCTCGCCGCCGATCTCAAGCAGAACTTCGACGACCCCGAATCGCCCACGCTCGGCGTCGAGTTCGTCGGCTCGTCCATCTCCACCACGAAGGACGGGATGGACCTGGACCCCTCCGGGGCCAGACTGCTCGCGGCCAACGAGCACATCAAGTTCACCAACTTCCAGCGTGGATACGTACGTTGCTCGCTGAGCAGGGAGAGCTGCCGCGCCGACTTCCGGGTCCTCCCGTACGTCACCACCCCCGGCGCCCCCGTCTCGACCCGCACCTCACTCGTGACCGAGGCGGGCCGTCCCGGAATCCAGCCCGCCTGAGAAACGCCGGCCGCCCCCTGCCGGGAGAGCGACAGGGGGCGGATCGTGCCGGGCGTGTCCCTCGTCCGGCCCTCGCCCCGTCGCCGCCCGTACGGACGGCGACGGGAGACCCGGTCAGGGAGCGGTGCCCCAGGAGAGGGCGCCGCCCGCATAGACAGCGATCTTCGAAGCGTCGGCGTAGGCCGTGTTGGTCCCCCGGCTGTAGTCGTCGGCCTCGTTGAAGTTGGACCAGTCGGTCTTGTTCAGCCGCAGCTGGATCTCCCCGGTGGAGGCTCCCGCGGCCAGGCTGCCGCTGCCGAAACCGACCTCCAGGTAGTGGCTGGCCCCCGCAGCCGAACCGCCCGAGGAGGACACCCGGCTGTTCACATTGGAGCAGCCGATGACCGCGTAGTCGCACGCAGTGCCGAAGGTGCTCGCACCGGCCTCGGGCGTGAACCAGTACCGCACCTTCACCGTGGACAGATCCACCGCGGTGGAGCCGGTGTTGACCAGTTGCAGACCCATCCGGATCTGGTTGTCGGTGGCGGAGGAATCGGTGTTCTTGTACTGGACCTTGAGGGTGCCGTTCCCGGTGCCGCCGCCCTGGTCGGTCGTGGCCGAGGCCGCCGCGGAGGCCGCCGAGACATTACCGGCAGCGTCCCGTGCCTTGACCGTGTAGCTGTACGCGGTCGAGGCCGTCAGACCCGTGTCCGTGTAGGAGGTCGACGCGGTGGAACCCACCTGAACTCCCGAGCGGTACACGTCGTACGCGGTCACACCGGTGTCGTCGCTCGACGCCGTCCACGACAGCGAGACACTGCCGCTGGTCTTCCCCGAGACCTTCAGACCCGTGGGCGCGGTCGGCGCCTGGGTGTCGTCGTCCCCACCGCCGCTGCCGTCCAGCGGCGGGTAGGCGTTGCGTACCAGCTCCTGGAACTGTGCGGAGAACCAGTGGCCCGCAAGCGGGGAGTTCGGCAGGGCGCCGGTCAGGTTGTTGCCGTTGCGGCCGTTTCCGGTGTACGTCGGGTCGCACATCCGGTCGAATCCCTTGCCCTCGTCGTTGTCGACGGGCCGGCTGTTGCCGTCCGACTCGCCCGGGGGCTTCGCCCAGACGTAGGCGTCGATACCGGGTTCGGGGGCGCTGGTGGGCCGCTCACCGATACCCGCACCGCTCTGGTTGCACCAGTTGCCCGCATGGATGCGCCGGTCGACGCGGCCCCCGTTGACATAGTCGTCCACGTTGGTCAGCGGTCCCGCACCGGTGGGCCGGGCAGAACCGCCCCAGCCGTTGCGGGCCGTGTCGATCAGCATGCCGATGTTCGAGGCGAAGCCCTGGTTGATCAGCTCCGTGCGCAGCGCCTGTGCGAAGGAGAGCTCATCGACATAGAAGTTCCAGTCCACCCACTTGGACTGACGCACCGTTGTGCCGTTCACGGTGTCGGTGACCTTGAAGTTCGGCTCCTTCAGGGCCGAGTAGTTGGCTGTGTTCACGATGAAGCCCTGGACATCGGCGACCGTGGCGCCCTCCGTCGTCGCGGCCTTCTTGAACTCCTGGGCCGCCGGAACGAAGTTGGAGTCCCAGCCCAGCCAGCCGTGGTGGGCCGCATCGATGTAGTTGTAGACGTTGGGAATCGCACCGAGGGTGTGCAGGGCGTAGCCGACACCCTTCTCGTAGTTGCCGTTCGCCTTCATCGTCGCGCACGCCTCGGTGGATCCGGCCGAGCCGCCGGCGTTGGTGACCAGGTTCGGCAGCGAGTCCGGCTCGATGACGGTGACGATGCGCAGACTCGCGTAGGCCGGGTCGGCAAGGATGCCGGCGATGGGGTCGATGTAATCGGTCTTGTACCGGTCGAGCTCGGTCGGGCCGAGCTCACCGTTGGACGCCAGTGCGGCGCAGTCCCGTCCCGGCAGGTCGTAGATGACCACCTGGAAGAGGTTCGCGCCCTGGTCCAGGGCGGTGTCGAGGTGCTCGCGCAGGCTCATCGCATCGCCCACGCCCTCGATGGCGGCTATGCGGTCCATCCAGACGAAGGAGGGCTCGTCGGCGATCGCGCTGCCGCCCGGTTCGGCCGCCGCCTTGGCGGACCAGTCGGGGTTCACATACGCGGTGGCGCCCGCGTACGGGTTGTCGACCCGGGCTGCGGCCGACGCCGGCGAGGGTGTGGCCACCGCCAGCGCCGCGCCCAGCGCCAGGGCGGAGAGTGCGGCCAGTTTTCGGCGTACTCCATGCAGGGTGGTGCCTCTGGTTCTCATTGCGGCTCCGTGCTCCTCTCGTACGCCTGCGGAGGTTCCCCGCAGACGGGTTCGTGGGGGTGTTGCTCACGGGCAGCGGCCTGGTCAGGGCGCGGTGCCTCCGGAGAGGGCGCCGTCGATGTACACGGCCACCTTCGAGGCGTCGATGAAGGCCGTGTTGGTGGCCCGGCTGTAGTCGTCCGCCTCGTTGAAGTTCGACCAGTCGGTCTTGTTCAGCCGCAGCTGGATCTCCCCGGTGGAGGTTCCTGCCGCCAGCGTGCCGCTGCTGAATCCGACCTCCAGGTAGTGGTCGGCGCCGGGGCCGGCGGCGGAGGAGGGCTGCACACGGTGAGTGACTGTGCCGCAGCCGAGGACTGCGTAGTCGCACGAGGTGCCGTAGGTGGTGGCACCGGATTCACCGCTGAACCAGTAGCGGACGGTGACATCGCTCAGGTCCACCGGGGCCGTTCCGGTGTTGACCAGCTGCAGCCCCGGCCTGATCTGGTTGTCGCCCGGTGAGGCGTCATTGTTCTTGTACTGCACCTTCAGCGCGCCGGTGGTGCCGCCCGCTCCGGTCGTCGCGGTGACGGCCCCGGAGGCTGCCGAGGTGTTCCCGGCCGCGTCGTGGGCCCGCACGGTGTAGCTGTGCGAGGACGAGGCGGAGAGCCCGGTGTCGGTGAAGGCGGTCGAGGCCGTGCTGCCCGCCTTCACCCCGTCGCGGTAGATGTCGTATCCGGTGACGCCCGTGTCGTCCGTCGACGGAGCCCAGGCCAGGGACACGGTGCTGCTGGTGGTTCCGGTGACATCGACGCCCGCCGGGACCGACGGGGCTTCGGTGTCACTCCCGCCGCCCTCCGTGTCCGCCTCGAAGGCGAACTTGTTCATCCCGAGGCCCTGGCCGCCCTGCCAGATCTCGAACCCGGCCTCCGCGTCGATCAGATAGTGCGCGGGGTTGATGGCACCACGCGTGACACCGTCGTCGATCAGACCCTTCACATTGAAGTCGGTCAGCTCGGTGGCGCCGTTCTGGAGGACGTACGAGATCACCTTCCAGCCCGAGGCGCCGGGCCCTGTCCAGATGTCCCAGGTCCGGCCGTCGAGCTGCACCGTGGCGGTGTGCGCCCCGATCGGCTGCACGCCACCGCGGTGGTTCATCCAGATCATCAGCTCTGTGCCGTCCGGCTGGTCGTCCGTGACCGGGGCGGAGTCGAACCAGATGTCCATCGACACGTTGTACGCGCCGGAACCGACCTGGGTGGTCGACCAGTCGGCGCGTACGCTGCCCAACTCCGCGACACGCAACGGCAGTCCACTGTCCGTCGTGCACACACCCCAGTGACAGCCCTTGTAACTGGAGGGGTACGTGGCCGGGGCGCCGTTCGTCGGGAGCGCGAACGAGGACTCGGTGAGACTCCAGGCACCCGTCGCGGGGTCGACACCCACACACTGCCGGGCCTCGGAGTTCCACTCGTTCTGCTGGTAGAGGTACCCGCCTCCCTGCAGTTCGGTGGTACCCCACTGCGTGCAGTCGGTGACCGGCGCGGCCGACGCGGGCGAGGCGCCCGTGAGCACCGACGCCGCGGCGAGCAGCAGCGACGCCACCGCTCCGGCGAGCGCCGGGAGCCTGCGGCCGGCGCGCCCGGCCGGCGCGACTGTCATGCGGCGGCTCCTCACGGCTCGACCCCCCAGGCAAGGGCCCCGCCGATGTACGCCGCAACCTTCGAGGCGTCGGCGTACGCGGTGTTGGCGGCGCGGCTGTAGTCGTCGGCCTCGTTGAAGTCGGACCAGTCGGTCTTGTTGAGGCGCAGCTGGAGCTCGCCCGTCGAGGCGCCGGCGGCCAGCGTGCCGGCACCTCCGGTGAAGCCGACTTCCAGATACCGATCGGCACCTGTCTTCGGGGCCGCGGCGGCCACCACCTTGTGGGTGATGTTGGACGATCCGAGCGCGGCGTAGTCACAGTTCGTGCTGAAGGTGTTCGCGCCGGCCTCGGAGGTGAACCAGTACCGGACCGTCACCGTGGACAGATCCACGGGGGCGCTGCCGGCGTTCAGGAGTTGCAGACCCAGCCGGATCTGGTTGTCGGTGGCCGAGGAATCGGTGTTCTTGTACTGGACCTTCACCGCACCGCTGCCGCCGCCGCCCGACTTCGTGGTCGCGGACACGGCGGCGGAGAGCGCCGAGGTGTTGCCGCCCGCATCCCGCGCCGCCACGGCATAGCTGTACTCGGTGGCTGCGGCGAGGCCCTCGTCGGTGAACGTCCTTGTTGTCGCGTTCCCCGCCAGCACCCCGTTGCGGTAGACGTCGTAGCCCGTCACCGCGACGTTGTCGGTGGCGGCCGACCAGGAGAGCGACACACTGGTGCTGGTCGTGGCGGTCACGGCGAGTCCACCGGGCACCGTCGGCGCTTCGGTGTCCGCGCCGCCGCCCCCTTCCACCAGCAGTTCCGCATAGATGGCGAAGGCCAGCGCGAGCGCCGCCTGTGCCCAGAAGCGGTGATAGGTGAAGGCGGGCGCCGCACCGCCGTCCAGATATGCCTGGACCTTCGGCCAGTCCGGGTCGTCCCGGTACCAGGTGCGGATGTCGATGAAGGTGGCACCCGGCTCGACGGTGTCGCCGTTCGGCATCGTGCCCGACCACCCCGACGGGACATACACCTCGTCCTTGAAACGCTTGTAGTCGGTCCTGGTCTCCGGTACCGCGATGCCCTTGTCGTCGGCGTTCAGCGCCATCGCGTCGAGGAGGGCCTTGGCCAGCGCGCCCGCGGCCCGGTCGCCCGACTTGGCCGCGTAGTACGTGAGCGTCTTGACGTAGGCGGCGCCCACGCCGACATCGTTGGAGTAGTCGACGACCGATACATGCAGCCCGGAATTCCTCCCGGGGGACGCCGGGTTCCAGGTGTCCGGCTGCCCCGTCCAGCTCAGCGTGGAGGGGAAGCGGTAGCTGCCGTCCGCGCCGACCGTCGTCTCGCCGGAGGCCCAGGCGACCCACTTGTCCAGCACGGCGCCGGCGGTGGCGTTGCCGGTGACGTAGTAGTACGCGGCCACCCGCTCCATGCCCCATGCCTGGAAACCGAACCAGTTGTTGCTCGGAGGGTCGTGGTAGACCGGCTGCCAGTCGTAGGCCATGCCGTAGAAGGTGGGAGTGCCGGCGGGCGGCGTACCGTACTGCCCCTCCCAGCTGTTGGTGCACCCGCCCGCGAACGCGCCCTCGCTGGACTGCAGCCAGCTCAGGAACTCCAGTTGCCGGGTCAGACTCTTCGCCCAGTCCGCCCTCGCGGTGGCCGACTTGGGAGTGAGTGCGGGTACGTTGGACAGCGCCCAGGCGGAGAGCGGGTTCTGGTACCCCTGGTGGGAAGCACCGTCACCGATGCGCCAGGCCCAGCCGCCGCCGCTGCCGGCCGCGGCGCCGCCCCAGGCGTAGTACCAGGACAGCAGGTAGTGCTGGGCGTCACGGCCGGAGGCGGCCGGGCAGGAGCCCGGGTCGGTGCAGTCGCCGATGCGCTTGAAGTACTTGTCGAACATGGCGTAGCGGAGGTAGTCGCCCATCTTGGCGGCCTTCGCCACCGAGGCAGCGACCTCGCTCTCCTTGCCCTGCGCCGAGGCCCAGCGATAGGCCCAGTAGGCGGCCTGGACCGCGCGGGCGTCGGCGTCCGGCGCGTTCGTGTACTTCCACTGCTTGGCGTAGCTCTGGTCGCCGACGAAAAGATCGAGATAGCCGTTGGGACCGCCGTACTTGAAGAGGTCGGTGGTGGGTTGCGGGACGGTCTCCCACACCGACTCCTGTGCGCCGCGCTGGTAGGTGTTGATGAACGAAGGACCGGCGCCCGGGCCAGCCTCACCACCGGTGCCCGGCTTGTTGCCGTAGCCGTAGGTGTTGTCCAGGTCCATCAGCCAGTGCATGCCGTATACGTCCATCGTGCCGTAGGACGCGGCCAGTTCGGTGGCGAGCGGATCCGTGCCGACGGAGACCGAAGTGTCCAGAGGCGAAGGGTAGTTGTCCGGCAGCGGCCACTCCGGGGCGTACGTCGCGGGGGCCCCGGGGTTGTACGAGTCACTGGTCGGCTGGTCGGCGTGTTGCGGAATGATCGTCTTCTCCGCCACCGCCCAGGCCGCGTTGAACGGGGCCCAGTCGCCGGTCACCCGCCCGTACGCCGCCTCCAGCCACATCCAGAAGCTGACGGCCTCCGAGGTGGTCTCGTGACCGTGGTCCGGCGCCTCCACCATCAGGGTCTCGACCGAGTGGTACGGCAGGCCTTCCGGGCTGAAGTAGCCGTTGGCCGCCGCCTTGATCTTGCCGTACTGGGTGAGGAAGGCCTGGGTGTACGGGTCGTCGGCCGCAGCGGCCCGGGCGCCGTCGCGGGCAGCCGGGGCGGCCGGCGCGGCGACTGCGGCGCCCCGGGCCAGGCCCACGGCAATCAGGCTGCCACCCAAGGCACTACTGAACGTTCTACGTGATATCGACACAAATCCTCCAGTGGCGGGTGTCGTGGGGGAGGGGTGGAGGGGCGGAGGGAGGTGCGGCGCGGCGGTGCGGAACGGTTCCGGGCGGCGAGCAGGGTCCGATGCCCCGGGCGGGTTCACTGCCGGGGTGCGCGGCGGCCGTTGTGTGCAAGTCTTGATTGTGGGAGCGCTCCCAAGGTGGCGTGGTGATGCGCACCTGTCAAGAGTCAAATCACAACTGCTTTACGGGTTCGTTAACTTGACGCCCTGTCGAATGGCCGGCCCGTGGCGCACAACTGCTGGTGGCACGAGGTGCGCCCGGGGCCGCAGTCGTGTGTGGCGCCCGCGCGGGATTCCGCGCGTCATCGGACAGTGAGCGAACCCTTCATGTAAGGGTGAATGGTGCAGATGTACGCGTACGTGCCGGCCTTGCCCGGTGCGGTGAAGGTGACCGTTTGCCCTGCCGCGACATCGCCGGTGTCGAACACCTTGCTGCCGGTCGCCGTCACGGTGTGGGGTGCCGCGTCCTCGTTGACCACGGTGATCAGCGTGCCCGGGGCGACCGTCAGACGGGCGGGCTTGTACGCGAAGTCCTTGATCGTGATCAGCGCCTTGCCGACCGGCGAGGACGAAGGGGGCGGGGCGGGCGAGGAGGGAGCGGGCGGTGTGGCGCTGGAGGACGACGAGCTGCCGCCACCACTGTTCGAACAGCCGGCGAGTGCGGTCGTGCAGACGATCGCGGCGGCCACGGTGATACCTGCCCGGCCGGGCAGAAGCAGAGCGCGCATGATGTCAGTTACCGCCACCGCTGGTCGGCTGAGCCGGGCCCGGTCGGGGCGTGCCGGACTTCACTCTGCCCGTGACCTTGCTGCCGGATGTGTCGAGTACGTACCACTCGGCGCCGGAGTCGTTCACCTTCTGGCCGTTGGTGTCACCGGCTCTCTTGTCATCCGCGAAGCAGTTAAGCCCGTCAATGAAGGGCGGATCGATCTCCAGGATCGGCCGGACTACCCGGTTGGCCAACGGCTTGGCCCTCGACAGATCCACGGCACGGACTGATCTGTTGCTCCTCTCCGAGTTCGTGCACCGCTCCGACACCGTGATCGGACAGCAGCATGGTGTCCGTGACCAGGACAACCCGCTTGGTGACATGAGTGAAGCTCCCCATCTCTGAAGACAGCCCGACGTAGTTACGGGGACGTCGAAGCGACCTTCGCGCTCAGGAGGCGCCCGTAGCAGTTACAAAGCATGCGGGCGTACTTGTGGCTGGTCTTGTGCAGCAGGTTTCTGACGTACCCCGGCCGCCCTCGTCAAAGCCCCGCCGAACAATTCGGCGGGGCGATGCGATCACAGTGGAATCGAATGGGCTCAGGCTCGCTCTCGCACCTCGGTGCCGTCGTACGTCCCGCCGACGCAGTTGCCTAGCCCGGGCTCGATCTGGACAACCTGCCCGCCCCCGTCCAGGCACTGTTGCGGGAAGATCCAGTCTTCCGCGTTGGCGAATCCCGCGCTTCCGAGCGTGAGAGCAACGGTCGCGGCGCACAAGGCAACCGCTGTACGGGCACGACGCATGGGGACATCCTCGGGTCGAATCGGTTGGGCAACCAGCCAATTGGATCCCCGTTCGATGCCCTGCTTTCGGTATTCCTCCGATTGTGGGCGCGTCACGTTTGCATCCGTCGGTTGCCGAGGAACGACTACCTCGATCACCCCGCCCGTTCGGAGGTGCCCTCCATGCTCCGCAAGCCCCGCCGCCATCTCGGTCGGTCCGAGGTAGGCGCTCGTCGCCGGCCGCCACCTCCACCACAACCAGGCCCGGCTCAGACACATGCACCGCATCGAAGGACCTCATGCCCGTACCGAGGCGAGCAGACCGAAGCCCGGTTCCTGAGCAGCGGGTTGTTCACTAGGACGGGGAGTAGGTGACATACGAGAGATGACGAGGCGGAGCATCTGACGCGAGCAAGATCACGTTACTTGGTGTGAATTTTTATAGGACAGACCCCCTTGGCGAGAGGGAGTGGCTGCTTACCGAGATGTCCGCAGCTGTCGTTGCCGAGGGAGATCTAGTGGAGTGGCGGTGAGGTGTCGCGCACCACATTCGGGTTGAATGGCCGGGCGAGCGGCGACGTGTGATGCCTGCAGTTCGCTGGGTTCAGCCAGCGCTTGTACACGCTGTCATATTCCTGCGTGTAGCCGTAGATCCAACCTTGCCCGTACTCGTCCGGCCGGAAGAACGGTGGGCCGCTCCTCGGCAGGCAGTTCTCAGCATCCCGCTTCCCAGCGGCGGCCCCCGCATGCATCCCTTCACAGTAACCACGCCAGTAGGTGGTTTCTTGTTCCGGATGCTGGCAGCGCAAATAGTAATGGGGCGTCTCCTCGGAGACAGCCTTGGAGGCATGTGTGGCCGGGCGCTCCGCTGCGACAGCAGGCGAGAGCGTGAGGAAAGCAAGGATTGCGGGCCCTAGGAAGACTGAGTATCGGGTCCAGCGCATCTTCTCCTCCTCGGGGCGTCGTTCAAATGTGCCCTCAGTACCAGTGCACTACCGCAGTCGCACTCTCGCCAGCGGGGACGGGAGGCTTCGGCACTGCCCTTCTGGATCCCGCGAGCTCCCGATGCCTACAGCTGCGTGATCACCAGGTTCCGCCAGTAAGGACGCGTCGCCAGATCGGTGATGGAGCCGTTGCTCAGCCCGAGGTAGCCGCCGCGCGGTATGTGGTGTCCGCGACCGGGCCCGTCGTCCAGCCCGTCCCGTCCGTACGGCGCAGCTCCACCGTCGTCGGCGTCACGTCGATCTGGAAGCTCATGGCTGTGTCTGCGACCGGTGCCGTGGTCGTGATCGTGGAGCCGATCTGTGTGCACGTCGTGGAACCGGCGGTGTGCCGGTACAACTGCATGTCTCCGGAGGCCCGCATCACCAGGTGGTAGCCGCCGCTGGTGTTGGCCGTGCCGAAGCGGTACGCGTCGTCTGTGGCCTTCCCGAAGTAGATGCCGCCATGGATCGTCGCTGCGGGCAGCACCTTGTACTTCATGTCGAACGCGATCCGGTAGCCGCTCGCGCCCGCCTGTACTGGGCTGTACGTGCCGAGCCGTAGGACTGGTTCGGAAGGGAGTTGATGCTGACCCAGCCGACGTCAGGCGCGGGCGCGAAGGCGAGTGAGTAGGCGCTGTCGTAGTCCAGTGTCGGAGTGCCACCACTCTCCTTGATCTGAAGGTCCCAACGGGAGGCGGTGCGCTGCGGCAGACCCGTGGAGACGTACCGCGGGTCGGACGCCATGATGCCGACGACGCCGAGCCCTGTGAGCCGGGTGACCTGGCTACGGCGGTAGACGGGCCAGGAGAAGACGGGCTTGCCCCGGGCGAAGACCTGCTGGATACGGGTGTCGGTGAACGTGGTCTGGACGCCCCAGTAGTCGACCATGGAGTCCTTGCCATCCATGGTGGCGTCCGTCGTGCTCGAGTCCAGGTAGACCCACGTCCTGTACCCGGCCGCCTTCGCCCACGGCAGTGACGCCGTACCGATGTGGGCCTTCCAGGCCACCGACCGTGGGGTGTGCGGGTAGTTCGTCGACAGGGCAGGTTCTCGAGCGGCACCACGGTGTCGTTGCCCTTGGCCTCGAGCAGGATGATGACCTTGCCGAGGAACTCGTCCAGCACCTGGCGGAGCGGCACCATGGGCTGATCCGTCCACCAGGGGCCGAGCATGACCCGGCCGTTGGTGAGGACCTGCTGCCCGATCGCCTCGGTGGTGTACGAGTTGACGTTGCCGGTCTTGTACGTGGTGCGGTCCATCGTCGTGTCGTGGATGCACCACAGCTCACCGGAGGCGTCGACGTTCACGGACACCTCGAGGGGGAAGCCCTGCGCGGCAGAAGCCCGGTAGCCAGCCATGGTGTGTTCTGGCCTGACCATGCCGCCGGCGCGGTGTGCGAAGTAGCGCGGGTTGGCTGAGGTGGCGCCGGCGAAGTAGGAATCGACAGTCTGGATCGCGCTCGGCAGGTACAGGGCCGCAGCGCTGGTAGCCGCCGCAGAAACGGCCGCGGTCTGCGCATTGTTCGCCTTCGTGGGCGCGTCAGCTGCAGCTGCACTGATGGCCGCCGTCTGCGCGTTCCCGGCCTTGCTGGTGGCGTCAGTGGCGGCCGCGCTGATGGCGTTGGCCTGGGCTGTGGCTGCCTTCGTCGTCGCGTCTGTCGCTGCGGTGGCCACGGCCGCCGCGAGGGCGTTGTCGGCCTTCGTCGCGGCGTCGGCAGAGGCGGCACTGACGGCTGCCGCCTGGGCCGGCTGCGCCGGGACCGGTGCGGATCTGCGGGCCCCGGATGAAGTGGGCGCTGGAGAGGGCGGCGGAGGTCTCCGATCTCGGGATGGGCGAGGTGGACGTGTCCGCGATACCGCCGCGGCGGCCGGCGGAGCTGTCCCGGTACGGCATCGACGGCAAGGCGTCGCTGCTGTGCCGGCACGGCGACTCCCGGCGCCTGGCGACGCTGCTGGCGACCGCGGTCTACCTGACGACCCGCGCGGTCGATGACGCCCTGGACCTGCTCGAAGTGCTCATGGCGACGAAGCTGCTGGCCCGCGCGGAGCGGGAGACTTCGGGGATCACGGGGGCGGTTCGGCCGCAGCGAGGGCCTCCTGGTCGTTCGGTGGTGATGTCGCTCTCCACGCCGAACCCGGGAGGCCCTCATTCGTTCAAGATCCCAAAGCTGTGGAGTCCGTCACGAACCTCGCGGACAGAACACCTAGACGGTCGGGGAGGCGCTGAAATTCGTGTTCCGGTAGCCCTTGCCGTCACCGTCCCAGTCCAGCTGGATGACACCGTCGGCGAGGTAGCGGCCTGAGCCGGCCTTGTACTTGATCGTCCCGGTGGTGTAGCTGCCGTTGCCTGACGTGTTGCCATGTTCGAGCTTGTACTCGAGGCCGGTGTAGTTCGCCGATTTCACGACGGGGTCGGTGCCGGATACGGACTTCTTGATCTGGAGGTGGAAGCGGGCGGCGTCGAGTGTGTCGGTCTGGTTGACGTACCAGACGGGTCCCTCGAAGTCGACCTTGGCGTACGCGTATATGTAGCCGCCGGAGCGCTTGGCGCAGAGCCTGACGTCGAAGTTGTAGTTGTCGGTGTAGGGACCGGAGTAGGCCGGGTTGTCGACGGAGGCGCTGCTGGTCTTGCAGTGGTAACTCGCTGCGGAGGCCGTGGTGGCGGTGGCCAGCGAGGTGCCGGTCACAACCGTGGCAGTGATGAGGGCCGAGGCGGCGAGGCGCTTGAGGCGGAGCATGTGGGGTGTTCCTTCGAGAAAAGTACGGGTGGGATGCTGGGGCGGTGAAGACCGCCGGCCGTGCCGGGCAGGTGCCTGAGGTCCGCCAGGTTCGAGACCGCCGCGCGCTTGTCGGAAAGCGCGGGTGGCCCGTAGCCGGTTGCAGGAACTCGCGAACTGTGGCACAGAGCCCGTTCTGGCCTGCGGATCTTGAATCTACCTCCCGTCAATGGCGAGTTGATCTCGGGTTCAGCTGTCACTTGCCCGGACGCAGGGCGGGCTGGTGCGGTTGCGGCGTGCTGGCAGGGACCGTTCGCGACCCCTGGACGCAGCAGTGCTCCGGACGGTCAGCCATCCGGGGCAACCACCCCACTCAGGCAGGATTCTGGCGATTCCGCCAGCGCTTGTTGGTGTCGTTGACGGCCAGTTCTGCCTGTGTGAGGTCGACGTGCATGGTGATGCCGGGCCGACTCCCGACCTTGATCAGGAAGTTTCCGCGTCCGGGCGGGTCGGGGTCTGAGGAACATCCGCCCCGTAGTTCCGGACCGTGTTCGGGTTGCCGAGCGAGTCGAGGAACACGTCGGCCGCCGTCCGGACGGTCAGCGCCTTCCCGGTCGGCAGTTGCACGACGGTGGACACCGCCCCCAAGCCTTGGCGGAAGCCATGGCCGCCGCCCCGAACGTCCACCTCGGAGAAGTCGCGCGACCTGGCCTGGCTGGAGGTGGAGCATGAGTATGGGCAGGGTGATCAGGCCCTCCGGGACGCTCCCTCCGGAGATTGAAGACGATCTCCACGCACTGATGATCCATGAACTCGGCCATGCCCCGCCCGTGAACCGATTGGACGTCAAAGAAGTACGGAAGGGGCTATTCCGCATTCGCGCAACATACATGGACAACCAGTGGCGTCCATGTATGTTCGAGTGGGCCTGACGTCGGTCAACAAGGCGGACCTGCGGACCGCCGTCGGCCATGTGGTACGCCAGCGTCTCGCGCACCACATGGCGGGCCTCCTCGAACAGCAGCTGCCCGTAAGCATTCAGCAGCTCGTCGACGACATCCTCGCCGACACTTCCCGGGGACCGTCCTGCAGGACTCCAGTGCGGACGCGACACACCTCTCCAGCACGTCCGCGGCATCAGCGAGCCGGACCTCGGCAACCGACGCCCCGTCCAGGCCGGCGGCCGTCGCACGGTCAGCGAGGCAGGCCCCGAGCAGTACTACCGCCCGGGTCCGGAGCGTGTCGTCCAGCGGTCCCGGACGGGTCCGCCCGTGCCACAGCACCAGCTGGTCGGCCCCGGACACCGCGTACTCCCACCGGCTGCGCGGCTCCCAACAGCAGGCACGACGATCCGCCTTCACACCGAGAACTGCCCCCTGACGCGGCCACGGCAGGGCGGGCCCGGCTCAGCCGGGCCCGCCACGGGGTCAGGACCTGACGAGAATGATGTCAGTGCTCTGGAAGTCGCTGACGCTCACCGGGTAGTCACGGTCGTCCGCCCTGGCCAGTCCCCGGAGCACGGCAGCACCAGGCTGGAAGGAAGTGGTGGGGTCGATGTTACTGGGAAAGGACGTGGTCCACGGAACCGGGGCGCCCGGCTCACAGACAACGATCAGGTCCTCGTGGGCGCCGCTCGCCGTCCCGCGCTTCTGCGTCTGGTAGGCGCTGACGTTCAGGCTGATGCGGGCCGGCTTGTTGCAAGTCGCCGTGCCACCGACGGTGATCTCACCGGTGTGCGTGTCCACCGTGCCCGTGGTGTTCAGGTCCACGCCGATGGAGAGTTCCGCGGGCGGCTCGGGCATCCGGGCGTGAAGCTCGCCGCGCACGGGCAGCGTGGATCCGCTGCAGTACCGCTCGAAGGTGGCGTCGACCTCACGGATGTAGCCGTGGGGTCCGTAAACGATGTCCGAGATGGTGAAGGAGCCGGTCCCGCTCTCGCAGTACCTATCGGTCACGCTGAACTGCAGCTTGGGGTCCTCCGGCCGGGCCTCAGGCCAGCTGAGAGCGTTGGAGTAGGTAGTGCCGGGAGTCAACTTCTGACCGTAAGGGGCCTCCATGGAAAGGGCCCAGCGCTCGCCCTCAGGCGTGACGACTGTGGCGCCCACAGCAGACTCGGAGGTCGGCCCGGAGATGTCGAACATATCCATCGTCTCGGGGGTAAAAGTGTGGGACTGTCCACCGGAAATGTACTCACCCGGCTCACCACTGAAGCTGAGCGATCCCGTTACCGCCTCATGAGCCTGCGCCGTGCCCGTCAGCGGGGCCACCGTCACCGCTAGGGCCAGAGCCGCTGTGAGGACGGCCGCCGTACGGGCCACGCTACGACCCAGCACGCTGCTTCTTATCAAGGTTCTCCCTCATAGAAGTGGGTCCCGGTCCTGAGCGGACCGGACTGCGATCACGGCTGTCGATTGGTCAGAACGACCTCAGAGGGGGTGGCAATTGATCTCCTCAACAGCACGCCCGGAACCTAACACCCGCCACTGACAACGCTCGCCCCGGTTGAGAGCGCTGTATAGGGCCCCGTGACCGCGGCGGTGTTCAGGAGCGAGCGCGAGATCCGATCCTGGGGAATCGAGGAACTTTCGTGATCCGCATTATGTGTGATCTTGGCTGTGATCTTGACTTGGCACCCTGGCAGCGCCTCGGGGAACCGGCCTCACCCGTTTCCGAGCCGGCCGCTTCCCTGCTGCTGGACTACATCGCCGATCGCGACAACATGAACACCGCCACCAATCAGGCATCGCCCTGGCTGTTTCCCGGACGCGGGGCGGGCCAACCCTTCCGCTCCGACCACCTGTCCGCACTCCTCAACGAGATCGGTGTCCCAGTGGCTGCCGCCCGCGATGCCGCCATCCGACAGCAACTCCTTGAGATGCCCGCTTCCGTCGTCGCAGACGCTCTCGGCTACCACGACAAGGCCACCACCCGGCTCCGCAACGAGAGCGGCGGGACATGGAGCCGATACGCCCCCGGGGATCACGCAAGATCGCCAGCGGGCTGAGCTCCCCGGGGAACCGGCGACGTCCAAACGAGCCCACCACTATCAGACCCAAAGCCGAGGCAGCCGTTGACGGGACGGGCCCTTGGTTGCACAAAACCGTTCGCGGTTGGCAGCCACCAGCGCGATGCTGTCACGATGCCTGCCGAGACCGCTTACCACGACGAAGTCGGCGACTACTTCGCGAAGAACGCCGACACCAGCCCCTACAACGCGCACACCGACCGGCCCGCGATGCTCGCACTTGCAGGGGACGTTGCCGGGCTGAAGATTCTCGATGTCGGCTGCGGGGCCGGGCACTACGCGGCCGAACTCCTCGCGGGTGGTGCCGGGGTAGTCGGAATCGACGGCAGCGCAACTCTGCTGAGTCACGCGCGGGAGCGATTGGGCGACCGGGCCGAACTGCGCATGCACGACGCGGAGAAGCCGCTGGACTTCATCGACAACGCGTCGTTCGACGGAGTCGTGTGCGCATTGATGCTCCACCACATCGCCGACCGGCCGCGTCTCCTCGGCGAACTACGACGCGTCCTGCGTCCGGGCGGGTGGCTGCTGGTCTCGACGACCCACCCGACGGCTGACTGGCGGAAATTCGGTGGCTCGTACTACGCCGACGACTGGGTTGACCTCCCGCTCGCCGGGGGGCCGTTGGCAGTCCACTACCAGCGCATGCCACTGGAAACGTTCCTGAACGAGCTGCTGGCCGCCGGATTCATGCTTGAAAGACTCATCGAGCCCCGCCCTGTGCCTGGCCTGCGAGAACTCGACGAAACGGCCTACAACAAGCTCCACCAGGCTCCGTGCTTCCTTGCGGTCAGGCTCCTGCGGCCCTGACCGCACGCATCCCCGCCTCCCCAGCGAACGCGCACAGTCACGCCCCCGTCTCCCAAGCGGCAGAACTGGCGACACTTGAATACGCGACCTCGCCAGTACCAAGGCCGGCGTTGGCGATCGCCTGGAACGAGCCGGCCACGACCGGGGACGCCGCCCGGCTCAAGCGCTGCGCAGAGCACGCCGGCGCTTGGGTGTTCTGGGACGTGTCCAAGAACCGCAGTCGCCAGGGTCGCGCGCTCCAGCTGCCACTCCTTCTCCGCCTTCAGCAGCCGGGCGTTCTCCGCCCGCAACCGGGCCAGTTCCTCAGCCGGACTTGCGGCGCTCGGGCAGTGCCTGCGACTCGTTTTCCTTATGGCGACACCGCATACTCCTCCGCCCCGCATCTATGGCTGACCACCCCATGGGAAGGTCCCCCGCACCGCCCTACCGTGGCGGACCCGGACCACCGAGCCCACCCCGGACGGGAGAGCCGCAATGCGCAGAGCAACGAGCACCTTACTCGGCCTGCTTCTCACACTGCTGAGCCTCGGAGCAGCCACCACACAGGCCCACGCCGCCCCACCCAGCTACCTCACCCTCGAAGCCACCTACACCACCGTCGCCAACGGCTGGGACCGCGTCGACCGTTACCTCGACACCACCAGCGGCTTCCATGCCGAGCAGTACCCCCCGGACGGCCGTGGCGACCAGGACGGTCAGCGACGCACCTTCTTCGGCGGCGTCAAGCAGCCCTATTCCGGCCGCTTCCTCCTCTACTCCGCCCCCGGCTGGAACAGCGGCAGTCACCAGACCCCCGTCCTCCTGGTCCACGGCGCCAACGACAACGCCGACCGCGCCTGGGCCAACCCCGGCGAAGCCGGTGGCTACGGCTGCGGTGCCGTCTCCTGCCCCAACACCGGACTCATGCAGTACCTCGCCGCCCGCGGCTACCGCGTCTTCGCCGTCAACTTCGCCCATAAACAGGGCGACAACCTGATGCAGGCCCAGCAGGTCGGCGACGCCATCGCCGTCATCAAGGACCGGCTCGGCGTCAGCCAGGTGGACCTCGTGGGCTGGAGCAAGGGGGAAATGTCCACCCGTGCCTACGTCTCCTCAGTGCGCCCCGCCTGGGGACGCCCCTACGCCGGAGACGTACGCCGCCTCATCACCCTCGGCGGCCCCAACGGCGGCTACGACTACCCCTACGCCCACGGCTGGGCCCACGACTTCAGCATCTGGCCGCAGTGCGGCGGCAGCGTCAACGCCCCCTCGCCCCATCTCTACATGACCTGCTACGGCACCTACACCGCCCATCCAGAATTCGCCTTCGCCCCCTCCAGCGGCTACGACGTCTATCCCGGACAGCGCCAGATGCTCGCCCGCTGGGACGCCACCTACGGCATCGACATGACCCAACAGGACTGGTACACCACTTATCACGGTGGCCAGGGCATCTACACCTCCGGCAGCGGCATCCAGACCGCCATCGACGCCGGCTCTCTGATCGCTCCCCTCCACAAGGCAGGCATCCCCGGCTCCGTCGCCACCTACCTCCTCGCCGGAGGATCCCCCAGCGTCCTCGGCATCTACAACGAGAACCGCGGACCCAGCGACGGCGTGGTCTTCGTCGACAGTGCCCTTGACCGCACCGGCATCGCCAACGTTGCCGGAACATCCCTCATCTCCACCGCCAACCATCTCCAACTCGGCTGGCACTCCTCCGCCAGCGTCCAGATCGCCGCCTGGCTCGGCTGACCCCGCCACTCCCAAGGACGGACCATGACCTCGCCCGCACTCCTCCCCGGCATCCACGCTCGACGCATCAGCACCCCCCGGCTCACCCTCAACCTCCTCGAACTCCCCGACCGGACCGGCGAACCCGTCCTCTTCGTCCACGGCAACGTCTCCGCCGCCACCTTCTGGCAGCAGACCATGCTCGACCTGCCCTACCCCTACCGACCCCTCGCCGTCGACCTCCGCGGCTTCGGCGACACCGACCCCCTCCCCGTCGACGCCACCCGCGGCGTCCGGGACTTCAGCGACGACCTCACCGCCCTCCGGGACACCCTCGCCCTCGACCGCGTCCACCTCGTCGGCTGGAGCATGGGCGGCGGCATCGCCCTCCAACACCTCCGCGATCACCCCACCGCCGTCCGTAGCCTCACCCTCGTCAACCCCGTCTCTCCCTACGGCTTCGGCGGCACCCATGGCCCCGACGGCCGACTCAACCACCCCGACGGCGCGGGCTCCGGCGCAGGGACCGTCAACCCCGAATTCGTCCAGCGCCTCAAAGACGGCGACCGCAGCGAGGACTCACCGCTCTCCCCTCGCGCCGTCCTTGCCTCCAGCTACGTCAGACCGCAGCTCCGTCCCGCACTCGAGGACGCCTTCGTAGACGCCATGCTCTCCACCCGCACCGGAGACGACCACTACCCCGGCGACACCTGTCCCAGCGACCACTGGCCCGGCACCGCCCCCGGCCCCCGAGGTGTCCTCAACGCCATGGCCCCAAACCACTTCCGTATCGACGACCTCCACCGGATCGACCCCAAACCGCCCATCGGCTGGATCCGCGGCACCGACGACCTCATCGTCTCCGACACCTCCCTCTTCGACCTCGCCCACCTCGGCGCACTCGGCGCCGTCCCCGGCTGGCCCGGCGCCGAGCACTGCCCCGCCCAACCCATGCTCGCCCAGACCCGCCACGCACTCGATCACTACGCCGCCACGGGGGGCTCCGTCCGCGAAACCGCCATCCCCGACGCCGGCCACGCCGTCCACATCGACAAACCCAAGGAGTTCACCGCCGCCCTCCTCGACACCCTCACTGCGGGCCGGTGAAGCGGCCGGGCCGTCCACCCCCTGTGGACCCATATCGACGTCGAGGTTGTCGAGCGCGATCCCGGCGCACCGGTTCAGTCGGCGTCAGGGTCGTATCCGAGGCTCTCCAGGAGACGGCGGCGTTCGTCTTCCTCACGCTCAAGGAGTGCCGCCAGGACGCGCACGTCTCGGTGGGAGGTGTTCGCGGCCTTGAGCACGGTGGCAAGGACGTCGGGCGGCAGGGCTTCCGTGGCAAGGCCCTGTGCGTTGCCCTGCTGGCGCCTTCGTCGCCGATCGCGTCTGCGGCCCGGACTATAGGCGGGGTATACGACCCACGTCCTGGGCTTGGTGTGTCCCTTGGCGAACTTCAGCTCGATGTGCACGAAGTTGCCGACGGCTGCGCCCTGCGGACCGTTCTTCACCCACTTCCGCCCGAGGGAAGCACCGAATCCCCCGACCGGCACGCGGATGGTCAGCAAATCCTCTCTCGGGCCGAAGCTGGTGCCCTTACCGACCCGCTGAGCCTGTTTGATCCTCCATGATTCCAGCTTCTGCGCGTTGCCGGGCTGCTTGATCCAGTTCGCCCTGGCCCGGTCGATCGCCCCGACGGCGGTCGCCTGGTCCGTCCACTTCGTCGCTGCCCCCTTGTCCTTCGCCATGTTGGCCATCGTGGCGTCGTCGGGCTTCACGTGGTCGTTGATGGTGTGGGTGCCTTCGATGCCCTCATCGCCGACGATGTTGGTGCAATTGTGGACGAGCACGTCCTGCGGACGATCCCCACCGGTGCCGACGCAGAACGTGTGGAACGCGTCGACCGTGAGGTCGTACACCTCGCTGGGCGCCAGACCTACCCAACGACTTCACCGACCTCACCGAGGTCGGGGACCGGCTCCGAGCCTTCGAAGACCGCTACAACGCCACGGCACAGCCGTTCCGGTGGAAGTTCACGACCTCCGACCTGGACGATCTGCTGGCCAGGCTCGACCGGCACACCGCCGATCACCAGGAAGAATCCTCCGTCGGTCTGGCAGCGTGATCAACCCCCGAAGGACTTCCGGAGCCGCTAAGAGGCCGCGCATATAGGCGGTGGGCGGGGGCCGACTGCCAGACGAGGCAGGCACAGTCTGCTCGCCGCAGGGCGACCGGGTCCTGCGGCGATCCCTCGCCCGGGCACGGTTCGACCGGTCGGCGGCAAGGGCCCGGGGCTGCTCGAAGGGCCACCCCGGGAACGGGGCGTGCGGACGCTATCGTCCGGTGTAGGTGAACTCGTCGGCCGGGCTGGTGGGAGAGGTGGCCTTGCCGACCGTCACGGTGATGTTAACCGTCTGGTGGTCGTCGAGCTGGCCGGGCGCGGTTGCGGTGATCTGGCCGGTGGAGACGAACTTGACCGAATCGGATGCCTTGTCCTTGAAGTGCACGGTGGCGCCATCGGCGAAGCCCGAGCCGCTGATGGTGACCGGGGTGCCGACCTTTCCGCTGGTCGGGCTGACCGCACTGACCACCACAGGTGCGGGTCCGCCATAGGCGAACTGCCCCATCGCGACGGCCGGGGAGGTGCCGAGGGTGTTGGTGACGCGGACGTGGACGACGCCGGTTCCGTTGGGGACCTGAGCGGTGATCCTGATGCCGGAGGGGTCGATGTCGCGCTTGGTGCAGGCGAAGTGGCCGAAGTCGACCATGCTGTCCGGACTGAAGCCGGTGCCGTTGATGGTCACTGTGGCGCCTGGTGCGCCGAAGGTGGGGGTCACGTCGGTCACCACCGGCCCGGAAGGGACGGCAGGCGCCCCCACCAGGTCCAGGTAGGTGGAATTGGCGTGCTGGAAGGCGACCTGGCCGAGGAAGTCCTGGGTGGTCTTGTTGACCAGGTTCTTGGCAAGGCTCGTGTATCCGGTGTTCATCAGGCAGAGCGTGCCGGGCTGGACGTAGACGTTACCCTTGGTGCGCTTGGAGATCGCCCCGATGAGCAGCTTCACTTCTTCGGTCGCCTGCGGTCCCGGGCTCGGGTACCAGCCGGCGGTGGTGTCGAGATCGGCCCACGCGTGCGGTACCAGGTCGTAGGCGTTGTTCTGGCGCTCGTCGATGACCCACGGCACGGAGTCGAAGTAGTCGACGAAGCTCTGCACGCCGGCGGTGGGAGCGGCATAGGTGATCACCGCGAACTTCGGCTGTTTCGGCCAGGTCTGTGCCTGCAGGTACGGCGCGAGCATGGTGGCGATGCAACCGCCCAGGCTGTGACCGGTCAGATAGACGGTCGGCTGCGGCGAGGAGGGCGCCGACTTGAGTGCGACGGCGAGCGCCTGAGCGAGCGTGACGTTCGGGGAGGGTGAGGCGATCGAGCGGGCGTTGACAACCCGTTTGAACGCATCCATCGCCCCCTTGGAAACGGCGATGGGCTTCGGCGATCCGCTTTCGGGGAACGGGACGACTGTGCCGACGTCGAGGTCCTCAAGGATGTCGGTCAGATCGGCGTCCGTTCCGCGAGCGACCACGGCGAACTCGTTCGAGCCGTTGGTGCTCTGTGCGATGTAGGCCATATTGGCGTTGGCCTCGCTCAGGGCGAGCCACACCAGCTTCCACGCGCCCTGCGTCGCAAGGCCGGGATCGCTCAGTTGCGCGTCGATGCCGGTGATGATTCGCTCGGTCTGATGCTCCGGGGTTTCCCCGGATGGACGCGGGGTAGCCCCGGTGGCTGCAAGGGCAGCCAGGGTCATGGTCACCTGGGCGATTGTCGGATCGGGCGCCATCGTCGTTCCTGCTCCTCGGATGTTTTGCCGGTGCGGAGGCGGGGCGGCCTTTCGGCAGCATCAGGGCAGATCTGTGCCGAACCGACCGTCAGATTGGATCGCACACAATCAGACCTCCCCTCTGCGTTGTCCGGTGCTTTTCCTGCCTTCAGGTTGACCAGGTTCACCTTGTTGGCCGTTCGTCATGCGCGTGTTCGGTTCACCGAGCCAGGTGCGCAGCGCGGTCGCCAGAGCTGCGGTGTCCGCGGGCAGGCCCGGGGCGGCGGCCCAGGCGACGATGCCGTCGGGGCGGATGAGCGCGGCCGACAGATCGCCGCGGTCAGCAGGGGCGGCCACCACGGTCGACAGGCGGTCCCGCCATCCGGCCGCATCCTCGAGGACTCGGCTGCCGCCCGGGGCGAGGATGCCTCCCGCTCATAGGCAAAGGGCCGGGACCGCTAGAAACCGCCCATCAGCCTCCGGCCCTTTGACAACTACGGCTGACAACAACGCGTCGTTCGGCGGCGCGCAGACACCCCTGCCGGGGGCGGGTCGTCGTCCTCCCCGGACCTCTTGTCGTCGTCGCGTAGGGCGTCGTCCATCCGCGCGGCGGCCTCCCGCAGGGTCGTCTCCATGACGTGCGCGTAGGTGTCCATAGCACCCGCAGACGGCTGCGGCTGTTCTCGCATGGTTCCCCATCACAAGAGCTCCTCGGATCCGTGCCGCCGCTCCGGTGGCACTGTGCCCCGAACGTTAAGGGCCCCGTGACCAGGGAGAGGGCAGATGCTCGGGGCGACCTGCCGGTCGAATCCGTCCGGGTGCAGGGCACCCGCCGGGCGGTACTCCAGCCGGACCCGCCGACTGACTCCGGAGGGTGGGACCAGCGGCGCGGCTCCTTGCCCGGTGAGCACTCAAAAGATCATCTTGCCGGGTTCCCGAATGCGGGCCGTCCAGGGCGCCTGAGACGTACCCGGTCCGTTCCCGGAACGCCCCGGATCCCCCGAGCCACAGGAGTTCTCCGATGCGCCTGCGCGCTGCTCTCGCCGCCGCTGCCCTGCTCGCTCTCACCGTCGCGGTGCCTGCCGCGGCCGCCGAGTCCCAGGACCCGGTGCCGGACCGCGGGCTCCTCCTCACCGTCTCGGGCGGCGAGAACACCTGGATCCGTGGCGTCGCACTGTTCTGCCCGCCCGCCCCGGACGCCCATCACCCCCATGCGGCCGCCGCCTGCGCGGCGATCGGCCGGGCGGAAGGCGATCTGGACGCCCTGCCCGGCAGCCCGCGCCTGTGCATCGAGGAGTACGACCCGGTGACGGCCACCGCCACCGGCAACTGGGACGGGCGCCCCGTGAGCTGGCGGCGGACGTTCCCCAACGCCTGCGTGATGGACGCGGTCACCGGACCGGTCTTCCGCTTCTGAGCCCGGCCGGCCCGAGCCGGGTGACCACCCGGCTCAGGACTCGCGCGTCGCAGCCATCCCCAGGGTGATCAGACCGAGCACCACCCATCCGAACCAGAGCCAGCCGCTGCTCCCCAGCGCCACCGTGTAGGCGGTGACCACCACCAGGGCCGCCACGGTGATCACTCCCATGGTTTTCGTGGATCCGGACATGCCCGCACCCTCCTCATCGGCCGCGCGGCCGTGGATGCCATCCTCACCCCGGAGGCATGTCCACCGCTACTGCCCGCGCGCCTGCAACGAGGCGAGATAGGCGTTGTACGCCTGCAGCTCCTGGTCCCCGTCCCGGTCGGCGGCCCGGTCGGAGCGCTTCGCCGTCCGCTGCTCGGAGCGGTACCACTGGAAGACCAGCGCGATCAGCACCAGCACCGACGGGATCTCGCTGAATGCCCAGGCGATGCCGCCCGCCCAGTTCTGATCGCTCAACGCGTCGATGCCGAGCGAGGCCGGTGGGTTCTTGTACGTCTCGACCATCGGCGTCGTCGCCATCATCAGCGCGATACCGAAGAACGCGTGGAACGGCATCCCCGCGAACAGCTCCAGCATCCGCATCACATAGCCGGGCCGGTGCGGCCCCGGGTCGACGCCCATGATCGGCCAGAAGAACACCAGACCGACCGCGAGGAAGTGCACCATCATCGCGATGTGCCCGGTCTTCGAACCCATCAGGAAGTCGAAGAGCGGGGTGAAGTACAGCGCGTACAGGCTGGCGATGAAGAGCGGAATCGTGAAGACCGGATGCGTGATGATCTTCATGTACCGGCTGTGCAGCAACATGAGCAGCAGCTCACGCGGGCCGGTTCGGTCACGCCCCGCGACCGGGAGTGCACGCAGCGTCAGAGTCACCGGAGCGCCCAGCAGCAGCAGGATCGGCGACAGCATGCTGATCACCATGTGCTGCACCATGTGCACGCTGAACATGACCATGCCGTAGTCGTTCAGCTTGGTGCACATCACCAGGGCGATGGACAGCACACCGACGACGAAGGAGACGATCCGGCCGATCGGCCAGCTGTCCCCGCGTCTGCGCAGTCGCAGCACTGCGTACGCGTACAGGCCGATGGCGAGCACACAGCCGATGAGAAAGAACGGGTCCGCGGAGAATTGGAGCCCACGTCCCAGCGTGAACGGCGGCAGATCCATGTTCATGCCGTGCCCGCTGTGATCCATCTGTTCACTCCCGCTGGGGACGTCCCCGTTTCGTGCCGGTTGTCCCGACCAGAGTAGAACTGCCCCCGGCCGCAGCTGCGGCCGGGGGCAGTTCGTCGGACAGGGGTGTCACTCAGAGCACGCACTCCGCCTCGGCGTACCGCTCGGCCGGGACCGTCTTGAGGGTCTCCACGGCCTCGCCCAGCGGCACCATCGCGATGTCCGTGCCGCGCAGCGCCGTCATCATGCCGAATTCGCCGCGGTGCGCGGCCTCCACCGCGTGCCAGCCGAAACGGGTGGCGAGAACACGGTCGTACGCGGTCGGGGTGCCGCCGCGCTGCACATGGCCGAGGATCACCGGGCGGGCCTCCTTGCCCAGGCGCTGCTCCAGCTCGACGGAGAGCTGCGTGGCCACGCCGGCGAACCGCTCGTGCCCGTAGATGTCCTTGGTGCCCTGCTCGAATTCCATGGAACCGCCCTGGCGCGGCTTGGCGCCCTCGGCGACGACGACGATCGCGAACTTCTTGCCGGCCGAGAAGCGCTTGCCGACCAGCTCGGTCAGCTCGTCGATGTCGAAGGGGCGCTCCGGTACGACGATGGCGTGCGCACCGGCCGCCATGCCCGAGTGCAGGGCGATCCAGCCGGTGTGGCGGCCCATGACCTCGACGATCAGCACCCGCTGGTGAGATTCGGCGGTGGTCTTCAGCCGGTCGAGGGCCTCGGTGGCGACACCGACGGCGGTGTCGAAGCCGAAGGTCACATCGGTGGAGGCGATGTCGTTGTCGATGGTCTTCGGTACGCCGACGATCGGCAGGCCCGCCTCGGAGAGCAGATTGGCCGCCTTGAGAGTGCCCTCACCGCCGATCGGGATGATCGCGTCGAGACCGAGATCGGCGACATGGCCCCTGGCCTGTTCGACGCCGCCCCGCAGATGGGCGGGCTGGACCCGGGAGGAGCCGAGGATCGTACCGCCGCGGGCGAGAATGCCGCCGACCGCGTCGAGGTCGAGCTTGCGGTAGTCACACTCGAGGAGACCCTTCCACCCGTCGTGGAATCCGATGACCTCGTCGCCGTGGTCGACCACCGCGCGATGCACGACGGAACGGATGACGGCGTTGAGGCCGGGGCAGTCGCCGCCGGAGGTGAGCACACCAATTCGCATTGCCCGGGAAACCTTTGCAACGTGGGCCGACGACCGGACCACGTCGTCCGGTTGGATCCCCGCCACCCTACCGGCGCAGGGTGGCGGGACCGAACCGGGCGTCCGCCTGCTGGACGCCGCTCAGCTGAGCGAAATGTGCCTCATCAGGCGGGCTGGGTCGCCGAGGCGATGCGCTCGGCGCGCAGCGCCTCGTACCAGCGGTCGTCCGTCGGCGGCAGGGCGTTGACATCGAGCGCCAGCTTCAGCAGCAGATCCGCGATCAGGGGGTTGCGCGCCATCACGGGCCCGTGCATGTACGTACCGAAGACGGTGTCGTTGTACGCACCCTCGGTGCCGTCGCCGGTGCCGTTGCCCCCGCCGAACTGCACCCGGGCGAACGGCCGTGCCGTCGGGCCGAGATGGGTGATGCCCTGGTGGTTCTCGAAACCGGTCAGCGGCGGCAGACCGAGGTGCGGGTCGATGTCGGCCAGGACGTCACCGACGCACCGGGCCCCCTCGCCGCGGGTGGAGACCACGTCGAGCAGCCCGAGACCGGGCTCGCGCTCACCCAGGTCGTTGATGAACTCATGGCCGAGGATCTGGTACCCGGCGCAGACCGAGAAGATGATCGCGCCGTTGGACGCGGCCCGGCTGAGCCCGCCGTCGCGGCGCAACCGCTCCGCGGCGAGGCGCTGCGGCCGGTCCTCACCACCGCCGATCAGATAGATGTCGCCGGACGTCGGGACCGGCTGGTCGCTGCGGACGTCGACGCGCTGCACGTCGAGACCGCGCTGGCGGGCCCGGCGCTCCACCACGAGCGCATTGCCCTGGTCGCCGTAGGTGCTGAGGAGGTCGGGGTAGACCCAGACCAGACGCAGACCGTTGTTGCTCATGCTTCGTCCTCTCCGGAGGTGGCCGGGGCCGGGGTCAGTTGCCGACACGACGGCGCAGCTCCTGGAAGGCGGTGTAGTTGGCAATGACCTCGATACGGCCGGGCGGGGCCTGCTGCACGGCCGTATCGAGGTTCTCGCAGACCCGGAAGTCGAGACCGGCGACTTCGAGACGGACCGCGAGGTCCAGCTTGCGGTCGCCGAGCACGAAGATCGGGTGACCGGCGAGCTGGGTGTAGTCCACGTCCCACAGCCATGAGGTGTCCGTGCCGTCCGCGCCACGGGCGTTGACCGAGAGGATCACCGGGGTGGGCGGCGGGTCGATCAGGGAAAACGTTTCGAGCCAGCCCGCCGGGTTCTTCGCCAGCAGCAGCCGCAGCTCACGGCCGAGGAAACTGACCACGTCGTAGCGGCCCGCGACGGCTTGCACCTGGTACATGCGCTCCAGCGCGACCTGCGGCGGCACACCGAAGACGGCGGCCACGGCGGCGGAGCTGGTGGCGTTGGCCTTGTTGGCGCGGCCGGGCAGCTGGAGGTGGATCGGCCACGCCGAACCGTGCGGGTCCAGGACGTAGTCGCCGTGCAGCACCCAGCTGGGGGCGGGGCGGCGGAATCCGCACTCGCCGCAGAACCAGTCGTCGCCGGGACGCTGCATCACACCGCCGCAGGAGGGGCAGGACCAGGCGTCGTCCTTCCATGCCTGGCCGGCCGCGACCCACACCACATTGGGGGAGGAGGATGCCGCCCAGACGATCAGCGGGTCGTCGGCGTTGGCCACGATCACGGCCTTCGAACCGGACAGCCCCTCACGCCACTTCTCCGCGAGCATCCGGGTCTCCGCGGCGCGGTCCAGCTGGTCGCGGGAGAGGTTGAGCAGCGCGATCACCTTGGGCGTCGTGTCGCGGGCGACCCCGGCGAGATACTTCTCGTCGACCTCTATCACGCCGTACTTCGCGTCCGAGCCGCCTGCCAGTGCCGAGGTGATGCCCGCCGGCATGTTCGCCCCGAGCGCGTTCGACACGACCGGGCCCGCAGCCCGCAGTGCCTCGGCGATGAGCCGGGTCGTCGTCGTCTTGCCGTTCGTCGCCGACACGAGGATCACGTCCAGGTGCTGCGCCAGCCGCCCCAGCAGGTCGGGGTCGAGCTTGAGTGCCACCCGGCCGCCGATCACCGATCCGCTGCCGCGCCCCGCAGCGCGCGACACCGCCGCAGCGGCCTTGCCCGCCGTCACCGCCAGCTTGGCCCGCGGCGACAACGGCTCCGTGTTGCCTGCCATCGTCCTAGATCCTCCTTGCATCGGTCCGCGCCCAGCCTATCGATGTCCGGCATGGCGACCGCACCGCGGCACCGCCGGGAAGGTGGAGGTCACGTGGAACGTACGATTGCCTCCATGCGAAACCGCCCGATCCCCGGCAGTTCCGGACTGATTCGTGCCATGAGTCTGCTCGGTGATCCGGTGCTGCACGGTGCCTGCGAACCCGTCACGGACTTCGGTCCCTCGCTCGCCCGCCTCGTCGAGGACCTGTACGCCACCATGTACGCGGCCCAGGGAGTGGGACTCGCGGCCAATCAGGTCGGCGTTCCGTTGCGGGTGTTCGTCTACGACTGCCCGGACGACGACGACGTCCGTCACCTCGGGCATCTCGTCAACCCGAAGCTGGTCGAGGCGGACGGCATCACCGTACGCGGCCCGGAGGGCTGTCTTTCGCTGCCGGGCATCGAGGCCGGTACCCCGCGCTTCGACCGTGCCGTCGTCGAGGGCGTGACGGTCGAGGGCGAACCGGTACGGGTCACCGGCACCGGCTTCTTCGCCCGTTGTCTGCAGCACGAGTGCGACCACCTCGAAGGCACGGTGTACACGGACCGGCTGACCGGGCTGCGCCGGGCGAGGGCGCTGCGCGCGGCCCGCCGGGCGCCCTGGGCGTCCGGCGGCTGACCGCACAGCCCCTCAGAATCCCGGGCCGCCGGGCCGGTCGCCCGCTTCGGCCAGCCTGCCCCACAGCAGATCCGCCAGGCTGCGCACCAACTGCTCGCGGGAGCAAGGGCGTTCACCCAGCCACCAGTCGCCCGCGGCGTGCATCATGCCGACGATGCCATGGCCCCAGATGCGGGCCATGGCCTCGCTGTCCGGGCCCAGGTCCACCCGCTCGGCGATCACCAGGGCGAGTTCCTCGCCGAGCCGGCGCAGCAGCGGTGCGGAGTGCCTTCCGACATCGAAGCCCTGCTCGGTCGCGGGTGCCGAGTCGTCGGACGGGTGCATCAGGAAGCGGTAGACCTGCGGGCGGGCCTCGATCGCCGCGAGATAGGTGTCGAGCGTCGACTCCACGCGCCTGCGGCGCTCGGCGGGTGCGTCGAGCGCGGCCCGCAGAGCGATGAGCAGGGCATCGGTGTGGCGCTTGGCGAGGGCGCGGTAGAGGCCGCCCTTGTCGCCGAAGTGCCGGTAGAGGATGGGCTTGGTGATTCCCGCCTCCGCCGCGATGGCGTTCATCGAGGCCCCCGGCCCGTCCCTGAGCACCACGCGGTCGGCGGCCTCGAGCAGCTCGCGGCGGCGGCTCTCGGCCGCTGTCCGCTGGCGCTCGGCCTGTCGTGTGGTCTCCATGTCGCCTCTCCCCACCCCTGGCCATGCAATTGCGTCCTGCCTGCGCAACGTAACACCCTGCCCTGCGGGGTGCGGATCGGCACCCGGGCGGTTGACAGAGGCTACTTGTCGGTAACAGACTGCGGTTACCGCAAGTAACGAGTGGATTTTCAGGGTAGTACGTGGAGGGGAACATGGCCGAGTTCACGCTCGAACTCAACGATGACCAGAAGCAGGTCCGTGACTGGCTTCACGGCTTCGCCGCGGATGTGATCCGACCGGCGGCTTCGGAGTGGGACGAGCGTGAGGAAACGCCCTGGCCCGTCATCCAGGAGGCGGCCAAGGTCGGCATCTACTCCCTCGACTTCTACGCCCAGCAGTTCTTCGACCCGACGGGCCTCGGCATCCCGATGGCGATGGAGGAGCTCTTCTGGGGGGACGCGGGCATCGCCCTGTCGATCGTCGGTACGGGCCTGGCGGCCGTGGGTGTCCTCGCCAACGGCACCGAGGAGCAGATCGGCACCTGGATCCCGCAGATGTACGGCGACGTCGACGATGTGAAGGTCGCCGCCTTCTGCTCCTCCGAGCCGGACGCGGGCTCCGACGTCGCCTCGATGCGCACCCGCGCGGTCTATGACCAGGCCAAGGACGAGTGGGTGCTGAACGGCACCAAGACCTGGGCGACCAACGGCGGCATCGCGGGCGTCCATGTCGTCGTCGCCGTGGTCGACGCGGAGCTCGGCTCCAAGGGGCACGCCTCGTTCATCGTGCCGCCGAACACCCCCGGCCTCTCCCAGGGGCAGAAGTTCAAGAAGCACGGCATCCGCGCCTCTCACACTGCCGAGGTCGTCCTCGAGGACGTCCGTGTCCCCGGCCACTGCCTGCTCGGCGGCAAGGAGAAGCTCGACGAACGCCTGGCCCGGGCCCGCGAGCGCGCCGCGTCCGGTGGCGAGCGGGTGAAGAACGCGGCGATGGCCACCTTCGAGGCCTCCCGCCCCGCGGTCGGCGCCATGGCGGTCGGCACCGCCCGTGCCGCGTACGAGGTCGCGCTGGACTACGCGAAGACCCGCACCCAGTTCGGCCGACCGATCATCGACAACCAGGGCATCGCCTTCCAGCTCGCCGATATGCGTACCCGGATCGACGCGGCCCGGCTGCTGGTCTGGCGCGCCTCCTGGATGGCGACCACCGGCAAGCCGTTCACCTCGGCCGAGGGTTCCATGTCCAAGCTGTATGCGAGCGAGACGGCGAAGAAGGTCACCGCGCAGGCCGTGCAGATCCTCGGCGGCAACGGCTTCACCCGTGAATACCCGGTGGAGCGGATGCACCGGGACGCGGCGATCTACACGATCTTCGAGGGCACGAGCGAGATCCAGCGTCTGGTGATCGCCCGCACCCTCTCGGGCATGCCGATCCGATAGCGCGGGGCGGGGTGGTGGTTTGCACGGCTCACGCTCGTGCGGCCCGCACCCCGGCTGTCCTCGATCGCCGGGGAGGCTGAGATTCCAGCCCGTCCGGCGATCGAGCGCACAGCGGACGTCCGGTATTGAGGACGGAACCGGTCAGGCGGGCAGCTGGGACTCGATGGCTGCGATGAGCTCCGGGGCCTCCGGCTCCGTGCGCGGGCGCAGGCGCGCGACCGGCTCGCCCGCGGGCGAGATGAGGAACTTCTCGAAGTTCCACTGGACGTCACCGGCCTCGCCGTCCTCGTCCGCGAGTCCGGTCAGCTCGGCATAGAGCGGGTGGCGCCCTTCTCCGTTCACGTCGGTCTTCTCCAGCAGCGGGAAGCTGACACCGTACGTCGTCGAGCAGAAGGTCTGGATCTCCTCCGCGTTCCCCGGCTCCTGGCCGGCGAACTGGTTGCACGGCACGCCGAGCACGGTGAAGCCGCGGTCCGCGTACTCGTTCTGGAGTCGTTCCAGGCCCGCGTACTGCGGGGTGAGTCCGCACTTCGACGCGACGTTCACCAACAGGACCGCCCGGCCGCGGTAATCGGCCAGGGAGGTGGGCTCGCCGGTGAGCGTGCGCAGGGGGATGTCGTGCAGCGTCATGAGGTTCTCCTTGTGAGGGTGACTTCCACAGCCATTGTCACGCCCGCAAGTTGATCGGCACGAACCCGATCGCCCGGATTCAGCCGAGGGGGTGGTGCCTACCAGGACGTGGACGGGCTCGCCGGCCGATCCGATGCTCCCGGCGCGGAGCCGACCGCCTTGTAGTAGAGGGTCGTCGGTTTCAGGACCCCTGCCGGGTCGCAGGCGTAGTCCGGAATCGATCCGCACTCCGCCCAGCCCGCCGAACGGTAGAGCCTTTCGGCAGGACTGCCGCTCTCGGTGTCCAGCACCAGCAGTGTGACTCCCGCATCGGCGGCCGACCGCTCGGCGGCGGCGAGCAGCGACCTGCCGAGCCCCTGACCGCGGGCCGACGGACGGACCATCAGCTTGGCCACCTCCGCACGGTGACGGGCGTTCGGCAGCGGAGCCCGGACCAGGCCGATGGTCCCGGCCGGCCGTTCCGCGTCCCTGGCGATCCAGATCTGAAGGTGTCCCGCATCGACGGCCCCGGCCCTCTCCCGCCACCAGGCGGCGGCCACGTCACGGTCCAGCGGCGCGAGAAATCCCACCGACGATCCGCCGTTCACGGTCTCCACCAGGAGGGCGGCCAACTCGTCGGCGTAGGTGACCAGTTCGGGTCCGGAGACCGGGACGATCTCGGTCATGAGGCGGGTCCTTTCACGGCTTCACAACATTCACGGCAGGACGATCATCAGTGCGTAGCGGACCTGTTCCGGTCCCGGGCAGCGGAAGCGCGAAGGGCCGCGCAGCCGAAAGCGCAGGCAGTCGCCTCTGCGCACGGTGTGCACGGTGTCGTCGACGGTGATCTCGACCGTTCCCTCCAGCACCCAGACATGCTGCTCCACACCGGACACGGGCGCGTTCTCGTAGGCGATGGCGGCCCCGGCGTCGAGAGTGCCCTCGATGACCTCCGCGCGCAGACCGGTGTGCGGCGGCGAGACCGAGCGGCGCACGAAGCCCGATGCCTCGTCCCGCCACACCGGTTGCCGCGCGGCGGGGACCAGCTGCGGTGGTTCCGCCTCCACCTCCATCAGCAGCCGGGACATCGTCCGCTCGTAGACCGTGCACAACGTGCCGAGAAGGGAGGCGGTCGGGCTCAACTCGCCACGCTCCAGCCGGGACAGCGTTGAGCGGCTCACCCCGCTGCGCCGGGACAACTCATCCAGCGACCAGCCGTGTTCGGTACGCAGTTCGCCAAGCCGCGCGGCGAGCCGGGCGTCGACGGAGCCGGGCTCCGCCGCTTCAAATTCTCTCACATCGGAGACAATATCCCTGATCGGAGAGAGCTGTGTCGCCGGCGACGGCCGGACGTGGTTGTTCTGCCGGCCGGGTGCTGCCGTGCCACGCTTGCTCGGGGAGGCCCCGGCGAGCCCACTCGGGTCTGCCGGGTTGCTCTGCTACCCGAGGAGGCCGATATGGCCAGTGCCGGCAACGGGCCGAGTGTGGCGCCTGACGCCACCCCGAGTTCGCATCATCCCTTCCGGTACGGCTGGACCGCCTTCGCGGCGGTTCTGATGATCTTCGGCGGAGCAATGGCGATCTTTGAAGGGATCGCCGCCATCGCCAAGGACAACATCTTCGTCGCCACACGCAACTATGTGTTCCGGTTCAGCCTCACCGGCTGGGGCTGGATCCACCTGATTCTGGGCACCCTCATAGTCCTCGCCGGCTGTGCGCTGTTCACCGGGGCCGCATGGGCACGCGTCGTGGGCATCGTGCTCGTAGGCCTGGGTGCGCTCGCCAACTTCCTGTGGCTGCCCTTCTACCCGTTCTGGTCCATCGTGCTCATCGCCATCAACGTCTTCATCCTCTGGGCGCTCTGCGCGGGTCCGCAGGAGAAGGCAGGGGCCTGAGGCCACGGCCTGCCCGTCATCCTCGATCCGGTCGGGAGCCGGCGCCCGCCGGAGTGTCGGGTGCCGGAGGCCGGGCGGCCGATGCCGGCGCGAGCCTGAGCGTGACCACATAGGAGACCACGACCGAGACGATCACCAGCGGCATGACGGTGAGGCCCTCGGACCCCAGCAGCAAGGTGGCCAGCAGCACCGAGGTCATCGGCAGCTTCAGCAACGCCACGCACATGGCACCGATGCCCATCGCGAAGCCCGACGTCAGATTCAGCCCGGGGAGATGGGACAGCGCGATCCCGCCCGCCGCTCCTACGAACATCGCCGGAAAGACGGGGCCTCCCCGGAAGCTGCTCAAGGACGCGCAGTACGCCAGCGCCTTGCAGAGGGCGAGCACCAGGAGCGTGGCAACCGAGTAGCCCGCGCTCTGGGAGAGCAGCGGGTCGAGCGCGCTCTCCCCGGAATACAGCACCCCGGATGCGTCCCTTCCCGTGCCCTGCGCGTACACGAACGCCACCAGACCGACGACCAGGCCCATGACCACGGTGGCCACCACCGTCCGCCGCTCGACCCGAGCCTCCAGGAACAGGGCGAGCCGCTGAATGCCCGTGCCGGCGAAGGCTGCCGCGAGGCCCAGCACGACTGCCCAGCCGAGCTGCGCGATGTCGGGCTCCTCGGCGTGGGGCACATGATGGAGGGCCAGAGAGTACGTTCCCAGGCCGGTCCATGAGCCGAGACCGGTGAAGATGAGCGCCCCGATGCCGGCGGCGAGCAGTCCTGGCACCAGGACCATCCCGAGCATCATCCCGGCCAGCCCCGAGGCCTCCATCAGGAGAAAGGCACCGAGGAGCGGAGAGCCCAGCAGTGCGCTGATGGCGGCGAAGCTTCCCGCGGCTCCCAGCACGGCACTCGCCTTGGGGCTGATGCCTGGCTTGACCAGACGCACCGCGTACACGGCCAGACCGCCGCCGAGCGCGATGAGCGGTGCCTCGGGACCGAGCACCGCGCCGACACCCAGCGAGGCGAGCGCCGCGAGTGCGATGCCGGGCAGTTCCACCGCCGAGGGCACCCCCGTGTGCATGAGACCGTCGGCGGGCCGATGGCCGCCCTTCCCGGGGAGGTGCCGGACGGTCAGTCCGACCAGCAGGCCGGCCACGGCGAGCAGCGGCACCGGCCACCATGAGGGCGTGCCGGTGAAGCCCAGAGCCCTGGGCAGGTCGTTGTAGGTGAGCGACTGGAGTTCGTGGACGAGGGCGAGGAAGCCGAACGCCAGCGCCGAGATCGGGATTCCGAGAAGCGCCGCCACGACGAGGAGCATGGCGTAAGTGCGGGTGCGGATCAGTGCGAAGGGGTCCGGCGGCTCCGTGGTGGTGGCCGACATGATCGTTGTCTCCTCAGCGTCCGAACCCATCTGGAACACGCTGTTCCGCAAGCGTCCACAAGGAGTTAGCACAATGCGGGGACGTGGCCGTGGTGCCCCCGCTGTGTGCGGATGGTGATTTCCGTACGGCCATTCGCTTGGACCAGCGCCGGGGGCGGGCCGCCGCCCAGGGGGTCACAACGGCCGCGGCGGCCCTCCGATGTGAGCACACGTCATGTCGCCGGATGCCTCAGGCGTTCCCTGCCGAGGGGAGCCGGCCCGCGCGTACCGCGTCGACCGGCGACCACCCGCTCGCCCTGGTTCCGGTGGGTGCTCGCGCCGGCGTGCGGCGCGAGCACCGAGGTGCCGGCCTTCTTGGCCTGGAGGAGGAGCGGGTCGCTACCGCCGCCCCGACGGGTCGTGCCGGAGACCGACCCGCCGCCAGATCGCCCGCTGACATCTGAGCGCGGCCGTGCCCACCACGATCAGCACCGCGATGTTGACCAGCAGTTGGACGAGCGAGCCCCATGCCTCGGGCCAGCTCGTGAACGCGGTGGAGACGCTGACGTCCGCGGCGGCCGGGATGGTCGTGACCGAGATGAACACACCGAGCAGAGCGCTCGTTCTGGCCTCGGTGAGGGACACGATGCCGACGATGCCGGCCAGCGCCGCCACGGCGACCGAGAAGAAGTTGGGGGTGTTGATCAGGTTGGAGACGGGCCGCAGCCCCGCGTCGAACGCGGCCGACTCCAGGCCGAAACCGCGGACCAGAAGACTGAAGAGAAAAGTGACGACGATCGTCAGCGCAAAGCCCGTGAACAACGCCAGGAGCCCCCGCCGGATCCTGGTCCGGTCGCCCTGGTCGATGCCCAGCGCGATGCTGACGACGGCACCGTACTCGGGGCCGACGACCATCGCCGCGACGATCAGGATCTGGGAGTTGGTGACGATCCCGACCGAACCGATGATCCCCGCGATGACGAGGTAGAGGTAGAAGCTCGGCGCGTACGTGCCCTCGGCGCGGATGCGTGCCTCCACCTGCTCCCAGACCGGTGCGCGGGTCAGTGGCCCGAGGTGTTCGGCTCCGAGGCCGGCCGCCCGGCCGGAGAAGGCAATGTCCACCGGTTCGATGACGATGGAGCCGCGGTGGTCCAGGCGCAGTGCGCGCAGGCTGCGCAGGATTTCGTTGGCCGCGCCCGTCAGTACGTCGCAGGCGATGCCGTCGCCGTCCGGGTTACGTACCGCACCCGGCTGCACGATCAGATTCAGCACACATGGATCACCGGCGAGCAGGCCCACCACCTGGTCGGTCAGGTCCGGCGGGCTCACCGCGCGGACATGGATCATGTCCATCCTGCACCTCCACGAATCCCGCCCCGGCGCCGCCGGACGGACCCGGACCGGATGTGCACGACGTCCGTGCCACCCCGCAGGAATTCGGGCCCGCCCGCAGGCCGTCCGCGCGCGACAACCATCTGTGGCGGCGCAGGACGGGAGGGGTGCGGCTCGCACCACTGCGCCATTGGAGGGACCACTGTCCGTCCAATGGCGCAGTGGGGCCCGGGCTCACCCACGTCCATGACCGAGATGCGCCGCGGTCCACCCGCTGTTGCAATGGCCGGGGCCGTGGTCTCCGGTGGAACCGGGGCAGTCGAGATTCTGAGGAGCTGGCGTGAGCGGCGAGAGCGACGAGACGGGACCGATCGACTACCTGGTGATCGAGTTCCCGGCGGGAAGCCGGATGACGGGAGAAGGACTGCCCCTGCTGGTCGATCTGGTCGACCGGGGCATCATCCGGATCCTGGATCTGATCTTCGTCAGGAAGAACCAGGACGGAACGGTCGAGGGCGTGGAACTCTCCGAGGCGACCGGGGACGGCGGTGATGACCTCGCCGTGTTCGAAGGGGCGTCCTCGGGCCTGCTCGGCCAGGACGACATCGACGAGGCGGGCACGGTCCTCGAACCCGGCAGCGCTGCCGGAATCCTCATCTACGAGAACGTGTGGGCGGGACCGCTCGCGGCCGCGCTGCGCCGCTCCGGAGGCCGGCTCGTCGCCAACGGGCGTATCCCGATCCAGGAGGTCCTGGCCTCGCTCGACGCGGCCGAGTCCAGGGTCTGAGCCGTTCACGGTCTCGTCGGGCCGACCGTCCCCGCTGAGCCTCAGCCGGGCGGACCGTACCCGCAGAGCCAGTCAAAGGAGATGCACCATGCCAGGCCTTCTTCGCGGCGTCGCCCGTACAGCGGTGATCGCCGGAACCGCCACCTCGGTCTCCAACCGGGTCTCCCGGCGGCAGGCGGGCCGCTGGGCCCGGCAGGACGCCGCGCAGGCTCAGGCCCGACCCGCCCCCGCAGCGCCTCCTCCTCTCGCGCCGGAGGACGAGATGAGTAACAAGATCGCCCAACTCAAGGAACTCGGTGACCTCAAGAGCCAAGGACTGCTGAGCGACAGCGAGTTCGCAGCCCAGAAGGCCAGAATTCTCGCCTCCTGACCGGTCCGGGCGCGCCACCGGTGCCGCTGCGGCTCACTGCCGCTTGTCGTCCCAGGGAGTGCCCATCCAGCTGTCGAAGGTGCGGATCAGCGCCGTCAGCGCGGCTGCGAGCCGCCAGTCGACCCACGGCGCGTGGACATGGATCTCGTCGTCGTCCGACCGGAACTCCAGCGGGACATCCTGGCCTGCCCGCCAGATGATGCGCCGCGGCCCCCGTGCCACATCGCCGCTGCCGCTCAGGAGGCTGCCCACACCGATGGCCACCTGGACGGGGAACAGCAGCCACCACACGTACCACCAGAAGATCCGGCCCTTGAGGCCGACCGCCTCCTGGCAACCGGTCTGCGCGACCGTCCATCGGGTCCGCAGCCCCTTCCCGGAGAGGGCCTTCTCGCGGACGAGTGTGCCGATGGGCTCACCCTGCGCGCCCAGCACCTGGTACGTGGCGACGCCATCGGCCGCGGATGTGGTGACCAAGGTCGCCAGCCTGGCCCGGCGGTCGGGGTCTGCCCACAGGACGAAGGAACGCGCACCCGTCTTGCGGGCCGCGAGGTACGCGGGTATCCCGCCCTGCGGCAGTTCGCGTTCCACATGGGCGACCACCCGGGACTCCCCGCCGGGCTCGTTCGCGAACTTGACGACATGGCCGATGGGCGCGACCGCATCCGGGGCGATGTCCTGTTCCGCCTTCTTGTCCTTCTTCGGCCGGGGGACCGACTCCAATGTCAGCACGCTGCTCACCCGCGAACTCCTCCGTTGTGTGCCGTTCGGAAGTCGCAGAGTAGACGGGCGTCTTGAGAAGATCGATTCGTGGAGTCCGCTGAACCCTTCCCCGAACCCGGCGTCGAGCCGCTGCCCGACGGTCCGACCGACCGGACCGCCCGCCGACGGGTGGTGCGCTGCCGCATGTGCGGGCGCCCGCTCACCGGTACGGAGTCACGCCGCACCGGCCTCGGCCCCGCCTGCGACGCCAAACTGCACCCGGCGCCCCCGGACATCCGCACCCGCCGCCACGAGGTCGAGCAGGACCCGCTCCCCGGCATCTGAGCCCGGGCACGGCTACTCGCCCAGGCGGCGGAACAGTCCCTCCTGCACCACGGACACCAGGAGATTGCCCCTGCGGTCGTAGATCCGGCCGCGCGCCAGCCCCCGTCCGCCTGTTGCGATCGGCGACTCCTGGTCGTAGAGGAACCACTCGTCCGCCCGGAACGGCCGGTGGAACCACATCGCGTGGTCGGGAGAGTAGCATTCACACTACTTAGGGGAGGGGTACAGCCAATGGTAGGAGCCCAAACAAGGGAGCCCCGTCGACGAGGCGTCAAGCACTCGCGCCGACCGGCTCTGGACGTCAACACGTCGGGCAACCGGTGGGTGGTTTACGTACGCCTGAGCCGCGACACCGACGAAAGCACGTCTGTCGAGCGGCAGACAGAGGAGGGGCGCCGCTGGGTGGAGGACGTGGCACACGGGATCGTCGTCGCCGTCGTCGTCGACACCGACGTCTCCGGGGAGGTGTCGCCGTGGAAGCGGAGGCACTTGGCGAAGTGGCTGGAGCCTGTTCCGCCGCAGCCGTTTGACGGCATGGTCGCATTGCGCGTAGACCGCTGGGCCCGTCGCGTCGTCTGGTTCTCCAGCCTCCTGGATTGGTGCAGGGACAACGGCAAGCGCATCAATACAGTGCGCATGAACATCGACCCCTCTACACGAGAGGGCCGCATGTTCGCCGGAATCGCAGCCATGTTTGCCGAGAACGAACTAGAAGTCATCAAGGAACGCGCGCAGGAAACCCGCGACACTCTTCGTCAGATGGGCCGATGGCCGGGCGGGCGAGTGCCGTACGGACGCGTCAAAATCCACCTGGGACACGACCCTGAAACGGGAAAGTCCCTGGGATGGAAACTGGGCGACCATGACCATCGCTGCGCGGTTATCCGGCGAGCCGCAGACAACATTTTCGGGCTGACCGGGCTGCCAGGTACGACCCCGCACGCAGAAGTTCAGCGGCTCAACAAAGCGGGGGAGCTGACCGAGTCGGATTGCCGCCTCGTCGACGCGGGAAAGGAGCCGAAGGGGACTAAATGGCTCCGTGAGACCCTGGTGCGCATTCTGCTGAACCCCACGACGGCCGGAGTCATTACGGACCACGAGGGGCGCATCGTGCGCGGGGACGACGGACTCCCGGTAATGATCGCCCGTCCCATCCTCACCCTGGACGAGCAAGACCAGCTGAGGGAACTGATCGAATCGACACCGCAGAGCGAGACGCAGCGGGCGCGCACGGAGAAGCCCCGTCGGAAGAACGCAGGCCCCCTGACGTACGTGCAGCACTGCCACGAGTGCGGCGGGCGCACGTACCGAGACGGCTCGACCGAAGTACGGAACGACGGCTACCGGCGCGGACTCCGGTACCGCTGCCCATCGCGGTCCAAGGGACTCGACTGCCCCGGCGTGAACATCGTGGCGGACCCCGTGGAAAAGTGGGCCGGGGAGGAATTCCTCAAGCGGCACGGAAGCATGGCGTACGTCCTTGAGGAGCATGTCCCCGGGGTCAGTTACGCGAGCGACATCAAGGCCGCGGAAACCGCGCTGGACGAGCTGGAGGCCGACCGTCGGGCCGGCATCTACAAGGGGGCCGCCGTCGACCGGTTCCGCACGCAGCACCGAAACCTCACGGACCGCCTGGAACGCCTGCGAAGCCTGCCGACACGAGAGGCGACCACCGTACTCAAGGACACCGGCCGAACGGTCGCCACGGAGTGGCACCGCCACAACGAACTCATCCTTCGGTCGTCCGCGGTCAACGACAAGGGGGAGTTCATCGTCGATGACCCGGAGGAGCGTAAGGCCCTGCGCGAGCGTGGCGAGCAGGGGCACAACAGCCTGTATCAGCTGTTCCGTGTGCGGATTGAAGTGAAGCGCGCGGCAGTCAAGGGCAGCAGGTCGTTCGATCCGAGCCGGCTGGTGTTCGCCTATCAGCCGGAGGAGGACCCCGAAGCCGCCGCCCTGGAGGCTATCGCCGCGGAGGAGGCGACGGATTGAATCCGTCCGCGCCGTCGTTGATCCGGATGAGGCACCCTACGGGGACTCCTGACGCGCTCTCTAGGTAACGGAGCTATAACGGTGTTGGTCTCACACGGAAAGATGGTGGGCGGGTTTACGGCGGCCGTCGCCCCCTCGCGTGCTCCTCGTCGTCCGCCTCCGCCACTTCGTCGACGTCGCCCGCAGCCTCCTTCATCCACAGGCGCCTGTGGATAACTGCGGAGAGTGCTGACGGTTGGTCAACTTGTAGCGCTGTGTAGCCGCTTGCGAGTCAGGCTGGCCAAAAGGACGAACTAACCCCCTATTTTCCTTTCTCCTTAACGCGCGTTAGAGAGAAGTAAAATAAGGGGTTATTTTGTCATTCTGTCGCCAGTCTGTCCGGGGGTGGCGGAGGTGGTCATAATCAAACCGCCCCGGCGAAAAGCATCACCCCATAAGTAAGGCAGCGGGGGAAGTAACACCGCCCCCGCCGGCCGACGTCGCTCCCATGATCCTCCGCACTCTCCTCCGGAGTCGAGCACGGTCGCAGCGACGTCGGCCGAAATCTTGACCGTCACAGACTCGCAGCTCCACCCCATAAGTAAGTCAGAGGGGGAGCACACGGCGCCCCGATCCTGGGGGGCCGATGATTCCGGAGACGATCCATCCGACGTGCTGTGAGGTCGACTGCCGTCAGCCGGCGCTTGTTGGGCCCCGGTGCCCGACGTGCGCGGTTACCAGGTACCAGCGGCAGACGACATGGGAGGCGCGCGGAACGTTCAAGCCTGCGACGCGTGAGGCGTGTTCGTTTGACGCCTGTCAAAGAGCAGCGGCCCGTGCGGGCCTGTGCGGTCGCCACGCGAGCCAGCGTGAGCGCAAGGGAAGGCTTACTCGGCTACCCCACGCTCGACGTCCTGGAGCGTCGCAGGTGCGGGATGAGGAGGACCGCAAGGAGTGCGGGATGTGCTTGCGCTGGCTGCACGTTGACGAGTACTCAGCGTCGAAGGCATACCCCGATGGGCTTCAGCCGTACTGCAAGGTATGCATCACCGCCACGCGGTACGGGCTCACGTGCGAGCAACTGACCGCGATGCGCGACGAGAGCGGCGGACGGTGCAACCTGTGCGGCGACGAGAACACGTCCGGGCGGGAGCTGGCCATTGACCACGACCACTCGTGCTGCTCCGGTAGTCGATCCTGCGGACGTTGTGTCCGCGGCCTGCTGTGCGGCAAGTGCAACAGCGGCATCGGGATGTTCAAGGACTCACCGGAGCTTCTGAGGGCGGCAATTGCGTACCTGGAGAAGTACGCGACCTGGAACTTCAGGGCGGGGGCGACGATACCGGCGAGTGGCGCGGTATCTCTCCCGCTTTGGCGACGTCATGCACTCCGGGGCCTCTCGGAGCCAGCCTCTGACGTCACTTGCTTCCGTAGCTCAGTGGTCAGAGCGTCCGCCTGTCGAGCGGAGGGCCGCCGGTTCGAGTCCGGTCGGGAGCGCTGCTGTCCGTGAGGCGCCGGCAACGGGGCTCAACTGCCGCGGACAGAGGGCTTGGTTTCGGTGCTGTCACCGTGGCGCGACGTCCAACACCCGGGCTTCACGGTCCGGAAGGGCGGACGGCCGTAGGCGGAGCGCAATCTCCGCACCCGGGGAACGCCCGGTGATGCTCCGGCCGACGTCGATCGGGTGTAGCTCAGTGGCAGAGCAGCGGTCTCCAAAACCGCATGCGGAGGTTCGATTCCTTCCACCCGGGCGAAGCCGCACGAGCGTTACGGGCTCAGGTCATGGCTCCGGTTCGATCCCGGGTGCGGCTCACGGGATATGGCGCAGCTTGGTCAGCGCATCCGCTTTGGGAGCGGAGGGCCGCAGGTTCGAATCCTGCTATCCCGACAACAGACACAGCCCCGCCGCGGAGGAGAGATCCCGCGGTGGGGCTGAGCTACTTCAGGCGCCGGTCCTGCGGAACGTCAGGCTGACGAACCGCTGCAGCCCTTCGCCTTCCGACTGTCGGTCGATCAGCGTCCAGCCGATCGCTTCGACGTCGGAGATCGCAATCGTTAGATCTGTGTCGTTCTTCGTGGGCCGCGGATGGAACTTGTTCACGAAGATCGTGTCCCCGCGCTTGTAGGCGATGCGGGCCAACTCGTCTACGCCCCGTATCCCCGGGCGGCCAGGAACTTCTTCAGCATGCCGTGATCCTACGGCCAACAACCGGGACGAGGTGGGCGAATGGCGTGGGACGGAAGTACCCGCAGAAGCCGCCTCCCGAAGGATTGGCCGCGGATTCGACGTAGCATCATCCGCCGTGATGGAGGCGTCTGTACGGCCCTCTACAGCGACGGCCGGCGGTGCGAGCTACCCGGTACTGACGTCGACCATGTGGTGCCCGGAGACGACCACAGGGACGAGAACCTACAGCTGCTGTGCACGTGGCACCACACGCACAAGAGCAGCAGTGAGGGAGGCACAGCAGCCGCCCTCACACGTGCTTCTGTGCACAGGACCCCTTCTACACACCCTGCCCTGGAGGACTGATGAGAGCGGTACTGCAGCGTCTCCGTGGGTGGGCCAAGGGTGGCGCCATGCCTGAGTGCGTATCCGCGGTCCTGGACGCCATGGACGCCCACGCCGCTGGCTGACCCACCTGAGAGCCCTCGTCACATCCCGCGGCGGGGGCTCTTTGCGTTTCTGGCCTGACGTCGCTGTTGCGGCGTACCGTCTGAGCTGTGAGTGAGCATCTCGGAGACAAGCTGTCCCGGCTCCGACGGCTGTCGGGCCTGACACAGGAAGAGCTGGCGGAAAAGTCGGGCGTATCCGTCGACGTCATCCGCAAGCTGGAGCAGAAGCGCAAAGGGTCCGCACGCCTGCCGACACTGCACGCGCTGGCCGGCGGGCTCGGCGTTGAGTTGACGACGCTGCTGGGAGACCCTCCGGGCGTCCCGTCGACGGGGGAAGCCGACCCGCCGCAGCTGGTGGCTGTTCGTCGAGCCGTTCACCCGCTCATGTTCGCCCCTCCGCAGGAGTCTGACGGGGCGGAGGTCCTCACGTCCGAACTCCTGCGCGCTGAGATCGCTGACGCGTGGTCGATGTACCACTCGGCGGAGTTCCCACAGCTTCTGAACCTACTGCCCGGAATCCTTGCTGACGCCCGTCTCACGGCGTCGCAGGGGTCTGACGGGGGACAAGCGGCACTCGGCAAGGCGTTCCAGCTGGCCGGACACCTGAGCATCCGTCTGGGCAAGCTTGACCTTGCCCTTGCCGCCCTGGAGCGTGCCATAGCTGCCGCGGAGGCGTCGGAGGACCCGCTCCTAGTCCCGATGATCTGCAATTCCCTGGCGTGGGCCTACCAGCGATCCAACCGGCTGGATGACGCTACGAGCATCGCCCTGTTCGCCGCTGAGGGACTGGAGCGAGACGGGCTCACCGATGACGCATCGGGGCTCCGTGTGTGGGGCGGACTGACAATGTCCGCGGCTACGTCGTACGCCAGGCTTGATGACTACGAGCAGGCAGACGAGATGATGCGTGCCGCGGAGAAGGCTGCCGGCCGCCTGGCGAAGATGCCGCCCACGGAGGGGGACGGGCGTCTCTTGTCCGTCTTCAGTAAGTCGTCCGTCCGCATCGAGCGTGTACGCCTGGCCGTGCAGCACGACCGACCGGAGGAGGCGCTCCGTCTGGCCAAGGGAATGCGCCTGTCGAAGGATACGCCGCCCTCATGGCGTACGTGGCTGCTTCTGGACGTGGCGCGGGCCCACACTGACCTAGGTGACGCGGAAGGGGCTGTAAAGGCCCTCGAAAGCCTTCGTCGGGTCGCTCCAACATGGATGCGCCATCACACGCTTGCGGTCGCCATTGTGAGCGACCTATGGGAGCTACCGTCCCACCCGCCGGGACTTCGGAAGCTGGCGGAATTCCTCGGAGTCGTCAAATAGCGTCGCGGAACTAGGACGCTGCGTCCCTGTCGCCTCGTCAGCCGTGACGAAATGCTGAGGCCAATTAGTCGCGGCGGAGGTGCGGGGATGCAAATCAGAGGTGCACAGTCGGGCCCGGTGTTTCTGACCGACGACGTCTTACCGGACGAGCCCAGGGCGGCAACGGGGTGTGCTGTCTGCCGAGCCCTGAAGAGCCAGTGGCGTCAGGCGACGGATAAGGGAAATCCGGCGTATGACATGTCGCACGCCGTGGACCTGGCGATCGAAATCAGCCGTCACCCGCACGCGAAGAAGCGTCAGGCATGAGCCCCCGTGCGCTGATCCGCAGCGTCACCCACCGCATTGCCCAGCACCCTGACACCGACGTCACGTACGAGGCGGAATGCCTGGCGTGCGTGTGGGTTGCCAAGCCTTCCACCGACGTCGAAGCGGTTGACGTCGAATGCATGAGCCACGCCGGCCGGAGCAATCACCGTGGATTCCGGCGGATCGTCACTGGATTTGCTTTCGCCGTCCGCGACGGAGAAAACGCCGTACCGGCCCCCTCTGTGCCCCCGCAGATGCCCGGGAGCTAGGTACGGTCCGCGCCTGCCGACAGGCGCGGAGGAGGAGCAGGGCCATCCCACCCGGCGGCTCTGCTCCTCCACACAAGCCCGCGTGCTGAGGGCGTCACCCCTTGGCGCGCGGTGGGCGGCAGGGGCCGGTATCACCGCGGGTGATGTCGACAGCCGGCCCCTGTACGTCCATGTGAGCCCCCTGTATCTCCGCGGTTGGCCGGCGGAGATACAGGGGCTCTGACGCCGGGGCGTCGCGCTGTCAGCTCGGGGCAGTCAGGGACAGAGCAAGGGGGGCGGGGTCTTCGGGGCATGGGGGATCACCTCCAACGGCAGTGGGTTCTACTCATTTCGTGGCCTGTTAGGGGTGGCCTAAAAACAAGGTTCACTGTGGTGAACCCTATTAGCCGTTTCCTGTGATGCACTACCGACATGACAGCAAGCACGGCTAAAGACCGACATCGTCCATGGTTCGAACTCCGCTGCGGAGTACTGCACTTGACCATTCAGCGTGTACCCGGATGGCTGGTGGCAGCCCTGGCCACGACCACGGGGAGCGGGCTCGCGGCATGGCTCACGTCCCGCTACTAACCGACGCCCTTGCGCGGGGCTTTGCCGCGCCCGCAGGTCAGCAGTGGTGTGAATACCGCTCGCTCGCGTGGTCCAGCGACGCCATGTCGAAACCGCGCGAACCCCAGAGCGGCTCCACCGGGATACGGACCGCGTCGAGCAGCGTCATGTCACTGGCATACGTCAGCGCGCAGGTGTGCACCAGCGGATCGTCGCCCAGCGGGCCGACCGCACGCATCCAGACCGCGCTGCGCGGGTCCGCGCCCTTGGTCTCCTCCTGCGTCCAGCGCAGCCGGTCGACGTACCGGATGTCGAAGGGCTGCCGGCGGGCCATGCGCTCCAGCGCCTCCGGAAGCGCCCCGAGGTGCTCACGCACCTCCTCGGCGACGGTCGGCAGCCCCTCGGGGTCGGGGACCTCGCGGGCGGGCGGCAACTGGTGCTCGAAGCCCGCCTCCTCCGGCCGGTGGAAGGACGCCGTCAGATTGAAGATCGTCCGGCCCTGCTGGACGGCTGTGACCCGGCGGGTGGTGAACGACCGGCCGTCCCGGACACGCTCGACGTCGTAGACGATCGGCACACCCGGACGCCCCGGACGCAGGAAGTAGGCATGCAGGGAATGGACAGGCCGGTCCCCGTCGGTGGTACGGCCGGCCGCCACGAGGGCCTGCCCGGCGACCTGCCCGCCGAAGACCCGCTGCAGGGATTCCTGGGGGCTGCGGCCACGGAAGATATTGACCTCGATCCGTTCCAGGTCGAGGAGATCGACCAGGCGCTCGGCGGGGTTCGTCATGCGGTTCGTCTCCACTCTCGCAGGGGTGCCGTATGCATGGCGGGCGAGGTCACAGCTGGCCGACCGAGGTGACCCTGACGACCGCCCGGCCCTCTTCGTCGGAAGCCGCCAGATCGATCTCGGCGCTGATGCCCCAGTCGTGGTCGCCGTTCGGGTCGGCGAAGGTCTGCCGGACCCGCCACAGGCCGTGCGCGGCGTCCTCGTCGATCTTCAGCAGCTTCGGCCCGCGGGCGTCCGGACCGGTACCCAGATCCTCGTACTCGTCCCAGTAGGCGTCCATCGCCTCGCCCCACGCGTCCTCGTCCCACCCCGCGTCGCCGTCCAGCTCGCCGAGCGCGGCGACCTTGTCCAGCGCGGCCAGTTCCACCCGGCGGAACATCGCGTTGCGCACCAGCACCCGGAAGGCGCGGGCGTTGGCTGTGACCGGCTTCACCTCGTCGGCCCGCTCCTGCGCCTCCTCGGCGGTCTCCACCTCCGGGTTGGCGAGCTGCTCCCACTCGTCGAGGAGGCTGGAGTCCACCTGACGGACCATCTCGCCGAGCCAGGCGATCAGGTCCTCCAGGTCCTCGGACTTGATGTCGTCCGGGATGGTGTGCTCAAGAGCCTTGTACGCGCCGGCGAGATACCGCAGCACGATGCCCTCGGTGCGGGCCAGCTCGTAGTTGGAGGTGAACTCCGTGAACGTCATGGCGCGTTCGTACATGTCACGGATCACGGACTTCGGCGACACCGGGTGGTCGCCCACCCACGGGTGGCTCCTGCGGTACACGTCGTAGGCATGCCACAGCAGCTCGCTCAGTGGCTTCGGGTACGTGACGTCCTGGAGCAGCTCCATGCGCTCCTCGTACTCGATTCCGTCCGCCTTCATCTGCCCGACCGCTTCGCCGCGCGCCTTGTTCTGCTGGGCGGCGAGAATCTGCCGCGGGTCGTCGAGCGTCGACTCCACGACGGAGACCATGTCCAGCGCGTACGAGGGGGAGTCGGGGTCCAGCAGGTCGAACGCCGCCAACGCGAAGGTGGACAGCGGCTGGTTGAGCGCGAAGTCCTGCTGGAGATCGACGGTGAGCCGGACGATACGGCCCTCCGCGTCAGGCTTTTCGAGCTGCTCCACGACACCGCCGTCCAGCAGCGAGCGGTAGATCGCGATGGCCCGGCGGATGTGACGCAGCTGCGCCCTGCGCGGCTCGTGGTTGTCCTCCAGCAGATGCCGCATCGCCTCGAAGGCATTGCCGGGGCGCGCGATCACGGACAGGAGCATCGTGTGCGTGACCCGGAAGCGGGAGGTCAGCGGCTCCGGATCGGACTGGATCAGCTTGTCGAAGGTGGTTTCCGACCAGGCGACAAAGCCCTCGGGGGCCTTCTTGCGGACGACCTTGCGCTTCTTCTTCGGGTCGTCGCCCGCCTTCTTGACGGCCTTCTCGTTCTCGATGACGTGCTCGGGCGCCTGCGCCACGACGAAGCCCGCCGTATCGAATCCGGCCCGGCCCGCGCGGCCCGCGATCTGGTGGAACTCACGGGCGCGCAGCGTACGGACGCGGGTGCCGTCGTACTTGGTGAGCGCCGTGAACAGCACTGTGCGAATGGGTACGTTGACGCCGACGCCGAGGGTGTCGGTACCGCAGATCACCTTCAGCAGACCGGCCTGGGCGAGCTTCTCCACCAGGCGCCGGTACTTCGGCAGCATGCCCGCGTGGTGCACCCCGATGCCGTGGCGCACATAGCGGGAGAGATTCTGGCCGAACTTGGTGGTGAAGCGGAAGTTGCCGATGAGATCGGCGATCTTCTCCTTCTCCTCCTTGGTGCACATATTGATGCTCATCAGCGACTGCGCCCGCTCGACGGCCGCGGCCTGGGTGAAGTGGACGATGTAGACCGGTGACTGCCGGGTGTCCAGGAGTTCGGTGAGGGTCTCGGTGATCGGGGTCAGCCGGTACTCGTAGCTCAGCGGGACCGGCCGGGTCGCGGAGCGCACCACGGAAGTGGGGCGGCCGGTGCGGCGGGTCAGGTCCTCCTCGAACATCCTGACGTCACCGAGCGTGGCCGACATCAGGACGAACTGGGCCTGTGGCAGCTCCAGGAGCGGGATCTGCCAGGCCCAGCCCCGGTCCGGCTCGGCGTAGAAGTGGAACTCGTCCATCACGACCTGGCCGATGTCGGCGTACTTCCCGTCGCGCAGCGCGATGGAGGCCAGCACCTCGGCCGTGCAGCAGATCACCGGGGCGTCGGCGTTGACGGAGGCGTCGCCGGTGAGCATGCCGACGTTCTCCGTACCGAACAGCTTGCACAGGTCGAAGAACTTCTCCGAGACCAGCGCCTTGATCGGTGCGGTGTAGAAGGTGACCTTGTCCTGGGCCAGGGCGGTGAAGTGCGCAGCCGCCGCGACCAGGCTCTTTCCGGAGCCGGTCGGGGTGGAAAGGATCACATTCGCGCCGGAGACCACCTCGATCAGCGCCTCCTCCTGAGCGGGATAGAGGGTGATGCCCTGCGTCTTCGTCCATGACGAGAAAGCCTCGAAGAGGGCGTCGGGGTCGTCGGTCGGGGGCAGCTGATCGATAAGGGTCACGCCCCCCATCTTGCCTGCCTTCCGCCCGGATCAGGGAACCGGACGACCGCATGAAGATCACGGACGATACGCTGCCCACTCAACTCGGCCGTGCCTGGGCGGCAATGGCAGCAGGACAACTTTGGGGGCGGGAAGAACAATGATGGGACCGGCACACTCTCTGTCAGGGGCGGCGGCCTGGCTGGGGGTGGGCGCGGCGGCGGCCGCCGCCGGCCACGCGATGCCGTGGCCCGTCCTCGTCGTCGGTGCGCTGATCACCGCCGGAGCCGCGCTCGCCCCGGATCTCGACCACAAGTCCGCGACCATCTCGCGCGCCTTCGGGCCGGTCTCCCGGGGACTCTGCGAGATCGTCGACAAGCTCTCGCACGCCGTCTACAAGGCGACCCGGGGGTCCGGCGACCCGCGCAGGAACGGTGGCCACCGGACCCTGACACACACCTGGCTGTGGGCGGTCCTGATCGGCGCCGGGGCCTCTGCCGCGGCGATCACCGGCGGCCGGTGGGCGGTCCTGGCGATCCTCTTCGTCCACCTGGTGCTCGCCGTCGAAGGACTGCTGTGGCGGGCCGCCCGGATGTCCAGCGACGTCCTGGTGTGGCTGCTCGGCGCGACCAGCGCCTGGATACTGGCCGGCGTCCTGGACAAGCCGGGGAACGGCTCGGACTGGCTGTTCAGCGCCCCCGGCCAGGAGTATCTGTGGCTCGGGCTGCCGATCGTGCTCGGCGCCCTCGTCCATGACATCGGTGACGCGCTGACCGTCTCCGGCTGCCCGATCCTGTGGCCCATCCCGCTGGGCCGCAAGCGCTGGTACCCGATCGGGCCGCCGAAGGCCATGCGGTTCCGGGCCGGCAGCTGGGTGGAGCTGAAGGTGCTGATGCCGGTCTTCATGGTGCTCGGGGGAGTGGGCGGGGCGGCCGCGCTGAACTTCATCTGACCGCCGTGGTCCGACGGCTGTGGTCCGACGGCCGGGTTCAGGTCGTCGGAGCGATCAGGCCGACTCGCGGGGTACCAGGCGGTGGGCCAGGACGATCTCCCTGGCCGTTCCCGGACCGTCTCCGTCGAGCCGGTCGACCAGCAGCTGCGCGGCCGAACGGCCGATCTCCCGGGCCGGGTTGAGGACCGTGGTGAGGGCGGGGGAGACCAGTGAGGCCGCCTCGATGTCGTCGTACCCGGTGATCGCCACGTCGTGCGGCACCCGCAGCCCGGCGGCCCGCGCCGTGTCCAGCGCGCCGATCGCGATCAGGTCGTTGGCGCACACCACGGCGTCCGGCCGCTCCGCGGCGCTCAGCACGGTGGTGGCACCGGCCCGCCCGCCCTCGCGGGTGAAGCCGGTCCAGGCGACCAGTTCGCCGGGCACCGGCAGCCCGGCCGCCTCCAGGGCCTTGCGGTAGCCCGCGAAGCGTTCCTCGCCCGGCTCCACCCCCGGCGCACCACCGATGAAGGCGATACGCCGGTAGCCGAGGCCCACCAGATGGCTGACCAGGTCGTACATCCCCTCGGTCTCGGCCGCCCTGACCACATCGCCGAGCGCCGGCTCCAGCCGTCCGCCGAGCCGTACCAGTTTCGATCCCGAGGCCACGATCCGGTCCAGATCGCGCCGGGTGGCGCCGTATCGGCCGATCACGATGCCGTCGATACGGCGCGCAACCAGCTGCCGGATCACCGCCGGCAGGTGCGGGCCGTCCATCGGGGCCTCGCAGACCACCGTCAGATACTCGTGGGTCAATGCGATCTCCTGCATGCCCGCGGCGATCGAGGTGTTGAACGGGTTGGTGATGTCCGGGACGACCAGGCCCAGGGTGCGGGTGCGCTGGGTGCGCAGACCTCGCGCCGAGGGGTCGGCCTGGTAGCCGAGTCGCTGTATGACGTCCTCGACCCGGGCGCGTGTGGTGGCCGAGACCGGGCGGCGGCCGCTCAGCACATGGGAGACCGTGGTGACGCTGACGCCCGCTTCGGACGCCACATCCACGATCTTGATCCGGCTCCCGCCCTGCACCATCGGCCTCCCGTTGTCGTCCAGGATTGTTGTCCTGGTGTTCGAAGTCACTCTACCCATTGTGCAAAACGTTTTGTATGGTGCTCGCTATCGCGCCTGACATAGGCCGAGTCGGGTTATGCAAAACGATTTGGAGAACCGATGTCCATCGCAGGCCGGAGAGCCGTATGACGAGCTCTCCCAGCCGCAGAACCGTGCTCGGCGCCGCACTCGGCGCGGCGTCCACGGCGGCCCTGGCCGGCTGCTCGGGCGGCCGCCCCGCGGACGACAGAACAGCGGTACGGTTCCTCGGCCCGGAGACCCCCGAGACGTTCCGGGCGGTCATCCGAGGCTTCGAGCGCGCCAACCCCGACCTGCGGATCGACTACACCCCCGTGCCTCCCGACCAGCTCGGCGACGTCCTCCAGCTGCGGCTCTCCGCGAAGGACAGCGCGATCGACGTGTACACCGTCGACCAGCCCCGGGTACCTGCACTCACCGCCCGCGGCTTCCTCACCGACCTCGACCCGGTCGCGGACCGCACCAGGGCTGCCGTCACCCCCGAGCAGTACGGCGTCAGCTCCTGGCAGGGCAGGCTCCGCTCCCTGCCGATCTGGACCTCCACCCAGTACCTCTTCTACAACGCGGACCTGCTCACCAAGGCCGGCGCACCGCTCCCCGGAGGGGCCCCCGCAGACCGCTGGAGCTGGGAGCAGACCAAGAGCGTCGGCCGCCGGACGATGGACAGGGCAGGCGCCGACTATGCCCTGCTGCTGGAACAGACCGACCTCTATTACGGGCTCCAGCCGCTCATCGAGTCCCTGCACGGTGGCTCCGGCATCACCGGCAAGGACATGCTCACCCCCGCCGTCACCACCCAGGGCTGGATCGACGCCCTCGACTGGTACCGCACGCTCTTCGCCGACGGCTCGTCGCCGCGCGGCGTCCCCTCGTACCAGCTCTCCTCGCTCTTCACCTCGGGCCGGGTGCCGTTCTTCGTCGGCGGCCCGTGGAACCTCGGTGCCTTCGCCGGACTCAAGGACTTCGCCTGGGGCGCCGCGCCGCAGCCGAGGTTCGCCCACGGCCGCGCCGTCACCCCCACCGACTCCTGGTCCTGGGGTGTGAACCCGTACGCCGAACACCCCGACGCGGCACTGCGGTTCATGGAGTACGCCGCCCTGACCACCGACGGCAGCCTCGCGACCGTCGAGGCGTCCCCGCTCATCCCGTCGAACCGCAAGGCCTTCGACCGCTATGCGGCGGACCTGGAGCACAAGGCAACGAAGAGCACCGCCGACGTGGCCACGATCATGCGGTACGAACTCGCGCACACTGCCGTCAGCCGGCCGCGCAGCATCGGCTACACCCAGTTCGAGACCGTCATGGGCTCCGCTTTCTCCGACATCCGCAATGGCCTCGCAGTGGAACCCCGGCTGGCGAAAGCCTCCGGAGAACTGGTGCGCACCTGGGAGCGACTGCGATGACCACCACAACAACCCGCTCCCCGAAGCGCACACCGCGCCGCCCCACCTCGCAGGGCAGGACCGCCCTGTACTTCCTGGCGCCCGCACTGCTCGCCCTCGTGGTCCTGCGACTGCTGCCCGCCGCGATGGCACTCGTCAGCAGCCTGCGCCACCACAGCCTGGTCGACGGCGTCACCACCTTCGTCGGCTTCGACAACTACGCGGACCTCTTCGGCGACAGCCAGTTCTGGCAGAGCGTCCGCGTGACACTGCTGTTCAGCCTGGTCATCAACCCGCTCCAGGTACTGATCGCCCTCGGCCTCGCCGTGCTGCTGAACCGCCGTTTCGCGGGTGTCCGCTTCTGGCGGTCGCTGGTCTTCGCGCCCATTGCCGTGCCGCCGGCCGTCTCCGCGGTCATCTGGGGCATCCTCTACCGCCCCGAAGGGCCGCTCAACGCGATCCTCGGCACGATGGGCATTGGGCCGCAGCCCTTCCTCACCAGCTCGCAACAGGCACTCTTCGCGCTCATCGTGCTGATGTCATGGGTAGGCGTCGGCTACTGGATGATGTTCCTCATCGCCGGGCTGCAGGACATCCCGCAGGAGTGCTACGACGCGGCCGCCGTCGACGGCGCCTCCGCCTGGCAGCGGTTCGTCCATGTCACGCTGCCGCTGCTGCGCCGCCCGCTCGCCTTCGTACTGGTCGCCGACACCGTCTCCAACTTCCTGGTGTTCGCCCCCGTGCAACTGCTGACCCGCGGCGGTCCCGACGGCTCGACCAATCTCATGATGTACGACGTGTTCCGCCGCGCATACAGCGTCGGCGACATCAACTTCGCCCAGGCCGAAGTGGTGGTGCTCGTCGCGATCACCCTCGCGGTCGTCGCCGTCCAGTTCCGGATGATGCAGGGCAAGGGCGAGGAGTGAATCGATGAAGACAACGACCGCCCCCCAGCAGCCGACGGGACGCCGCCCCTCCGCGCTGAGGCACATGCCGCTCGCCACCGCCGTCGTCATCGGCGTGCTCTTCGCCCTCCCGCTCCTGTGGGTGCTCACCGGATCGCTCCGCCCCGGCGACAAGGTCCTGGCCGGACTCGACCGGCTCTCCTGGGACAGCCTGATCCCGACCGACGCCACGCTGCACAACTATGTGACGCTCTTCCAGGGCGACTTCGGCCGCGCCGTGCTCAACTCCATCGGCGTGGCAGCCGCCACCGTCCTGCTCGGGCTGCTGCTCTCCGCAATGGCCGCGTTCGCGCTCTCGGTGTTCCAATTCCGCGGCCGCGGCCTCGTCTTCGCCGTGATCCTGCTCAGCTTCATGATCCCGTTCGACGCCATAGCGATCCCGCTCTCGGACATCTTCCGCGACTGGGGCCTGCAGAACACCTACACCGGACTGATCCTGCCCGGCATCGGCAACGGCCTGGCGATCTTCCTGCTGCGCCAGTTCTTCCTGGCCATCCCGCGCGAACTCGTCGAGGCCGCCCGGATGGACGGGCTCGGCTGGTGGGGCATCTTCCGGAAGGTCTACGTGCCCCTGTCGTGGCCCGCCTTGATCGGCGCCGGACTCACCCTGTTCACCTTCCAGTGGCAGTCCTACATGTGGCCGCTGCTCGTCGGCACCGAACCGGACAAACAACTCGGCCCGATCGCCCTCGGCACCCTTCAGGGCCAGATGGTCGTCGACTACGGCCAGGTGTTCGCCGCCGCCGTCGTCCTGACCGTCATCCCGCTCGTCGTCCTGCTGCGCCTGCAGCGGTATTTCACACAGTCGATCGCGGGCAGCGGTCTGAAGTGACGGCCGCTGAACCGACCGCCAGAACACCGAAACCCATCCCCACCGACCCGAGGAACACCGTGAACCACCCCCCCGCCGACATCCTCCTCGACACCGACATCGGCAGCGATGTCGACGACGCGCTCGCCCTCGGTGTGCTGCTCGGCTCACCCGAGGCCCGGATCACCGGAATCACCACCGTCTACGGCGACACCCTGCTCCGGGCCCGCCTCGCGCACCGGCTCGGCGCTCTCGCCGGACACGACCTCACCGTTGTCCCCGGAGCCACCGAGACCCTCTCCGGCAAGGAGGTCTGGTGGGCCGGACACGAGGGCAGGGCCTTCACCGACCTGGAGACCGAGCCGGTACGCGACACCGTCGCCGCCGACCGCTTCCTCGTCGACTCCGTTCTCGCCCGGCCCGGCGCGAGCGATGTCATCGCCATCGCCCCGCTCGCCAACATCGCCCGCGCGATCAGGCTCGACGACCGCTTCGCCGCAGGCGTACGCACCCTCTACATGATGGGCGGCAGCTTCGGGCCCGGAGCCAAGGCTGAGCACAACATCCTCAGCGACATCACGGCCGCCCGTGCCGTCTTCGGCTCCGGCATCCGCACCGTCGTCACCGGCCTGGACATCACCACGCGGCTGCGCATCGAACAGCCCGGCATCGAAGCGATCCGTGAGGCCGGCGCGTACGGGGCGGCGCTCGCCCGCGAGATCGACGCCTGGACCGGCTTCACCGGCGAACCGTGGAGCGTCCCGCACGACCCGATCACCGCGCTCTCCCTGCTGCGCCCCGACCTCTACACCACCGAACGCGGCACGGTCGAGGTCACCGACGAAGGGCTGACCGTCTTCACGGGCGATCCGGACGGCAATGTGGACCTCGTCGTGGACGCCGACGTGGAGGCCGTCGCGGAAGAGATCGTCGCCCGTATCGTCCGGGCCTCGCGGCGCGACTGAGGAGCCGTCGGGCGCAGCGAAACCCGGAACCGGCTGCGTTCACGAGTCTGTACGGGTGACCTCAGGGCAGGGCTTCGGCGTAGTCGGGTGGCGTCCGATCGCAGATGCCCACGCAGAGGCCGCGACCCTCGGCCTCTCCGGTCGCAGCGGAGGGCGCGCCTCACATGGCCTCACGGATCGCGCTCCGAAGGTCGGAGGCGGTGGTCGGAGTGATCCGGGGCCGGTCGACGAGGGCGGCGTCGATCAGCTCGGCGAGCCGCCGGGGGAGAGAGGGCAATCGGTCACGTACCGGCACCGGCTTCTCGCGCAGGACGACGGCGACCGGGTCGGTGCCGGGCGGGAAGTCACGTGGGGCCGAGCCGGTGAGCATCCAGTACAGGCAGGCTGTCACGGCCCACAGATCGACCTCCGGGCGAGCGTACTTGAAGTCGATCACCTGGCCGCGCGGCATGAAGGCCAGGCTTCCGCCCATCGCGCCGGTCAGGGTGTGCCCGGACAGTCCGGCGCTGTCGAACGCCTTGGCCAGGCCGAAGTCCGCAATCTTGAGTGTCATCCGCTCCCGGTCGCCGGCGAGCAGCAGATTCTGCGGTTTGATGTCGCGATGCACCAGCCCGTGACTCACGGTGTCGGTCCCGTCGGGGAGTCGTACGGGTACCTCCGCGGCGTGCGCGTATTCAAGGCCGCGCAGCGTCTGCAGGGTGATCGCCAGCGCATGTTCGACGCTCAGTCTGCCGCCGGCCCGGACGACCCGGTCGGCGACACTGCCCCAACGGCAGAACTCGCAGGTGAAGTAGAGCATGCTGCCGTGCACGCCGCCACCGTGAAAGGCGACCACATTGCGGTGCCGCAGGGCCCGCGTGCAGGCGAACTCGCGCAGGAACCCGTCGCGGGCCGCCCGGCTGACGGAACCATGGGCCAACAGCGTTTTCAAGGCGAGGAGTTCACCGGTCTCCTCCCGGCGGGCGAGGTGGACGACGCCCTGCCCGCCACGGCCGAGCTCCTGGAGCAGTTGGTAGCCGCGGATCGCGGTGAGGTCGCTTTCGCCCGCCTCCGCGGCGGCCAGCAGCGTGTGCAGGGCGTCGGCGGGGTCCTGGCGGGCATCGGGCACGGTCGCGGGCTTCGCGTCGGTGACCGTGACCAGCAGGAGCGCATTTCCGAGGCGGATCTCGTCTCCATCGGTCAGCTCCCAGGCTGCTGGGCTCCCCTTCAGCGGCCTCCCGTTGACGTACGTGCCGTTGCGGCTGCCGAGATCCTTCACCCGCAGGTGCGGAGGACTGACGTCGAACATGCAGTGGTGGCGGGAGACCTTCTTCTCGCTCCGGGCCAGCCGGATGCCGCATTCCTCGCCGCGTCCGACCAGGCAGGTGGTGCGGCGGGTGAAGGTGTGGACCTCGGTGGACGAACCGGCGCGGACGGTCAACGACACCGAGGGAGGCACGCTACCCGCGGCCTTCCCCGCCGGGTGACGACTGCAGCGTGAAGTCGAAGTCCCAGTTGAGCTCCCACCCCCGGACAGTGCCGTCGTAGTCGCCGCTCACCAGCCGGTGGTCGTCTTCGCTGAGGGCCAAGGTGTGCACCTTGCTCCGATGTCCCTCCAGAGTGCGCAGCAGGCGGCCGGTGTCCAGGTCCCAGACGCGGATCTGCCGCCCGCGGACGCCGGTCACGGCGAACCGGCCCTCGCCGGTGAGGGCGAGCGCCGTGGTCTCGCCCGCGTCGGGGATCGATCGCAGGACGCGACCCGTGGCGAGGTCGAACACGGTCAGCGTCGAGTAGTCGGCGGTCACTCCCCGTCGGCTGTCGGCGCTGGTCGCCAGAATGTGTTCGTTGTTGATGCCCTCCACCGAGTAGAGTTGCCGGCCCGTCAGGGTGTCGAAGGCCCACAGGCCGTGGCCGCCGTAGTCCAGCAGTGTTCGGCCGTCAGGGCTGAAGCCCAGGCCGAGTCCGGGAGGCCGCTCGGTGCGATTCCACAGCTGCTCGCCCGATCGCAGATCCCACAGGCAGATCTCGTCCTCATGGCGGTACCAGGTCTCGGACACAGCCCCGCGGGTATGGGCCCTCGACGCCGCGAACCGGCCGTCGACGCTGATGGCGACCGCGACCACAGCATGGCGATGGGACGTGACGGTGCCCCAACGCGCATTGACCGTGCGCTGCGCCCTGTCGATCTCCAGATCGCACCAGCGCAGTTCGCCGCTGCTCTCGCCGGTGAGCACCCGGTCCCCCGCCGGAGTCATCGCCATCGCTTCGACCTTGCCGGTGCTCGACAGGGGGTAGGCGCAGTCGCCGACGAGATCGAGCAAGGAGACGTTCCGGTGGTGCTTGTCGTGGATGACGGCCGCCTGGTCGTCGCCGGTCAGAAGGAGGGTCGTCGCCGACCCGACATCCCAGGTGAATTCGGCGAATCGTCGGCCGTCGGCCGCATTCCAGACGTCGATCGGTCCCTCGAGCCGGACAGTGGCGAAGTAGTTGCCGGACCGGCTGAGCGCCAGTGTGAGCGGATCGGGGAAGTGCCCGGCCCCGTCGAGGTCGAAACCCGACCACGCGCCGCGCAGCCCCGTCCGGCGCCCGTGCCGGCCCACATGTCTCCAGACGTCCCGCAGTTCGGGGTGCCGCTCGAAGCCGGGAACCGCCTCCGCGGCCCGCAGACAGTCCGCGCCCTGCGCGAACCGCCCCTGGCGTGCGAGCCCGAGTGCCTGCTCCATCCGGGCCCGGAACCGCTCGCCGTGGTCGGTCAGTTCCTCTGCGGCCTTGGGACGGGCATAGGCCCAGGGGGCCCGGTAGCCGACCGACGGCATCGGCTGCACGCGGATCGCCTCGTACAGACCCAGAACAGCGGTGCGGCCGTCGGCACTGACAGCGGCGGATCGGGCGAATGTCGTGTCGTCCGCGCGGTCCGGATCCTCGGATTCGAGCGTGCGCAGGCAGCGGCCGGTCAGCGGTTCCCACATGCACACCGGTACGCCGCTGATTCCCACGACCGCGAGGGAGCCGCTCGGGGCGAGCGCACTGATGTCCACGTGCCGGAGGTGGTGCCGTACCTCGGCGACGACACGGCTTGTCCGGGAGTCCCACAGGACCATCGGTCCTTCGGCCCAGATCTGCAGCGCGTGCCGCGCGTCGGCCGAGAGCGCGCTGCCGTAGTGGACCGCCCCCCAGGACCCGTGTCCCCGCTCGTCCGACGGCGCGGTCAGAACCGCATGACACCGTCCGCCGGCGACGTCCCAGACGCGGACCGTCTGATCTTGCGACATGTCGGACGAGGCGGACAGTGCGACGGCGCCGTCGACGCTCAGGCTCATGGCGTCCACGGGCCCTCCATGGCCCCGCACCCGCCACAGGGTCTCCCCGGTGCGGAGGTTCCAGAACTGCAAGGTTCCGTCAGAGTGACCGGTGGCGGCGACCGTACCGTCACCGCTGAGCGCGACCGCGGTGACGGACGCGGTTTCGATCCCGTCCGGCAGTGGCACCCGCTCGCCGCGGGTGAGGTCCCACATCTCCAACGGAGCCTCGCCGCGGACCACCAGGCCGGTCAGGCCCTCGGCGTCGACGGCGGTTGCGACGACATTGGCGCCATCGGGGGTCAGCTCGTGCAGGCAGCGGCCGCTGTCCGCCGCCCACAGGCGTACGCCTCCGTGGTAGTCGCCGGCCAGAACCCGGCGCCCGTCGGCGGTCACGGCCACCGCGGTGACGCTGTTGACGTGCCCGGTGAGGACGACCGGCCGCAGGCCGGGACGGCGCTCCGCCTCGGCCAGAGCCTCGGTGATCTCCGCCGAATCCGGCTCCTCACGTGCGGCCTCTCGCAGCAGTTCGACGGCCCGCTCCCGGTCGTCGCGCTCGAGGTGGACGAATCCCAGCAGGCGGCCGGCGAGCCGGGCGTCCCCGCCGACGTCCCGGACGGCCTCCAATTCGGCGACCAGCTCCAGGTCGGTCTTGTCTCCCTTGCGCCACAGGTACAGGCCGTAGTTGAAGCCGGCGATCGGATGGTGGGGGTCGGCTGCGATCGCCTCCCGCCACAGTGCCTCCGCCTCCTCGGCGCGTCCCAGGTCGAGCAGGGACAGTGCCTGGTTGGACAGCCCGTCGGCCAGCAGCCCGACAGCCTGCGGCGCTCTCCGGGGGAACGGCGTGCCCGTGAGGTCGCCGTACAGACCACCGAGGACGCCGGCGAGATCTCCCAGAGTCGGGCGGGCCTCGGGGGTGGTCACGAAGCACTGGCGCAGCAACCCGACGACCGCCGGGGGCACGGTGGGCACCCGGGCGTCGGCCGGCCCGCCCGCCATCAGTTCATCGAGCGCTTCGGCAGCGGCCTGGCCGTGCCGGGTCGGGCGCCGGCCGGTGAACAGCTCCAGCACGGTGAGCGCCCATGACCACACGTCGGTTGCGGACGTCAGCCGGATCTCCCGCCGCCCGGTGGCGGCGAGTGCCTGCTCGGGGGAGCAGTAGGCGGGCGTCATCCCGCCGAAGGTGACGTCGGGCGGCGGGCCGTGCGGGGTTTTGTCGCGGGCCGGGCGCATCCCGGCCAGGCCGAAGTCGGTGACCTTGGCGGTGCCGTCGGGTTCGAGCATCACGTTCGCGGGTTTGACGTCCTGGTGGACCAGCCCGGCGGCGTGCGCGTGGTCCAGGCCCCATGCGATCTGCACGGCGATGTCGAGGATCCGCCGCAGGGCGGTGACCGGGCCGCCCTCGTAGAGCCTGCCGTCGGTGACGGCCTCGGCGAGGCTGCCGCCGTCCACCCACTCGGCGAAGACTCGGGGCAGCCCGTCGACGGTCCGGACGTACGAGCAGTTGACCGTGTGCGGGTGCAGCCCGAGACCGACCCAGGTGCCCGCCTCCGCCTCGAACCTGCGTCTGCCCCCGGCCGAGGCGACCAGTTCCGGGCGGGGTGTCTTCACCGCGAGGTCGACGTTCCAGCCGCGGTGCCGCACACGGTGGACCACGCCCATACCGCCGCTGTGTACGACGTCCAGCACCTCGTACAGGTCGAGGATCACCTCGCCGGGCTGCCAGCTCTGCGGTGCCATCAGTCGGCCATGGCGACGTACAGAGGACTGCCCAGGAGTACCCGCATGTCCGGACGGGGGTCCAGTTCGGGGTACGGGCTGGCGCCCTCCAGCAGGCGCCGGGCCACGAATTCCACGGACTGCGCCGGACCGCGCAGAAGGCGTCCGGCGGAGTGCACCCAGGCCAGTGCCGACGGGTCAGAGGGCATCTCGACGCCGTCAGCGGCGAAGGCCGCGGCGAGACCCGCGAGCAGTGACGGCATCGAGGACGCCGCGAACACCGGATCCTGCGGAGCGCTCCCGCCGAGCACATGGCTGCCGGCTCCACCGAGCCCGACAATCGTCCGCGCGGTCCGGCCGCCGAAGTACACCGACGACCCACCGCCCTCGCCGCGCAACGGCCCCCACTGCATCGGCAGGGTGCCGCGGAAATAGGGACCTGGATCGTCCACCGACCCTGTCTGTTCGTGCTCGCGCAGGTGCTCGAGCACCCGCTCCAGCCTGGCCACCCGGTCCGGCGCGGACGCCTCGACACTGCGCTTGAAACTGAAGAGCTTCAAGCTCATGCCGGCCTCTGTGGTGCGTCGACCGGCGAAGGACGGGTCGATCTGCGAGAGCAGCATGTCGACCTTGGCGTCGCTGATGTAGAGGTAATAGCGAATCGACACCCCGGCAGGCTATCGCTGTCCCATCTCTCCTGACCCGGTTTTATCGAGGAGAAGACTCGCCAGGCCTCATCGGTGAGTCCTTGGCCATTTGCCGTGGACGGAGTGAAAACTCCGCCATGGCAAATGGCCATGTGAAGACCGCGAACCGCGAGCCCTGAAGGGGATCTTGCGCACCGACCCGTCGTAGTAGCGGATCGGTGCCGTCGGTGCGTGCCTCCCGCTGGATCGGACCGGACTCCTGACGGCCATGCTGTGCACCGTAGTTACTGAACGTCGTCAGTGGCCGCAGCACCCCGAAATTGCCCATCTGCTGTCCATTTCACGCGTGCACTGTCCATCGAGACGCAGAACCTGCACAGAGGCGCGCAGGCCTTCTCAGCCGTGCCAGGAGCGCCACAGCGCCGCATAGGCGCCGTCCGCCGCCACCAGCTCGTCGTGACTGCCCAGCTCACTGATCCGGCCGCTTTCCACCACCGCGATCACATCCGCGTCGTGTGCGGTGTGCAGCCGGTGGGCGATCGCCACGACCGTGCGACCGTCCAGCACCCGGGCCAACGAACGCTCCAGGTGCCGTGCGGCCCGCGGGTCCAGCAACGACGTCGCCTCGTCCAGCACCAGCGTGTGCGGATCGGCCAGGACCAGCCGGGCCAGCGCGATCTGCTGGGCCTGAGCCGGCGTCAGCGCCAGGCCGCCGGAGCCGACCTCGGAGTCCAGCCCCTCCTCCAGGGCCCTTGCCCAGCCGTCCGCGTCGACCGCCGCGAGCGACGCCCACAGCTCGGTGTCCCCGGCGCCGGCACGGGCCAGCAGGAGGTTGTCCCGCAGCGAACCGACGAACACATGGTGCTCCTGGTTGACCAGCGCCACGTGCGTACGTACGCGCTCCGCCTTCATCCGTGACAACTCCGCGCCACCGAGCGTGACTTCACCCGTACGCGGGGCGTAGATCCCGGCCAGCAGCCGGCCCAGCGTGGACTTGCCGGCACCGGACGGGCCGACCAGCGCGAGGCGCGTACCCGGTGCGACGTCCAATGACACCTTGTGCAGGACGTCGAGCCCGGCGCGGTAGCCGAAGTGCACCTCGTCCGCCCGGACATCACGGCCGTCCGGGACGACCTCCGCATCGCCCGCGTCCGGCTCGATGTCCCGTACGCCGACCAGCCGGGCCAGCGACACCTGCGCGACCTGCAACTCGTCGTACCAGCGCAGGATCAGGCCGATCGGGTCGACCATCATCTGCGCCAGCAGCGCACCCGTCGTCAGCTGCCCCACGGTCAGCCAGCCCTCGATGACGAACCAGCCGCCGAGCATCAGCACCGCGCCGAGAATCACCACATAGGTGACATTGATGACGGGGAAGAGCACGGAACGCAGGAAGAGCGTGTACCGCTCCCACGCCGTCCACTCCTTGATCCGCCGGTCCGACAGCGCCACCCGGCGCGCACCCAGACGGTGGGCCTCCACGGTCCGTCCGGCATCCACGGTCTCCGCGAGCATCGCCGCGACCGCCGCATATCCGGCGGCCTCCGAACGGTACGCGGACGGCGCCCGCCTGAAGTACCAGCGGCAGCCGAGGATCAGGACGGGCAGGGCGACCAGAACCGAGAGGGCCAGCGGCGGAGCCGTCACGGCGAGTGCGGTCAGGAGCAGCCCCGCCCACACCACACCGATCGCCAGCTGCGGCACGGCCTCGCGCATCGCGTTGGCCAACCGGTCGATGTCCGTGGTGATCCTGGAGAGCAGATCACCGGTCCCGGCCCGCTCCAGCACGCCCGGCGGCAGCCCGACCGACCGTACGAGGAAGTCCTCGCGCAGATCGGCCAGCATCTCCTCACCGAGCATCGCGCTGCGCAGGCGCATCATCCGGGTGAACACGGTCTGCACGATCAGCGCGAGCGCGAACACCCCGGCGGTGCGCTCCAGATGCAGGTCGGTGACGCCGTCGGAGAGGTCCTCGACCAGCCCGCCGAGCAGATACGGGCCGACGATCGAGGCGATCACCGCGATGGCGTTGAACGAGATGAGCACGGTGAACGGCCTGCGGTGGCGCCGCAGCAGCTCACGTACGTAGCTCCGTACGGTGGTGGGGGTGCCGACCGGCAGGGTCGTCGCCGACTCCGGTGCGGCCGGGTCGTACGCCGGTTCTGCGACGCGGGTCATGCCCGTTCCTCGATTTCCTCGGTCGTCCTGATCCTCTTGATCGCGTCCTGAGAGGTCAGGACCGCGATTTCGTCGTCCGTCTCGCGCGTCACGACTGCCCGGTAGCGGGGGTCCGTGTGCAGGAGTTCACGGTGTGCGCCGACCGCGACGACCGCGCCCCGGTGCACCAGCACCACCCGGTCCGCGAGGTCGAGCAGCAGCGGTGACGAGGCGAACGCCACGGTCGTGCGGCCCTGGCGCAGTGCCTTGATTCCGGCGGCGACCCGGGCCTCCGTGTGCGAGTCGACGGCGGAGGTCGGCTCGTCGAGAACCAGTGCCTCCGGGTCGGTCACCAACGAGCGGGCCAGTGCGAGCCTCTGGCGCTGGCCGCCCGAGAGCGACCGGCCGCGTTCGGTGATGCGTGTCGTCATCGGGTCGCCGTCCGTGGCGACGGACGCCTGCGCCAATGAGTCCAGCACATCGCCGCACTGGGCGGCGGACAGTGCGTCCTCGGCGGCCACCCGGCCGGACGACGGAACGTCGAGCAGCTCGCGCAGCGTGCCGGAGAGCAGTACCGGGTCCTTGTCCTGGACCAGTACGGCGGTCCGCGCCGAGTCCAGCGGGAGTTCGTCCAGCGGTACGCCACCGAGCAGGACGGACGGGGTCTTCTGCTCGGTTCTGGCGTCGTCCGTGGAGTCGCGCGCTCCGCTCTCCGTCGAATCCTTGGCCCGGTTCCCGTTCCCGTTCGCGTTCCCGACCTCGTCCGAGTCCGCGTCTGCATGCGCGTGTCCGCCGAGACGCTCGGCCAGCCGGCCCGCCTCGTCCGGATCTCCGCAGACCACCGCGGTGAACAGGCCGGCCGGGGCCATCAGCCCGGTGACCGGGTCGTACAGATCGCCGGTCGGTGTTGCGTCGACGGTCGACGGCCGGTCCGTGCGGTGCAGCGACAGCACCCGGACCGCGCGCTGGGCGGAGGGCCGCGAGAAGGAGTACGCCATCGCGATCTCCTCGAAGTGGCGCAGCGGAAACAGCAGCAGTGACGCCGCGCTGTACACCGTGACCAGCTGACCGACCTCGATCCGGCCGTCGCGGGCCAGCGTCGCGCCGTACACGACGAGCGAGATGAGCAGCACGCCCGGCAGAAGCACCTGGATCGCCGAGATCAGCGACCACATCCGCGCGCTGCGCACCGCGGCCTTGCGGACCTCCTGCGAGGCGCGCCGGTAGCGGCCCAGGAACAGCTCCTCGCCGCCGATCCCGCGCAGTACCCGCAGCCCGGCAACGGTGTCCGAGGCCAGTTCGGTGGCCTTGCCCGCCTTTTCGCGCTGGAGGTCGGCGCGCCGGGTGGCCCGGGGGAGCAGCGGCAGCACGGCCAGTGCCAGCAACGGCATGGCGAGTGCCACCAGGACGCCCAGCGAAGGCAGATAGAGGATGAGCCCCACGCAGATCAGTACGAGGGCGGCAGCGGCCGCCGCGAAGCGGGAGAGCGCCTCGACGAACCAGCCGATCTTCTCGACGTCGCCGGTGGACACCGCGACGACCTCGCCCGCGGCGACCCGGCGGGTCAGCGCCGCGCCGAGCTCCGCGGTCTTACGGGCCAGCAGCTGCTGAACGCGCGCGGCGGCAGTGATCCAGTTGGTGACGGCGGTCCGGTGGAGCATGGTGTCGCCCAGCGCGATCAGCACACCCAGGACGGCGATCAGGCCGCCCGCCCACGCGAGCCGGCTGCCGGAACGGTCGACGACCGCCTGCACGGCGAAGCCGACGGCAGGCGGCAGCCCGGCAAGGGAGCACTGGTGCAGAAGGCCCCAGGACATGGACTTGAGCTGGCCGCCCAGCTGATTGCGGCCGAGCCAGAACAGGAAGCGTGGGCCTGACCGGACATCGGGATCGCCTGGATCCGGGTACGGAAGATCGCGAATCTGCATGACGTCCCATGGTTCGGTGTGCGTCGGTTTGTTCGGTGAATGACTCAAACCGTGCAAGGTTCGCCCCAGGACGTCCGTCGGAGCAATTGGTTTTCTCCAGGAACGGCACTTATCGCGCCATGGTCACGATGCGGGCGGGGGAGCTGCTGCGGGGCCGGTTCGACCGGAGGCCCCGCAGCCCGTCGTGCCGGCCCGTCAGGCCTTTTCCGGATTCTCCGAGTCCATGCCGGAGCGGGCCTTCTTCCACTCACCGCGGGTGAAGTCCGGAATCTGCTGCGGCGCGCCCTTCGCCTTGATGGACAGATGGCTGAGCGGAACGGGTGACGTCCAGGTCGCCGCGTCGTACACATCGAAGTCGGGGACGAGGCCGAGCCGCATGCACTGCATCAGCCGGAACACCAGCATGTAGTCCATACCGCCGTGACCGCCGGGCGGGTTGGCGTGTTCCTTCCACAGCCAGTGGTCCCACTCGGCGTACTTGGCGAAGTCACCCCAGTTGTCGTCCGTGTGGTCGGGCTCGATGTAGATACGGGCCGGGTAGTCCTCGAAGACACCCTTCGTACCGCCGAGACTGTTGATCCGCGAGTACGGATGCGGAGTGGACACATCGTGCTCCAGTCGGATGACCCGTCCCTTGGCGGTCTGGACGAGACTGATCGTCCGGTCGCTCTCGATATAGGTCTCCTTCCAGCTCGGATCACCGGCCGGCATGTTCTTCTCGCGGTACTCGGCGAGCCCCAGGGACGGGGATCCGACACTGGTGATGCTCACCGCACGGTCGCCACGGTTGATGTCCATGTAGTTGGCGACCGGACCGAACCCGTGGTTGGGGTAGAGATCGCCCCGCAACCGGGTGTGCCAGAGCCTGCGCCAGGGACCTTCGTAGTACCCCGGGTCGAACATCAGGCCGCGCAGATCGTGGTTGTACGCGCCCGCGCCGTGCAGCAGATCGCCGAAGAGACCGGCATGCGCCATGCGCAGCACCCGCATCTCGTTCTGCCCGTAACAGCAGTTCTCCAGCTGCATGCAGTGGCGTCTGGTGCGCTCGGAGAGGTCGACCAACTCCCAGAGCTGGTCGAGCTGGAGAGCGATCGGACACTCCACGCCGACATGCTTGCCGTTCAGCATGGCGGTTTTCGCCATCTCGAAGTGGAAGTCCCAGGGCGTCGCCACATAGACGAAGTCGATGTCCCCGCGCTTGCAGAGATTTTCGTAGTCGTCCTCGCCGTTGGTGTAGACGGCGGGCGCCGGCTGGCCGGCGGCTGTCACCTTCGCCGCCGCCCGTTCGGCCTTGGCCTTGACCGGGTCGCACACGGCGACGACCTGTACGCCGGTGACGGCGAGAAATAGATCGATCATGCTGCCACCGCGGTTGCCGAGGCCGACGATGCCGACCCGGACGGTGGAGCGCCGGTCGAACGGCACCCCAACCATGGTGCGCCCCTGGCGCTTCGGAGCGACCGCCTGTCCCGCGGCAGTGGCCTCCGGGCTCCGGGTGGGAGCGGCAGCGGCCGCGGTGCCGCTGCTGAGACCGGCGAGTCCGAGCCCGGCACCGGCCGCCGAGGCGGTCGTCCACAGGACCGAGCGGCGGCTCATCGAGCCTTCGTCGCCGTCCTGCGTACCGTCGTCCTGCTGTGCTGCGTCGTTCATCGATCCTCCAGAAGGGGGGTCTGACGTGCGCGGCTGGTGAATGAACCTCGGTAAGGACCTTGGTAGTTGGGACTGCTGATGCGCAAGGGGAGCGATTGGACTCCTGCTTCGAAACCATGGACTTTTGTGCCCACGCAAAAGCCGGGCGGGCTCGGAAAGTGAGCCCGCCCGGCTATTTGAGAGCGTCGTAGGGCCCGCCGGCCCGCCGAGGACGAATCGGGCGCCGGACGGCCCCGGTGATCACCGCACCACAGCCCCCGGCCGGGTGGCCCGCTCCAGCTCCATCAGCACCGAGTGGTACGACTGTCCCGTGGCCCGGTCCATACCGATCTCGCACATCCGGTTGGCCGAGAGATACGCGTCGTACTCCCGCGCATTCACCTCGGCGGCCTCCTTCGCCGTCGCGGAGGCCGTCAACTCCTTGTGCAGCATGCCGCGGTCACCCGCGAAGGCGCAGCACCCGGCGTCGTCCGGGATCACGACCTCCTCCGCGCAGGCCTCCGCGACCGTGCGCAGCTGCTCCACGTCGTCCAGATGCTGCATGGAACACGTCGGATGAAGGACCGCCGAGTCGATCTTGCGGAGGACTGTCAGCTCAGGAAGCAGTTCGTCGGCCGCCCAGACCAGGGAGTCGACAATGGTCAGCTCCCGGTGCAACTCCCGGTTGTCGTCGGTGAGATAGGGAACCACCTCATGGGCGATGCCCAGCGTGCACGACGAGGCATCGACGACCAGCGGCAGCTTGCCGCCCGCCGTCCAGCCCCAGGCCGCTTCCACGATGCGGTTGGCCATCACGGCATTGCCCGCGTCGTACCCCTTGGAGTGCCAGATCGTCGCGCAGCAGGTCCCCGCGACATCGTCCGGGATCCATACCGGCTTTCCGGCGCGGGCGGAGACGGCGACGACGGCCTGCGGCAGCGACGGGCCGCGATGGCCTTCGGGACCGCCGAAGATACGGTTCACACACGCCGGGTAATAGACAGCGCTCGCCCCGACACGGGAGGTACGGGGCAGCTTCCGGGCGGCGGCGCCGGGGATCTCGGGCAGCCACTCGGGCACCAGATCGGGACGCACGGCCTTGCGGGCGAGCCCGGTGAGCCTCTCCAGCGGCCCGTCACCGATCCGGTCGCCGATCCGGTCGGCGGCGGCGACCGCGAGCCGTGCCGCCGCCTCCACCGCCTTGAAGTTCTTCGCGGTGAGCGCCGCGATCCGCTCCTCGCGTGGCGAGTGCCGCTGGTGGCGGAAGTCCTTCATCATGGCGCCGGTGTCGATGCCGACCGGGCAGGCGAGCTTGCAGGTCGAGTCGCCCGCGCAGGTGTCGACGGCGTCGTAGCCGTATGCGTCGAGCAGCTGCGCCTCCACCGGTGAATCGTCCGGCTGCCGCATCATCTCCCGCCGCAGCACGATCCGCTGGCGCGGAGTGGTGGTCAAGTCCTCGCTGGGACACGTCGGTTCGCAGAAGCCGCACTCGATGCACGGGTCGGCGATCAGCTCGACCCCGGGGATGGTCTTCAGCCCGCGCAGATGGGCCTTCGGGTCGCGGTCGAGCACGATCCGGGGCGCCAGCACCCCGTCGGGGTCGATGATCTGCTTCGTGCGCCACATCAGCTCGGTCGCCTTCGGGCCCCACTCCAGCTCCAGGAAGGGGGCGATGTTCCGGCCGGTGGCGTGCTCCGCCTTCAAGGAGCCGTCGAAGCGCTCCACCGTCAGCCGGCAGAAGTCGTCCATGAACGCGGCGTAGCGGTCGACATCGGACGGCTTCGCCGCGTCGAAGGCGAGCAGGAAGTGCAGATTGCCGTGCGCCGCATGGCCGGCGACGGCGGCGTCGAAGCCGTGCTCCGCCTGAAGTCCGAGCAGGGCCTCGCAGGCATCGGCCAGCCGGGAGGGCGGCACCGCGAAGTCCTCCGTGATCAGCGTCGTACCCGAAGGCCGGGAGCCGCCGACCGCGGTGACGAACGCCTTGCGGGCCTTCCAGTAGCCGGAGATGACCTTGGCTTCGCGCGTGAACTCATTGGTCACCGAGGCAACGGGTGCGACCAGGTCGAGCCCCTCGACGACGGTCGCCGCCGCCCGCTCGTAGGCCTCCTGGCCCGCCTCGTCCGGAGCCCGGAACTCCACCAGCAGTGCCGCGGTCTCCTTGGGCAGCTCGGCCCAGTCCGCCGGCACGCCCTGGACGCTCACCGACGCACGCAGCGTATTGCCGTCCATCAACTCGACGGCGATCGCCCCCGCCTCGTTGAAGCGGGGCACGGCGGCCGCCGCGGCGGTGAGGGAGGGGAAGAACAGCAGGGCCGTGGAGATGTGGCGGTCCAGCGGCAGTGTGTCGAACACGACCTCGGAAATGAAGCCGAAGGTGCCCTCGGAGCCCACCATCAGACCGCGCAGGATCTGTACGGGCGTCGAGCCGTCGAGGAAGGCGTCGAGCCGGTAGCCGTTGGTGTTCTTGATCTCGTACTTGGCACGGATCCGGGCGGTGAGCCCGGCATCCGCCTCGATCTCCGCCTTGAGGGCCAGCAGCCCCTCGCACAGCCGCGGCTCGGCATGGGCCAGGTCCTCGTCCGCTGTCGGATCCGCGGTGTCGACGACCGTGCCGCTCGGCAGTACGAAGGTGAGGGAGGAGACGGTGCGGTACGAATTGCGGGTCGTTCCCGCGGTCATTCCGGAGGCGTTGTTGGCGACGACTCCGCCGATCGTGCAGGCGATGGCGCTGGCCGGATCGGGCCCCAGCAGCCGGCCGTGCCGGGCGAGGGTGGCGTTGGCCCGCAGGACCGTCGTACCCGGCCGGATGCGGGCCTGCGCGCCGTCGTCCAGGACCTCGATGCCCGCCCAGTGCCGGCGCACGTCGACAAGGATGTCCTCACCCTGGGCCTGGCCGTTCAGACTGGTGCCGGCCGCCCGGAAGACGACCTCGCGGCCCTTGCCGTGCGCGTACGACAGGATCGCCGAGATGTCGTCGATGTCCTCCGGGACCACGACGACCTGGGGGATGAACCGGTAGGGACTGGCATCGGAGGCGTACTTCACCAGGTCGGAGACCTTCCACAGCACCTTCTCCGGCCCCAGCAGGTCGATCAGCTCGCCGCGCAGCGGTTCGGGCGTGCCCGGAGCCTGCCGGTCGGGGACCCGGTCCAGGGACGGGGTACGCACCGCACCAGGGCGGAGTGCTTCCGGCTTCGGCTCCAGCAGTGGCATGTCCAGCTCTCCTCGGCGGTTCGGTTCGGTTCGGTACTCGGTACGGCGACGGCACACACGGCACCCATCCGGCGTATGCGTGCCGCACGGGTTCAGCAGCGGCGCTCCGGCATTCCGTTGACCAGTGCGGACAACAGCCCGCCGAGCACCTCGCGCTGATCGGCGGTCAATGGGGCCAGGATCTCCTCCGCGGCGGCCCGGCGCGCGTCGCGCAGCGACCGGAGGGTGGCGAGGCCCTCCTCGGTGATTTCGATACGGACCACCCGGCGGCTGTCCGGATCGGGGGCGCGACGCACCCGGCCGCTCACCTCCAGGCCGTCGACCAGACTGGTCACGGCACGAGGGACGACATCCAGGCGCTGTGCGAGGTCCGCCATCCGCGGCGGCCCGTCGTAATGCGCGACGGTGCGGAGCAGTCGGAACTGTGCGGGAGTTATGCCGATCGGCTCCAGCTGGCGGCTCTGAATCCGCTGGAGCCTGCGGGTCACCCGCAGCAACTGCTCGGCGAGCACGCCATCGGCGTCGGAGGAGTCCATGAGGGGAACAATATCAGGACCTAGTGCATTGTGAGCATAGGTAACAATGAGCTATGCTCTCAAAAGTTCGAGTCCCCCAGCCTGAGTCCCCGGGCTGAGTCCTCAGTCTGATTCCTCGCTGTCGTGCGCCCGACGAAGGAGCCCATGAAACCCGACGAAATCACCTGGACACCCCCGCCCCGGGACGGGAGTAGCCCGCCCACCGAGCTGCGCCGCATCCTGCGCCTCTTCCGTCCCTACCGAGGCCGGCTCGCCCTGGTCGGGCTGCTCGTCGGCGCCTCGTCGCTGGTGTCGGTCGCCTCGCCGTTCCTGCTGCGCGAAATCCTGGACACCGCCATCCCGCAGGGGCGTACGGGTCTGCTGTCGCTGCTCGCCCTCGGCATGATCCTCACCGCCGTGATGAACAGCGTCTTCGGTGTCCTGCAGACTCTGATCTCCACCACGGTCGGCCAGCGTGTGATGCATGACCTGCGCACCGCGGTCTATGCGCAGCTGCAGCGGATGCCGCTCGCCTTCTTCACCAGGACCCGCACCGGCGAGGTGCAGTCCCGCATCGCCAACGACATCGGCGGCATGCAGGCGACCGTCACCTCCACCGCGACGTCACTGGTCTCCAATCTCACCGCGGTCGTCGCCACGGTCGTCGCCATGCTCGCGCTCGACTGGCGGCTCACCCTCGTCTCGCTCCTCCTGCTTCCGGTCTTCGTCTGGATCAGCCGCAGGGTCGGCCGTGAGCGCAAGAAGATCACCACCCAGCGGCAGAAGCAGATGGCCGCCATGGCGGCCACGGTCACCGAGTCGCTCTCCGTCAGCGGCATCCTGCTCGGCCGGACGATGGGCCGGGCGGACTCCCTCACCAAGGGCTTCGCCGAGGAGTCCGAGAAGCTGGTCGACCTCGAAGTGCGCTCCAGCATGGCCGGGCGCTGGCGGATGTCGACGATCGGCATCGTCATGGCCGCCATGCCCGCCGTCATCTACTGGGCGGCGGGCATGGCCCTGCAGTCCGGCGGCCCCGCCGTCTCCATCGGTACGCTCGTCGCCTTCGTCTCGCTTCAGCAGGGTCTCTTCCGGCCCGCCGTGAGCCTGCTCTCCACCGGGGTGCAGATGCAGACGTCACTCGCGCTCTTCCAGCGGATCTTCGAATACCTCGATCTCGAGGTGGACATCACCGAGCCCGAGATCCCTGTCCGGCTGGAGAAGATCCGAGGCGAGATCCGCTTCGAGGACGTCGATTTCAGTTACGACGAGAAGAGCGGCCCGACCCTCAGCGGCGTCGATGTGACCGTGCCGGCCGGTGGCAGCCTGGCGGTCGTCGGACCGACCGGGTCCGGCAAGTCCACGCTCAGCTATCTGGTGCCCAGGCTCTACGACGTCACCGGCGGCCGGGTCACGCTCGACGGTGTCGACGTGCGCGATCTGGACTTCGACACCCTGGCGCGGGCCGTGGGTGTGGTCTCTCAGGAGACGTATCTCTTCCATGCCTCGGTCGCCGACAACCTGCGCTTCGCCAAGCCGGATGCGACCGACGCCGAAATCGAGGCAGCCGCCCGTGCGGCGCAGATCCACGACCACATCGCCTCACTGCCCGACGGCTACGACACCCTGGTCGGTGAACGCGGCTACCGCTTCTCGGGCGGCGAGAAGCAACGCCTTGCCATCGCCCGTACGATCCTGCGCGACCCGCCCGTCCTGGTGCTCGACGAGGCCACGAGCGCCCTCGACACCCGTACGGAATTCGCCGTACAGGAAGCGATCGACGCACTCTCCGCGGGACGCACCACCATCACCATCGCCCACCGGCTCTCCACCGTCCGCGACGCCGACCAGATCGTTGTCCTGGACGGCGGCCGAACCGCCGAGCGCGGCAGTCATGACGAACTCCTCCAACAGGACGGCCGCTATGCCGCCCTGGTCCGGCGGGACAGTGAACTGGCCCCCGCGCCAAGCTGATCGGCTGGTCGGGCGTGCCCCTGCCGAGGCCGTACACGCGGCGACGCCGCCACTCCCGTGGGACGGGGAGCGACGGCGCCGGGCGGAGCAATGGTCAGACGAGCCAACCCACGAAGTGGACGATGCCGGCGAGCAGGTTGGTGATGAGGTTCATCCGGTGTTTCTCCTTGTACATGGTGCATATGTGGGACTGCGCAGTCGCGGTCTGCAGCCCGTCGCTTGCGCCCTGTAATCATCATCTGCCGCAGGGGAGTTGAGCAACGAACAGCGAAACGATCACGCGTTCCAGCGAACACCCGATCCCCTGTTCGTGTGTTCTGTTCATGGAGTGTGGACCCGTGTCGTCCGGGTGGGGGTTCCGAACGGCGGGATAGCGTGCCCGCATGGTGAACGAGTCCCCGGACACCCCGCCCCGTCGCACTCTCCGCCCGACCCGGCGCGGTCGTCTGGTGCTGCTCATCGGCATCGCCCTTGTCCTCGTCGTGGCAGCAGCTGTCCTCGTGCCGCTGCTGACGCGGGGGCCGAAGGTCGAGCAGGCTCGCCCGCTCGTGATCCCCGAGGGGTGGCGGGCGTCCCAGGTGTACGCCGCAGTCGACAAGATCCTGGCCGTGGCATCCGGCACCACCGAGAAGGCGGCCGGTACGGCAGATCTGCCGCTTCCGGCCGAGGCGAAGGGCAATCCCGAGGGCTACCTCTTCCCGGCGACGTACCCCGTCACCTCCGACTCCACCCCGCAGAGCCTGCTCAGGTACATGGTCGACACGGCGGTCGAACGCTTCGGCGCGGACCACATCACCGCAGGCGCGCGGCGCAACGGCGTCTCGGTGTACCAGACGGTGACGATCGCAAGCATCGTGCAGGCCGAGGCGGACACCGAGGGCGACATGGGCAAGGTCGCCAGGGTCATCTACAACCGGATCGACCGGGGCATGCCGCTCCAGATGGACTCCACACTCAATTACGCGCTGAACCGCAGCACCCTGGACACCACCACCGGCGACACCAAGATCGACAGTCCGTACAACAGCTATGAGCGCAAGCGGCTGCCGCCCACACCCATCGGCAACCCGGGCGAGCAGGCGATGATGGCGGCGATCACCCCCACCCCCGGACCGTGGCTGTACTTCGTCACGGTCGCGCCGGGGGACACTCGTTTCACCGCCAGCTATGCGGAGCAGCAGAGGAACGTGGAGGAGTTCAACCGCAACCGCCGCAGCGCGTCCGGCGGCTGAGCCGCTGCGGCGTCACACCACGGTCGGCGTGAGTTCCTCGTCCGTCCTTGTTTCCGTCTCCGCTTCGGTCTCCGGGCCGGCCTTGTCCAGCAGCCGTGTGATCGCACGCACCGCGGCCCGCCCCGCCCGGTTGGCGCCGATCGTGCTGGCGGACGGCCCGTACCCGACGAGATGGATGCGCTCGTCCCGTACCGCCTGTGTGCCCTCGACCCGGATGCCGCCGCCCCGCTCGCGCAGTTTCAGCGGCGCGAGATGATCGATGGCGGCCCGGAATCCGGTCGCCCACAGGATGACATCGGCCTCGACGGTCCGGCCGTCGTCCCACGCGACCCCGGTCGGCGTGATCCGGTCGAACATCGGCAGCCGGTCGAGCACCCCCTCCTCGCGGGCGCGCCGGATCGCGTCGGTGAGCGGCAGCCCGGTCACGCTCACCACACTCTGCGGCGGCAGCCCGCGCCGCACCCGCTCCTCCACCATCGCCACGGCGGCCCGCCCCTGGTCCGCGCCGAACGGCCCCTCCCGGAAGACCGGCGGCCGACGTGTCACCCAGTGCGTCGCGGCCGCCACCTCGGCGATCTCGATCAGATGCTGCGTACCGGAGGCGCCGCCGCCCACCACCACCACGCGCTGCCCGGCGAACTCGGCGGGCCCCGGGTAGCTCGCGGTGTGCAGCTGCCGCCCCCGGAAGCTCTCCTGGCCCGGGTAGCGCGGCCAGAACGGCCGGTCCCAGGTGCCGGTGGCGTTGATCAGGGCACGGGTGGCGTACGTACCCTCGGACGTCTCGACGAGCAGCCGCCCGCCGTCGCCCTCGCGCACGGCGCTCACCTCGACCGGCCGGTGAACCCGCAGGTCGAAGGCGCGCTCGTACATGTCGAAGTACTCACCGATCACTTCGGAGGAGGGCCGGCTGACGTCGGCTCCGGTGAGTTCCATGCCGGGCAGGGCGTGCATGCCGTGGACCTTGCCGTACGTCAGCGAGGGCCAGCGGAACTGCCAGGCGCCGCCGGGGCGCGGGGCGTGGTCGAGTACGACGAAATCACGGTCGGGCTCCATTCCTGCGCGTCGCAGATGGTAGGCGCCGGACAGTCCTGCCTGTCCGGCGCCCACCACGACGACATCGACCGTGTGCGTTGCGGCCACCCCGAAGTTGTTCACGTTTCTACCAACTTCTTCGGGGGTGAGGATCTTCCCGCGATCCATAGCGGTTCCCTCACACCGGCCGACACACCGGCACGGCGACGCACCGGCCCGCCGGCCCGGCCTTCCGGCTCACCGCAGCACCAGGATCAGCGTCCACCGGCGATCAGCAGCGGAGCCCCGCCCGGCGCGGACGCCGGCCTGCCGTTCGCCGCAGGCACACCGAGCAACGGCGACGCCGGTACGGTCGACAGCAGACCACGCGCCGCCAGCTCGGGCGTCACGCCCTCGCCGAACCAGTACGCCTCCTCCAGATGCGGGTAACCGGACAGCACGAAGTGCTCCACACCCAGTGCGTGGTACTCCTCGATCCGGTCGGCGACCTCCGCATGACTCCCGACCAGCGCGGTGCCCGCACCGCCCCGCACCAGACCGACGCCCGCCCACAGATTCGGCGAGATCTCCAGCTTGTCGCGTGAACCGCCGTGCAGCGCCAGCATCCGCTGCTGCCCGACCGACTCGCTCCGCCCCAGCGCCTGCTGAGCGGCGGCGACCGTCTCGGGGTCGAGATCGCCCAGCAGCCGGTCGGCCGTCGCCCACGCCTCCCGCGACGAGTCACGGGAAATGGTGTGCAGCCGGATACCGAAGCGGACCGTACGGCCCTGCTCCTCCGCCAGCCCGCGGATCCAGCCGATCTTCTCCTTCACCGCGGCCGGTGGCTCGCCCCAGGTCAGATAGACATCGGCATGCGCGGCGGCCACCGGCCCGGCCGCTGCCGACGACCCGCCGAAGAAGATGTCCGGCAGCGGGTCCGGCGGCAGCGCGGTCAGTCCGCCCTCCACCTGGTAGTGCTCACCGTCGAAGTCGTAAGGCCGCCCGCTCCACGCACCGCGCACCACCGAGAGGAATTCGGCGGTCCGCGCATAGCGCCGGTCGTGGTCCAGATGGTCGCCGAACCGCCGCTGCTCAGTCGAGTCGCCACCCGTCACCACATTGAGCAGCAGCCGTCCCCGGGTGATCCGCTGATACGTCGCGGCCATCTGCGCCGCGAGCACCGGCGAGATCACACCCGGCCGGAACGCCACCAGGAACTTCAGCCGCTCGGTGTGCTGAGCCAGTGCCACTGTCGTCAGCCAGGCGTCCTCGCACCAGGTGCCGGTGGGCGTCAGCACCGCCTCGAAGCCCAACTGCTCGGCGGCCTTGGCGATCTGCGCCAGATACTCGATGTCGGGCGCGCGCACCCCGCTCACCGGAGTGATCCGGTCCCGCCTGATCCCGCCGTCGGTGTACGCGTGCCGGTCGACGAGCGTACGTCCGTCACCGCCGGTGGGCAGGAACCAGTGCAGATGAACATTCACGACGAGGCCTTTCCGTACGAACGGGGAGTTGCGGAGGACGGGGGCAGATCGCGGTTGAAACGGGTGTCGACGTAGTCCTTGAAGGTGAAGCGCCGCGGAATGAGCTTCAGATCGGCGAAGGTGTCGGCGATCGCCTGCTCGGAGGCGATCGCGGCAGGATCGATGGCAACGGGCACCCGGGTCCCGTAGCTGCGCTTGACCGCGTCCAGGGCCACCTCGTACGGCAGCCCGGTCTCCTTCGCCCAGACCTTCGCCCACGCCTCCGGGTGCTTGAACACCCAGCCCTGCGCCCGCTGCAGACGGAGCAGCAGGTCACCGATGGCCTTGGACTTCTCGGCGTCCTTCAGCGCGGAGGGCGAGGCCACCTGGAAGCTGAGACCGTTCACAATGCCCTCACCTGTGGTCAGCACCCGGGCCTTCGTGCTGCGGAGCACCTGCGAGGTGTACGGATCCCAGATGGCCCAGGCATCGACCTTGCCCCGGCTGAACGCGGCCAGCGCATCGGCCGGCTGAAGGTATTTCAGCTTCACGTCCGAGATGCCGAGCCCCGCCTTCTTCAGCGAGGCCACCAGCTGGTAGTGGGCCGAACTGCCCTGAGCCACGGCGATCGACCTGCCCTTGAGCTGCGCCGGATTCCGCAGCGGCGAGTCCTTCGGGACCACGACCGCCTCGCCCGCCGACGAGCCATGGCCGGCACCCACCACGACGATCTCGGAGTCGGAACCCGCGGCGAAGACCGGCGGGGTGTTGCCGACGCCCCCGATATCCACAGCCTTGGCGCTGACCGCCTCAAGGAGGGGTGGGCCCGAGGTGAAGGTCGACCATTTGATCCGGTAGTCGAGGTCGTCCAGCTCGCCGGAGGCGCGCAGGATTGCCTCGTAACCACCTTTCTGGTCACCGACATTGAGGGTGACGCTGCCCCTGCCGTCGGTGTTGTCCTTGGTCGAGGCGGACGTGGCCCCGCCGCAGCCGGCCAGCAGCAGAGCGAGGGGGAGGAGCAGGGCGGGCAGGGTACGGCTTCTCATCGGCTTCTCCTTCATCGGGGCATGCTGGAAATCGGTGGCAGGCGGATGACTGTTCAGGCGGCTTCGGCGGGAGCGGCGGCACTCTCGACACCCAGTTCGGTCAGCAGCCGCGAGCGCAGTGCGGCGAACTCGGGACTGCCCACGGTGCGCGGCCGGTCCAGGGCGACGGGAGTTTCGTACGCGATCGCTCCGTCCCGCATCACCAGCGCACGGTCGGCCAGCAGCAGCGCCTCGTCCACGTCGTGTGTGACCAGCAGCACGGCGCAGCCGCGCCGCCGCCAGAGCTCGGCCACCAGCTGCTGAGCCTTGATCCGGGTCAACGCGTCGAGTGCGCCGAACGGTTCGTCGAGCAGCAGCAGATCGGGCTCACGCACCAGCGCCCGAGCCAGCGAGGCGCGCTGTGCCTCACCCCCGGAGAGCGTCCTGGGCCACGCCCCGGACCGCTCATCGAGCCCGACCTCCGCCAACGCGCGCTCGGCAACCGCCCGTTCGGGCCTTCCTGGCAGTCCCAGGAGCACATTGCGCCAGACCCGCTTCCACGGCATCAGCCGAGGCGCCTGAAAGGCAACGGCGCGCCGCTTGGGTACGAGCACAGTGCCCTCGATCTCACGGTCCAGCCCGGCAAGCACCCGCAGCAGTGTCGACTTCCCGCAGCCGCTGCGTCCGAGGAGTGCGGTGAACTCACCGGCGCGCAGGGTGAGATCGAGCCCGTCGACGACGGCCCTGCCGTCGAAGGAGCGGGTCAGCCCCTCCACCCGCACGGCGGTCTCGGGCCGGTCGGCCGCAGCGGGGGAGCTCACTGCCCCGTGAAGGTCGGTCGCCATTGCAGCAGCAGCCTTTCGAGTATGCGGACGATGACATCGGCGGCGAGGCCGAGGAAGGCATAGACGATCAGGCAGACGACGATGACGTCGGTACGGAAGAACTCCCGGGCCTGATTCATCAGGAAGCCGATCCCGGCATCGGCATTGACGGACTCGCCGAAGACCAGCGCCAGCCATGCCGTGGCGAGCGAATAGCGCAGCCCCGTCATCGCCCCGGGCAGCGCGCTCGGCAGCACCACATGCCGAATCAGACCCCATCGGCCGAGCCCCAACGACTCACCGGCTTCGATGAGCTGGGCATCGACCCCGCGAATGCCCGCGTACACATTGAGATACAGATGGAAAGCCACACCGAGCGCGATGAGCGCCACCTTCGGAGCCTCACCGATCCCGAGCCAGATGATGAACAGCGGGATCAGCCCGACCCACGGAACGGTGCGCAGCATCTGCACGCTCGCGTCCACGAGATCCTCGCCGAGCCGTGAGAGCCCGGAAACCAGCGCAAGTGCCGTGCCGACGAGACCGCCGAGCACCAGCCCCACGGCCACCCGCTGCAACGAGATCCCCATCGCCGACGTCAGCGTGCCGTCCGCGGTCAGATCTGCCCCGGCACGGGCGATGGTGCCGGGCGATGCGAGTACATCGGGATGCAGGAACCCGGTGGCACTGAGTACCTGCCACAGCACGAGAAGCAGCAACGGCCCGACGGTACGCCGGATCCAACGGGGCACCGCCCGCAGGCGCACACCCCGGGCAGAGGCCGGAACAACCGGCTCGAGATCGAGCGGCCGACTGGAGGATGAAACAGATATTTTACCGGATTCTGATGATATATCCGGTGGGGCGAGAGCATGGCCGATGGTCATGAGGGCTCCACGAGCAGTCCACGGACAGGAGGAGGTGCGCCCCGGTCACACGCGTGCGCGAACCACTGCTGCCGTTACGGCACAGGGGCTACGACACGCGGTCGACGAGACGGAATACGCCGGGGCACATGCGAACAGGCACGTACGGCAGCGGGAACGGGTGGCCGGAGCGCCCGGTCACCGGCGGGGGAGGTGCGCTGAAAGGACGTCAGCAGCCGCGACGACACGCGGCGGAAGCCACCCGCAGCAGGTCGATGTGACCGCGCGAAGTGAGCAGAGCTGAACGGAACATGGCGCTGAACGTAGCGATCCACGGCTGAAACGGTCAATGGTGTCTCGGCACGTGGACGCGTGATCTCGCCGCATGAGCGAGAGGATGGAGGCATGCCCCACGCCTTCACCACCAGCATCCTGCACATCACCACCGGATCGACGGAGACCGTCACCGACCTGACGCGCGACTGCCAACAGTTCCTCAGCCGGACCGCCGCCAGGGACGGTCTGCTCAACATCTTCGTACCGCACGCAACCGCCGGCATCGCCGTCCTCGAAACCGGATCGGGCAGCGACGACGACCTCCTGGCCACCCTCCACACCCTGCTTCCCGCCGACGACCGCTGGCAACACCGCCACGGCAGCCCCGGCCACGGCCGCGACCACGTACTCCCCGCCCTCGTCCCGCCGCACGCAACGCTGCCGGTGATCGGGGGGCGGCTGGAACTGGGGACGTGGCAGTCGGTGTGTCTGGTCGACACGAACAGGGATAATCCCAACCGTCAGGTCCGGTTGTCGTTCCTCGGGTAGGCCCGGTGGTGCCATGACTTCAGGGCCGACCCACATGCGGATCCATCACACGCCCCCACCCTTGCACCTGATGTCACGGGAGGGGACCGTACCGCCCTGGTACGACAGCCAAGGCGCCGGTACAGTGTTCGGAATGATCAAGTGCGGCCCGGCCTGTTGTGCCTGGCCTCATCGTTCCCGGCCCGGCCGATGGGGGCTGGGGAGGGGCTCGACTCAGGCCGGCTTGCGCCACACGGAGATGTGCTTCGCGGAGTCCTGGGTGAACGGCGCCCTGTCCCAGTCCGCAACGCGCAGTTCCAGCTCCAGCCCCGCGATCCGTGCCATGAGGTCGAGCTCCGCCGGCCACACGTACCGGTGCCGGGAGCTGCTGCGGCGGTAGCGGCCGTCGTCGCCGTCGCGGGTGAGGTGGTGCGAGACGAGGATCTGCTCGACCAGGTCGAAGGTGTCGAAGCCGAGATGCCGCTCGGAGACGTCGAACGGCACCGCCACCTGCCCGGGCGGCAGGAACCGCAGCGCCGGCACGCCCAGCTCGATGACGAACCGGCCTCCAGGCGTCAGGTGCCGTGCGGCGTTTCGGAAGCACTCGACCTGCTCGTCCTGCGTGAGCAGGTTCGTGATGGTGTTGTAGACGAGATAGACCAGGGTGAACTTGCCAGGGACGGTAGTTGTGGCCATGTCCCCGACGGTGACCGGGAGCGTGCCTTCGTCGATCTTGCGTCGCAGGACCGCTGCCATGTGCTCGGACAGTTCGATGCCCACTACCGGCACGCCGCGTTCCCGGAGCGGGACGCCCACTCGTCCGGTTCCGATGGCGAATTCCAGTGCCCGGCCGTCTCCGGCGAGTTCGGTGAGGAAATCGAGAGTCGGTCCGAGAACAGCGCCCGAGGACATCTTGCTCTCCTCGGCGTCGTAACGGTCGGCGGTCGCACGGGTCCACAGTTCACTGCTCGTCACGAGCGGCCACTTTGCCGGGCGCGGAGGGGCGCTGTCGACGTATTTACCTTCCACCGGCTCCGGGCACGCGGTCCCGGGGGCTGGGAGCAGACCTTTCAGGGCACCGCCTGGCCAGGGACCACGAGAGGCCCCGGAAAACTCCATGAACAGCGCCTGTGGGGCGCAGCGACCCAGGACGACTTCGAGCCTCGGCCGCCCCTTGCTACAGCGAACCGAAGCCGACCTTGCCGTTCGTCAATACAGGGTTGCTGCTCGTCGAGGCTGCCCGGGAGGTGTGAGGGGTTGTGAGGGTTCGGGTGTTGTCCTGGGCCGGGAGGGGGGAAGAGTTCCCGCAGGTTTTGGACGTACGGGACCTGGCCCAGTGCTTGCTCGCTGTCCGCAAGGAGGGGGCGGCGAGTTCTCGGGCGCGGCGGCGTGCTCGTTCGGGCCCGGCGAGCCGAGGCCCCGGGCCGGGGTCTGCCGGCCCGGTGAGTGGGCGGAGACAACGTGCGTCGCTCATGATCCGCTCCTCTGTGCAGCTCGGACTCGTGGCGTGGGGCCCGATGGTTGCGTACGGGATCGGCTAGGAACGCCTCGTATCGAGGGCCGCGCACCGCATCCAGGACTACCCGGAGCGGCGCTACATCGCCGTCGGCGCGGTGGAGGCTGTCCCCGCTCCAGCGGAACGGGAGGTCGGACAGCAGCTCGGACGGGGCCGGGAGGCCGGCGCGGGCGGCGGCCCGGGGCACTTCGTCCCCGATGCCCTTGCCGGAGATCCGGCCGGTGGGGAAGCTTGGTGATGACCGTGGGGTCCCGGTAGCCGAGCCGCCGGCGGAACCAGCAGCCCGACCCGGTGCGTCCGGCCGCCGAGGAACACGTCGAGGCGTACGTGCTGTCGGCAGGTGGGAGGCCGCCCTCGCAGCGGCCGGCAGCGACCGGGCGACAGGCCGCGTACCGGCGGCCCCAGCGGTGACCGGCCCTCATGTCCTTCGGGTGGGCGAGACGGCCCCGGCTGGGGGCGGGAGCCAAGATCAGGCCTGCACCAGCAGGCGGGCAACGGCCCACCGAACTCAGAGCCCGGTGACTTTGGCGCTCGCCGACAGCTCGTAGACCAGGGTGACCGTGCGGCGGCCGCCGGGCGGGAGGGCGACGTCCCAGCGGGCGATGCCCTCGGCGTCGACCACGTCGGGCGCCGGGGAGCATGAATCCTTGTGCAGGCGTATCTCCACCGCCGAGACCTCGGAGACCGGGATCCGCTCCCGAAGGACGACCACCCGCTCGCCGTGCTCCCCGGGGGCGGAGAACCGGGACAGGTGCAGTCGGACCGTGCGGGTGACCACGGTCCGCTGGGTGATACCGGCGGTGTCGCGGGACTCCTCGGCATGCCGGACCACCCTGTAGTCGTCGCGGCTGCCGAAGGCCAGCTCGACGGGGGCGCCGGGGGCGGTGAAGTCCAGCGTGCCGCGGCCGCTGAATCCGCTGCCGCGGATCAGGTCCACGGGCCCGGCGAGCAGCGCGTGGCCGGACACGTTGTCGAACCGCACCACCTGGGTGACCAGGGGGGACAACTCCGGTGAGCAGGCGTACTCACTGCGCGCGGCCGTGGTGAACGCGGAGAGCAGCACTCGGTGGGCGCGGCCGTCACCGGGCACCGAGACCGGCGAGGGGGATCTCAACACCCGCGCTTCGCCGCCGTCGTCCACCCCCGGCAGGCCGAGCACCGGGGCCGGTCCGAGGGCCCCGATCTCCTCCTCGCGCAGCTCGACGTCGACCGTGCGGCGCTCCGCTGCGGAGCGGTCCTTCAGCGTCAGCCGGTCCTCGCCCAGCCATGGCGGATCGGTGGCCAGCGCCGAGCGGGCCGTCGACAACGTCAGCCGTACGTCCGACCAGTCCTCACCGGTGCGCTGCCAGACCATCGCGTCGGTCTCCAGCGCCAGGGAGTCCCCGTCGAGCACGGCCCGGTAGGCGGGCCGCCACAGCGCACACGGGGTGAGGTGGCTCAGGCGCAGCCCGACCGGCCCGGCGGCCGCGGCCTCCACGGTCAACTCGATATGGCCGACCAGCTCGGCGGGTTCCTCCTCGGAGAGATGCATGGCCCGCTGGGCTTCACCGAGTTCGACAGCGAGGGCGGCCAGCCGGGCGTCCACTGTGCGGAGTTGCTCGCCGTGCGCGTCACGCTCGTCGTCCACCCGGTCCAGTTCGCGGGCCCAGCGGGGCCGTTCGGTCTCCCCGGAGCCGGCGCCTTCGCCGATCTCCCGCAGCAGATCGGCGGCGAGGCGGCCGAGCAGGTCGAGGCGGGCATGCAGCCGGTCGCGTCGCTGCCCCAGGGCCAGCCGCTCCTCTTCGAGGATGTGTACGCGGTGGCGCAGGGCGGAGTCGTCGTCGGTGGACGGCTGTGGCCCGCGCGGTGTCCAGCTGCGGACGATCCGCACGTCGAGCACGGTCGCGGGGTGATCGGCGGTCAGCTCGGCATGGAGGGTCCGGTCGACGGCCAGCGCACTGACCGGCCCGAGACGCAGCCGCTGGACCCCGGCCTCCAGGTCGAGCACGACGGCGCGCTCGATGTGGGCGCGATCCTCGAGGCACGTGACGGCGGTGACGGGGAGGGCGATCGGCTTCGGGGCCGTGGACATGGCGTGTGTCAGCTCCTGCGGTTGCCGCCGACCAGGGCCTTGCCGGTCGGGATGCGGATCTCGTAGCCGCCGTCGAGGGCGGCGGTGGCGCCTGCGGGCAGTTCCAGTCGCCAGACGCGGGTGCCCGGCGCATGGCGATCGGGCCCCGCGCCTTCCTCGGGTGCCGTCCAGTCGGCCCGTTCCTCGATCCGGACGTCCGGATCGGAGGTGACCGGCACCCGCTCGCGGACTTCCACGGTGACGGGCCTCGCGAGCCGGTTGGCCAGTTCCACGTGGACGCGGTGGTCGAGCACGGTGGTGTTGTTGCGCAGGCCCGAGGTCGACTCGTGCAGGTTCGTACGGTGGGTGACCCGGATGCCCTCGGCCGGCCCGAGCCCCACCCGGCGGACACCGCCGGGGGCGAGCGTGGGCAGTGCGGCGGTCAGCAGGAAGTCGTCGTCGACGGTGACCTCCACCGGGTCGGCCAGCAGTGCCTGGTCGGTGGCGTTGGAGAGCACCAACGTCGCGTACACGGTCTGCTCCACGGACGGCACGCAGAGGTACTCGGTACGCAGGCCGACCGGGATCTCGCCGACGGTGACGGTGTGCCAGGTGCCGTCCGACGGAATGTCGGCGCGGGCGGTGGCATCGAAGCGGTGGTCGAAGGAACCCGCCGACTCGCGGGGCCGCACGGCCTGTCCGGGCAACGGCAGCGCGGCCACCGCTTCGGCGCGGCGGCGGTACTCGGCCGCCACCGGGTCGAAGGGGGAGTCGGGAAACAGCCGGCCTCTGCGACCGCCCTGCTCGTCGGGGCCGCACAGGACAAGGGCGGCATAGTCGAGCTCGGCGCCGCTCGGCTGCGGCGGGCCGGCCACCGGTGCCGGAGGGGGCGGCGGCGCAGCCCGGCCAGGAGCCGCGGGCGCCATGGGGGCGGGGGCACCCGCGAAGGAACCGCCGCCGGTACGAGGCCTGTCGCCCGGTCGCGACCCGGCCGGCTGCGCGAGGGCGGGCATCCCGCCGCCGAAGACTTCCGGGGGAGCGACGCCGGGCGCCGGTAGCGCGGCCGGCGGACCGCCGTAGCCCTGCGGTGCCGGCGGCGGGGGAGGCGGTGGCGGCGGAACGGGACCGGACGCGGAGCCGGCCCCGACAGCCGCGGGTGCGGCGGTCGTGGCTGGTCCGGGGCCTGCCGCGTCGTACCCGGAGAACAGGTCGACGAGCCCGGCCGGGGGCTCGCGCCAGCCAGAAGGCGCGGGGGCGGGCTGACTGCGTCCGATCCGGATCGAGCGGAGCCTCGGCAGGCCGGTGCGGCGCCGAAGATCGGCGGTGGCCAGGGCGATGCGCACGCCGGTCCAGTCCTCGCCGGTCCGCTGGGCGACCGAGGCGCGCAGCACCAGACGGCCGCTGTCGTCGCCCTGACGGTGAGTGAGACGGTAGGCCGGCACCCAGACGGCGCCCGGCACCCCGTATTCCAGCTCCAGCTCCACCTCCGCATCACCGGTGCCGTCGAGGGTCAGGACCGCGCAGACCGTGGTCTCCACGTGCGCTGACGGCGCGTCGGTGGAGGCGCGGGCGAGCCTGTCGGCGGCAACGGTGAACTCGTGCTCGACGTTGCGCAGTGCCTCCTCCAGCTCGACGAGGCGGTTGTGCAGTCCCGTCAGCCGCTCATCGACGAAGTCGGCGAGCTCCAGCCACGCGTCGACCGGGGTGCGGCGGTGCGGGTCCTCGCGCCTGCGGGCAGGTGGGACCGGGTGGAGAGCCCCGACCTCCTCGATCAGGCTCAGCTGTCGGTCCCGGCGTCCCTGTGCCGCCGCGTACTCGTCCCTCAGCCGCTCGACCTCGCGCCGCAACGCGTCGGGCGTGCCCGTGACGAGCGGCTCGGCCTCGACCTCCACCCGGGCCTCGGTGACGCGCACCCCGGGGGCGCCCAGGACACGGGCCCGCAACGAGCCCGGGTCCAGCGAGCGGGGCAGCCCTGTCACCCGCACCCGGCCGTCAGGCGACACGCCGCCCCGGGCCAGGCGCCGGCAGACCGCGCCCTGCGCGTACACCACGACCGAATCGAGGGTCGACCCCCACCTCGGTGTTGACTCAGCCGTCATGCGCTCCGCCCCCGTTGCGTCCATGCTGAGCGAAGCTTACGCCCGGGCGGTCTGCGCGTCCGCGTCGAATCAGAAGGATGGCGTCCAGGACCCACGCCCTTCGCTGAGCAGCCGCTTCACGGCCTCCTGCAGAGGGCGGGGTGCATGCCCTGCGGTGCTGCGGACAAGTGGGTCAGATCAGTGCCGGGCGGCCTGCCAGTTGCGGATACAACGCCTCCGGGCCCTTGGCCAGCGCTGCCTGGACCTGCTTGCTGGCGTCGTCGGCGAGCACCTCGTACAGTCCGGCCTCGACACCGTCGAGGGCCGCGCGGGCCACCGCGGCGGGATCGGACTTCGGAGCGGTCAGATTCGCGGTCATGTCCGTCGCCATGTAGCTGACGTGCAGGGCGGTGACCTGCGTGCCCTGTTCGGCGAGGGCCACGCGCAAGGCGTTGGTGACCGACCATTCGGCGGCCTTGGCCGCGGAGTATCCCGCGCTGGCCGGGATCGATACCCAGGACAGCACGGACAGAACATTGACCACCGCGCCGCCGGCGTTGCGTCCGAGAACGGGGGCGAAGGACCTGCTCATGGCGAGGGTGCCGAGAACGTGTGTCTCGAACTCCGTCCGGAACGCGTCCAGGTCAGCCGCGAGCACGTCGGCCCGGGTCGTCGAACCGGCGTTGTTGACAAGGAGTGTCACGTCCTGGGCTCGGTCGGCTGCCGCCCGCACGGATTCATGGTCGGTGATGTCCACTGCGACCGGGATCGCCCCGGGCACGGTGACCTTTCCGGGGTCGCGGGATCCCGCGTAGACCTTGGCTGCTCCGGCCTCGAAGAGCGTCCGCACGAATTGCTCACCGAGCCCGCGGTTTGCTCCGGTGACGAAAGCGACAGACCCTTGAACCTTCATGGGAGGACCTCCCCGGCGATGGGTTGCAGGGCCGAAGACCGGCGGTCGCGATACCGCGCGACAGCGTGGCGACGCCCGCTCCGAACGTATATCGCCCGGGTTTCCGTCACCACCTGGACCGCGCCCGGCCCGGTTGTCCGGGCGGTGCTCCACAGGCATGCTTCCGCGCCGTTGCCCGGAAGCGGGGCGGGCCTGGTGCCGGCCCCACCGAAGGCGTCCGGCTCAGCGCACCGACGCGGCCGGTGGGCGCTCGCGCAGGGCGCCGTAGGCGAGGAAGTACGCCGGCAGGCGGTTCAGCCACCGCGAGGTCGTGATGAGCTCGCTCAGCCGCTGGGCGCGCCTCGCGTCGCCGAACGCCGGGAGGCCCGACAGGACCGGTTCGATGATGTTCGTGTGGGCGAGGCGCTGAAGGGCCTGTGTCGCGGCGGTGGTGGGCCAGCGGCGGCGCTGGACGCGGCGTACGGTCCGCAGGCCGACCGCGCCTCCGCGCAGTGGTTCGACGAGATACCGGGCGGCGGCCACCGCGTCCTCGACGGCGAGGTTGATGCCGACGCCGAAGACCGGCGACATCGCGTGTGCCGCGTCGCCGATGCACAGCAGTCCAGGGCGGTGCCAGCGCCGTAGGCGGTCGAGCCGTACATCGAGCAGCTTCACGTCGTCCCACGAGCCGAGCGCGTGCACCCGGTCCGCGAGCCAGGGGACGGCGGCCGTGAATTCGCGTGTGAACCGGTCGAGGCCGGCGGCGCGGCGCTGGGTGTCGGTTCCCTTGGGGATCAGTGCGGCGCACTGCCAGTAGTCCCCGCGGTCGATCATGGCGGTGAGGAACCGGTCGCCGGCGCTTCCCACGAGCCCGTGCGGGTCGCCCTCCCGCCGCGGCAGCCGGAACCACCAGGCGTCCATCGGGCAGGCGAACTTCCGCAGTCCCAGTTCGGGCAACGACCTGGCCAGCGAGGACCGGCCGTCGCAGGCCACGGTGAGGGTGGCCCGCAGCTCACCGGTGCGGCCGTCGGACGTGCGGTACCGGACCCCCGTGACCCTCCCCCGAGCTCGCGGCGTCGCTCGGCCAGAGGGGACCCCCGTGCGCTCCGTCAGGAAGGCGGTCGCCTCGGTGTTCATCCGCACGGAGAAGGACGGCTCCCGCCCGGCCTCGTCCACGAGGAGGTTGAGCAGATCCCACTGGGGCACCATCGCGATGTAGTTGTACTTGCCCCGTAGCGCGCCGATGTTTCCGACGGTGACGAGCGAACGGTCCGGGCCGAGCGGCAGTTGGACCGACGTCACCCGCCGCTGCGGCAGCCGGGCGAACCGCTCGGCCAGTCCGAGGTCCTCCAGCAGCGCCAGGGTGGACGGATGCACGGTGTCACCGCGGAAGTCGCGCAGGAAGTCGCCGTGCTTCTCCAGGACCGTGACCGCCACCCCCGCCCGAGCCAGCAACAGCCCGAGGATCATTCCGGCGGGGCCGGCGCCCACCACACAGCACGTGGTCCGTTCCATGGCAACCGCTCCCTTTCGGTGAAATCCCCGAGTGAGACATATTTGGGCATATGCCCCGAGTTTTGATGGATCCGCGCTGAGGAGGCGCAATGTACCCCTGGGGGCATTACGAGCCGGCAGCCGATCCCTCTGCCCAACTTCTCAGCACCACCTTCGGAGGGCGGAGGCGATCGCCCGGCGACGGTCGGCGAATCTCTCGAACCGGGTGCCGGTGGCCACGACGGCCTCCCCGGGGGGTGGCCGTCGCCGGACGCTAATGCATGAACCGTGGCAGCCACTTGGCCCGGTAGTCGGGGTGACCGGCATGCTCTGCGGCCATCTGCCGGACGGCGAAACCGAGCCCGACGGCGCGGCCGGACGGGAAGTCGTGGTCGGGGCGGTCGGTGTCCCTGTCGGCGACCTCCGCGTACTCATTGAGAAGAACTCTGCTCGTCTCGATGCGGCGACGTGTATGCGCAGGGTCCTGGAAGGCGATGTGCTGGTCGAAGCCGAGATTCCGCACGCTGAACGCGATGGCGCCGGACCGGTCGTGCACTTCGCCGGGCACGTCGGCCGGGCACCGCCAGCTCTCGCCGCCTGCCGCTTGCGCAATCTGTTCTTCCTCAGCAAGACGCGCCCGAACGAAGTCGATCATGTCGGAGTTGTCTGTCATCGGCCTTTCGAATCCTTCACCGTCATGGCTCCCTACCGGAAACCGCACCTGCCCGCTGTGCCGGTTCTGTCAGTTCACCGAGGATGTCGGACGACGATACCGAGTCGAAAGTCCGGCGCCCCCGGGACACCGCCCGTAGTACCCATATCCAGGTGCCGAGACGATCGAGACCGCCGTCGCCGTTCGACAACCTGATCAACGGCCGGCGCCTCACCGAACGGCTGTGGGGCTTCGCCTTCCGCAACGAGATGTACATACCGAAGGCCAAACGGCATTACGGCTACTACCTGTTGCCGATCCTGCACGGCGACCGCCTGGTCGGCCGGGCCGCTCCTCGTTTCGACCGGAGTCGAGGAGTCCTGCTGATCGAAGGCCTGTACCTGGAGACCGACATCAAGCCGACAGGGGCGCTGTGCCGGGCGGTCACCGGGCAACTCGACGACCTGGCCGCCCTCATCGGCGCCACCGGCATCGAGTACGGCGACACGGTGCCCGGGCGGTGGCGCCCCATGCTGCATCGGTCCTGAGCCGAGAACGGCTTCGAGACGTCGCCGCGGTCGGTCACTCGGCGGCCGCGGTGAAGCCCTCGGTGGGGTTTCCCGTCGACCCGACCGGGCAATCGGCCGAGCGGTCACTGACCGCTTACGATCACTGACTGCAACCACAGTCCTTCGTTCCTCCCGCCCCGAGCGCGGAGGGACACCGGAGCAGAGAAGAGAACCGCCCATGACCGCCGTGCGCGGAACATCCGTCGACATCCCCACACAGGACGGCACCGCCGACGCCTATCTGACCCATCCCGACGACGGAAGTCCTCATCCCGGGGTCCTGCTCTACATGGACGCCTTCGGACTCCGTCCTCATCTGAAGAAGATGGCCGATCGTCTCGCCGAGGCCGGCTACACCGTCCTGGCCCCCAACGTTTTCTACCGCCATGGGCGAGCGCCGGTGGTCGAGCTGCCCGACTTCATCGACCCGGCCCGACGCCCGGAGATCTTCGAGCGTCTCGGCCCGATCATGCAGTCACTGACACCCGGTCTGGCGATGCGCGACGCCGACACCTACCTGACCTGGCTGACAGACTGCCCCCTGGCCACTGACGGGCCGGTCGGTATCACGGGTTACTGCATGGGCGCCGGCCTTGCCCTGCGCACCGCCGGTACCTACCCGGAGCGGGTCGCGGCCATGGCCGGCTTCCACGGCGGGCGCCTGGCCACCGAAGCTGCCGACAGCCCGCACCTCGTCGCCGACCGGATCACCGCGGAGCTGTACTTCGGCCACGCCGACCAGGACACCTCGCTGCCCCCCGAGCAGATCAACCGCCTCGACGAGGCCCTCACCGCGGCGGGCGTGCGCCACCGCAGCGAGGTCTACACCGGGGCACACCACGGTTTCACCCAGGCAGACACCGCCGCCTACGACAGCACGGCGGACGAACGCCACTGGAAAGCACTGACCGCGCTCCTGGACCGCACCCTCTGACCGGCGCGCGTTCAGATCGCGGCCACCGCACCACGGACATACGGTCGGCAAGGGCGCAGGCGCCCCACGCAGCCTCTGGGCGCGGCCCGCGAGCCGGCAAGCCGTCGACGACCGGATCAGAACGCAGGACACGAGAGGAAGCCGCGATGTCGGTCGAGAACACCCCCACCGTCTCCCTCGGGCCCGACAGCGGCCTGGACCAGGTCTTCGAGCTGGCTCAGCAGCTGCGCGTGGACTCCGTTCGCGCCAGCACCGCCGTCGGCTCCGGCCACCCCACCTCCAGCCTGTCCGCCGCGGATCTGATGGCCGTCCTCATGACACGCCAACTGCGCTATGACTGGCAGAACCCGAAGAACCCGGCCAACGACCACCTGATCTTCTCCAAGGGGCATGCCTCCCCCCTGCTGTACGCGATGTTCCTCGCCGCCGGTGCGATCGACGAAGAGGAACTGATGACCACCTACCGCCGCAACGGCGCCCGACTGCAGGGCCACCCCACTCCGGTCCTGCCCTGGGTGGATGCGGCCACCGGCTCGCTGGGCCAGGGCATCGCCTACGGTGTCGGCATCGCGCTCGCCGGACGGGACCTGGAACACCAGCCGTACCGTGTGTGGGTGCTGTGCGGTGACAGCGAGATGGCCGAAGGGTCGGTGTGGGAAGCCCTGGACAAGGCGGGCCGCCACCGGCTGGCCAACTTCATCGCGATCATCGACGTCAACCGCCTCGGCCAGAGCGGCCCCACGGAGCTGGGCTGGGACACCGGCGCCTACGCCCGCCGCGCCGAAGCCTTCGGCTGCCGCGCCCTGGTCGTCGACGGCCATGACCCCGTGGCCGTCGAACAAGCCCTGGCCGCCGCGGGCGACGGGCAGGCCCCCACCGTCATCGTCGCCAAGACCGTCAAGGGTCAGGGCGTCTTCGAGGTCGCGGACGCCGAGGGCTGGCACGGCAAGGCGCTGCCCGACGATCTTGCCGCGCGCGCCATCACCGAACTGGGCGGCGTCCGGCACCTCACCGTCCGCGGCCCCCAGCCGCCCGCCGTCACCCCCAGTGCCCCGGCCGTTCCCGTGGAGGTGACGCTGCCGCGCTTCAAGGCCGGCGAAAGCGTCGCCACCCGAGTCGCCTTCGGCAAGGCGCTCGCCGCGATCGGCGCCCGGCCCGACATCGTGGCTCTGGACGCCGAGGTGGGCAACTCCACCCACGCGGAGGATTTCGGCAAGGCACACCCCGAGCGGTACTTCCAGATGTACATCGCCGAACAGCAGATGATCGCCTGCGCGGTCGGTATGGCCGCACGTGGCTACCGCCCCTACGCCACCACCTTTGCCGCCTTCCTCACCCGGGCCCATGACTTCATCCGTATGGCGGCCGTCTCCCAGATCTCCATGAGCCTGTGCGGGACCCACTGCGGTGTCGAGATCGGCGCGGACGGTCCCTCCCAGATGGGCCTGGAAGACATCGCCATGATGCGCGCCGTCCATGGTTCCACCGTGCTCTACCCCAGCGACGCCACATCCGCTGCCGCTCTGACCGCCGCAATGGCCTACCTGGACGGCATCTCCTACCTGCGCACCACCCGGGGCGCCTACCCCGTCCTCTACGCCCCCGACGAAACCTTCCCCGTGGGCGGGTCCAAGACTTTGCGCGCGAGCGACAGCGACAAGGTCACTCTCATCGGCGCCGGCGTCACGCTCCACGAATGCCTCGCCGCCGCCGACCGGCTCGCCGCCGAGAACATCCCCGTCCGGGTTGTCGACCTGTACTCCGTCAAGCCCCTGGACCTCGACACGATCGCCCGCGCCGCCCAGGAAACCGGCGCACTTGTCGTCGTCGAGGACCACCACCCCGAAGGCGGTCTGGGCGAGGCCGTACTGTCCGCACTCGCCGCACAGCGACTGGCCCCCGCAGTCGTCCACCTCGCCGTGCGTAACCTGCCGGGCTCCGGAACCCCCTCCGAACTTCTCGACATCGCGGGCATCTCGCGCACCCACATCATCCGAACAGCCCAAGACCTCGCAGCCCGCTGAGAGCTGCCGCAGCCTTCGCCACCAGCACCGGCCTTCGGGACGAGGACGTCGACCGCGCCGTCGAACAGCGCCGCGCCACGGCCGCCGCGGTCAGGTGGCAGGTCTGCCCGTCCTTCGGCGGGCAGACCCCGCGCGCGCCCCACCGTGACGCCGGCACCTTCAGCCTGTCCCGACTGACCTTGCCCGGCACGCCGTCCGCGTCCTTGCCCCGGTAGCCCAGCTTGTGCTGCCACGCCGTGTAGGACTTGCGGTCCGCGTCGGTCCAATCGGGGCCGGGGCCCTCCTCGTAACGGCCGCAGCCCTCCGCGACCAGGCGCTTGCCCATGGCGGTCATCCGCTTGTCGTGGCGGCCGGCCCGGAAGAAGGCCGAGCCGGGGAACGGCTCGTACTCGGGCCGGGGCTCGGTCGGCGGTTTGGTGCTTCCGCCACCGCCCGGCGGGCCCGGTCGATGCAGTACGCGGGTGAGGACGTCAGCGGGTGCACCCTCAGCCGCCAGACGAAGAGGCCGACCCCGACGGGAGTCAGACCACCCTGCCTGTGGCGGGAGTTGGCGCTCCGGACGTCGACCGAGCGCGCCACCGTCCCGAAGGCGGAACCCGCCAGGTCGAGCGCGGATCCGTCCCGCAGGTCGGCGAGGCGTCCGCGCCGCGCGCGGCCCGCGTCCCCGGACCCGGAGGACCCGGACCCGTACCCGTACAGCTTGACCGGCTGCTGGTGCGAGACGAGCCGGGACAGTTCGACCGCCCGCGCCGGCCATCCCGCCACCTGCTCGCAGAGCTCTTCGAGCAGGTGCAGCGTGCCCTTGCGGCGCAGGTTCGCGACCGTGGCGGCCACGTCGCGGCGCGGCGCGATCGCCTCCGTCAGCGCGGCAGCCGAACTCCCGCTCCGCAGACCGGTGGTGAGGACGCGCTCGTAGCCGGGCAGAGTCGAAAAGCCCACGAGGTCGCCGAGGCAAGGAAGCACCCAGGGCGCCGCCGTCTCCACGAACAGGTCTTCGTAACTCTGCTCGACCCCGTTGCGTAGGATGTCGATCTGCTCGGCCATCACCGCGAGCGGGGCGTGGGCGAAGGCCTACCTCCTCGCGTCCTCCTTCATCATGTCGGCGCACTTCTCGCCGATCATCATGGTGGTGATGCACGGGTTGACGGTGATGAGTTCCGGCATCGCGGATCCGTCCGCCACCCGCAGACCGCGGATGCCCCGGACCCGCAGACGTGGGTCGAGCGGTGCCGTCGGATCGGTGCCGGGGCCCATCTTCACGGTGGACGAAGGGTGGTAGACGGTGTTGTGGGTCCTGACGATGTAGTCCAGCAATTCGTCGTCGGACCCGGCATCGGGACCCGGTGCGAGCTCGGCGCCCGCCCAGTCGGCCAGTGCGGGCTGCGCGGCGATCTCGCGGGCCAGCCGCAGCCCGTAGGTCATCACACGCACGTCCTCCCCGTCCGTGAAGTAGCGGGGATCGACCTTGGGCTTGTCCCGGAAGTCGCGGGTGCGCAGCCGTACCGTGCCGCGCGAGCGGGCGTGGGTGACGTTCGGTGTGAGGCAGAAGGCGTTCTCGCTCGTCGGGTAGCCGCGCCGGTAGGTGTTCATGTCGAACGGCATCGAGCCGTAGTGGAACATCAGGTCGGGCCGGTCCAGGCCGGGACGGGTGTCGGTGAAGATGCCGATCTCCCACCACTGGTTGGAGGTGGTCACCATGGGCTGCTTGGCGTCCCACATGACGACGCCCTCCGGGTGGTCCTGGAGGTTCTCGCCGACACCGGGCGCGTCGAGGACGATGTCCACGCCGACCTCGCGGAGGTGCCCGGCCGGTCCGATGCCCGAGAGCATCAGCAGCTTCGGGGTGTCGATCGCGCCGCAGCTGACGACGACCTCCCGGCGGGCGGCGACCGAGCGCGAGTGGACGAGGTCCGGATCGAGGTACGACACGCCCGTGCAGCGCCGGTCCGCGTCGATCAGCAGCTGCTTGGCCCGTACCTCCGTCCGTACCTCCAGGTTGGGCCGTCTGCCGAGAATCGGGTGGAGGTAGGCCACGGAGGAGGACTGCCGTGTGTTGTTCTCGTCGGAGTTGATCTGGAACCAGCCCGCGCCACGCACCACGGTTGCCCCGGTGTTGAACGTGGTCGTGGGGATCCCGTTCTGCGCACATGCCTCCAGCAGGGCGCTTCCGCAAGGGTCGTCCGGCCGGATGGTACGGATCTTCACCGGGCCCGAGCGGCCGTGGTGCCGGCCGGGGGCGTCATTGCTCTCCAGGCGTCGGTAGAGCGGGTAGGTCTCGGCGGCGCCCCATCCTGTACAGCCTGCTGCCGCCCAGCCGTCGAGATCCTCGCGAGGCGCCCAGAAGGCGATGCACGAGTTGTGGGAGGAACAGCCGCCGAGCACCCGGGCACGGGCGTGGCGCAGGAAGCTGTTGCCGTGCTGCTGCGGCTCGACCGGGTAGTCCCAGTCGTAGCCGGATTCGAGCAGACCGAACCAGCGGTCCAGCCGGAGTACGTTGTCGTCGCCGACGTCCGACGGCCCTGCCTCCAGCAGGCAGACGGTGACGGCAGGGTCCTCGCTCAGCCGCGCGGCCACCACGTTGCCGGCGGTGCCGCCGCCGACCACCACGTAGTCGAACTCCTCCACGTCAGCTCCCTTTCGTGTCACGGCGCACCGTGCGCCGGGCCGGGCTCCGCCAGGGGCCGGCCGACGGCGTGTTCGGCGAGCACGCCGGTGCGCTTGCGCTGGACGAACCAGTAGTAGGTGAACCCGCCGACCGCGACGACGCCGACGAACAGGACGCCGCCCCAGCGCAGATACCAGTGCTGGGTGCCGGTGGCGTTGTAGACGGAGGCGCGCGGCCACAGGAGGTTGACGGTCATCGCGATTCCCCAGAGCACGGCGGCGATGTTGACCGGCAGACCCATTCGGCCCATCGAGAAGCGGCCGGCGGCCGGCGTCCATGTGCCGCGCAGCCGCTGGACCAGCATGGGCGTGGTCACCAGCAGATACGCGACGTAGATCATGACGATGGCGATGCTGGTGACGACGGAGAAGATCTGCGGCTGCTTGATGTTGACCACCAGGATGAGAATCGCCACGAACCCGATCAGAACGGTGGCCAGGACCGGAGTGCGGAACCGCGGGCTGACCCTGGCCAGGTGGGTGCCGGCCGGCAGGTTGTTGTCCCGGGCCATCGCGAAGGCCAGCCGCAGCCCCGCGGTCTGGACCGACAGTGCGCACACGGTGATCGCGACGATCACGCACCACAGAATGGCCAGCCCGACCGACTCCCCGAGTGTCGCCTTCACCACATATTGCAGGCCGTGTTCGGCGAGTTGCCCGGCCTGCAGATCCGGGGTGGCCAGCAGTGCGAAGAGCAGGATCAGGCCGCCGAGGACGAACGAGGCGACGAGCGCGCGCAGGATGGCCCGCGGTGCGTTGCGGGCCGGGTCCTTGGACTCCTCGCCGAGCGAGGACGCGGTGTCGAAGCCGTACATCACGTATGCCGAGGCGAGCGACGCGGTCAGGAAGGCTCCGAAGTAGCCGAGCGGATGGCCCTTGCCGTGCCCCTGGGTGTCCAGGATCGCACTCGGCCCGCGGGTGATGTGGGCGGCAAGGAGGAAGACCAGCACCACGGCGGCGATCAGCTCGACGAACACACCGGAGGAGTTGATGGTGGCCATCAGCTTCACTCCGAAGGCGTTCACCAAGGTGGTGAAGACGATCAGGATCGTGCCGAGCAGTACGGCGTTGGCAGCCGCGTCGTACTTCCCCGTACCGTCGCCGATGATCTGGAACACGCTGGAGATCTGGGGGAGTGTCAGCTGGTAGGCGAGGGCCACCGCTGCCAGCGAGACCATCGTCGCGGTCGTCATCATCCAGCCCGCCAGCCAGCCGATGTGCGGGCCGCCCATTCGTTTGGACCAGTTGTAGACCGAGCCCGCGACCGGGTAGCGGCCGGCGAGCTCGCAGAAGCACAGCGCGACCATCAGCTGGCCGGTGAAGACCATCGGCCAGGACCACCAGTACGCGGGCCCGCCGAAGCTGACACCGAAGTAGAACAGCTGGAACGTGCCGGTCAGGATGGAGATGTAGCTGATTCCGGCGGCGAAGGTGTGGAAGTTGCCCAGCGTGCGCTTCAGTTCGGGTCTGTAACCCAGCTCCGTGAGGGCGTCGTCGTCGGACGATGCTTCCGTCCTCAGGCCGGACTCGGGTGGGGGAGCGGGCGGCATGACGTATCTCCTGGGTCCGTACGGGCAGGTGGCGGGCCCGGGGGCCGCCCGCCGGTCACTCGAACCAGCGCTTCGGTACCTGAGCGGTGTTCCGCCACACGTGTTTCGCCTCGGTGTATTCGTGGAGTCCGGACGGGCCGAGTTCCCGCCCCACTCCCGACTGCTTCATGCCGCCCCATTCGGCCTGGGGCACGTAGGGATGGAAGTCGTTGATCCAGACGGTGCCGGCCCGCAGCCCGTCCGCGACCCGCCGTGCTCGGTCCTGGTCGGTGGTCCACACCGCCCCCGCCAGGCCGTAGAGCGTGCCGTTGGCCAGGGCCAGCGCCTCGTCCTCGTCCCGGAACCGCTCGACGGTCAGCACGGGGCCGAAGGACTCTGCGGCGACGACGGACATCGCGGCGGTGCACTCGTCCAGGACGGTCGGCGGGTAGTAGAAGCCGTCCTGGAGCGCCGGGTCGTCCGGCCGGACGCCGCCCAGTCGCAGGACGGCACCTTCGGCGAGGCCGACCGCCACGTAGGCCTCGACCTTGTCCCGGTGCGCCGCCGAGATCAGCGGGCCGGTCCGGGCCTGCGGGTCGAACGGGCCGCCCATCCTGATACGTGCGGCCCGTGCCACGACCTCGTCGACGAACCTGTCGTGCAGCGAATCCTCCACCAGCAGCCTGGCACCGGCCGAGCAGACCTGACCGGAATGAAGGAAAACGGCCATCAGTGTGAAGTCGACGGCCGTGTCGAAGTCGGCGTCGGCGAAGACGATGTTCGGATTCTTCCCCCCGAGCTCCAGGGCGATCTTCTTCACGGTGGGGGCCGCTGCGGCCATGATGCGCCGCCCTGTGGCCAGACCCCCGGTGAAGGACACCATGTCAACCCGCGGATCCTCGGTGAGCGGCGCACCGGCCTCGGCGCCGGACCCCAGCAGCAGGTTCCCGGTGCCGTCCGGCAGCCCCGCCTCGCGCAGCAGCCGCATCAGCATGATCGCGGTGTGCGGCGTGAGTTCGCTGGGCTTGAGCACGAACGTATTGCCCGCACCGATCGCCGGTGCGACCTTCCAGGCCGTCTGGAGCAGGGGGTAGTTCCACGGTGTGATGAGCGCGCACACGCCGACCGGTTCGTGGACCACTCGGCTGTCCACGGCCGGGTCGCCGGTGTCGATGACGCGGTCCGCTCCGCCGGCGCCCACCAGGTTGCCGAAGTATCGGAAGCAGTTGGCGATGTCGTCCATGTCGTACTCGGACTCCACGAGCCGCTTGCCCGTGTCGAGCGACTCGACACGGGCCAGGGCGTCCTTGTCCCGGACGAGCAGATCCGCGACGCGCAGCAGAAGCCCGGCACGCTCGGCCGCAGGGGTGCGGGGCCAGGGGCCGTGGTCGAACGCCTCCCGCGCGGCCGCGATCGCTGCCGCGGCATCCTTCGGACCGGCTTCGTCCACCCGGGCGACCACACTTCCGTCGGCGGGGCAGCGGATCTCCCGGGTCCGTCCGTCGACGGCCGCGGTCCAGCGGCCACCGATGAAGAGGTCAGGCATGTCGTACCTCCAGGCGGGCGGCATGGATCCGCGCCGCCGCCAGGGCGTCGGCGCGTGCTCGCCGGCCTGTGAAAGCGGTGCTCCGAGGTTCCAGACGTAACACGATCCGGTGGGGAGCGCGCGGGCATCGTGGGCCCCTGCGCCTTCCCTGTCGACGCGGTGGCCTTCGCGGAGGGCGGCGACGCGGAAACCCTCCTGACTCCGTCGCCCCGGCCGCCTATCGTCGACGTGATTTCTGGCGGAGGCCTCGGACCGTCCAGGGCGAGGACCATGACGTGGAGGATGACTGTGCGCTACCGCGAGCTGGGACGCAGTGGAGTGTCCGTATCCGAGATCGGTTACGGCGCCTGGGGCATCGGTGAGTCCGCCTGGGTGGGTGCCACGGAGGACGAATCCGTACGCGCCCTGCACCGGGCCATCGATCTCGGTGTGAACTTCATCGACACCGCCCGCGGCTACGGTGAGAGCGAGCGGATCGTCGGCCGGGTCGTCCGCGAGCGGGCCGGCGACGAGGTGCTCGTCGCGACCAAAGTGCCGCCGAAGAACCGCACGTGGCCGGCGCCCGACGGCCTGGACCCGGCCGAGACGTTCCCGGGCGAGCACATCCGCGAGAGCCTGGAGACCAGTCTGCGCACCAGCGGCCAGGACCACTTCGACGTACTGCAGTTTCATGTCTGGAGCGACGACTGGGTCGGCCGTGGCGACTGGCTGGAGACGATCGCCGAGCTGAAACAGGAGGGAAAGATCCGCCTGTTCGGCGTCTCCGTCAATGACCACCAGCCCGACAACGCACTCGCACTCGTACGCAGCGGTGCCGTGGACAGCGTGCAGGTCATCTACAACCTCTTCGACCAGGCGCCCGCCGACGCGCTGCTGCCGGCCTGTGAGGAGCACGGTGTCGGTGTCGTCGTGCGGGTGGCGCTGGACGAAGGCGGCCTCACCGGCCGGATCACCGCCGGTACGACGTTCCCCGACGGCGACTGGCGCAACCGCTACTTCCGCGACGACCGCCCGGCGCAGGTCGAACAGCGGGTGGCCGCGATCATCGCCGACCTCGGCATCGCACCCGATGAGATCGCTGAGAACGCGTTGCGGTTCGTACTGAGTTCGCCGGCGGTTTCCACCGTCATCCCCGGCATGCGCACCGTACGCAATGTCGAGCGCAACACGGCCCTGAGCGACGGGCGTGCGCTCACCGCCGACCAGCTCGCCCTGCTGGCCAAGCACCGGTGGCAGCGCAACTTCTACTCCTGATCCACTGGCGCCATTTCCGGGGTCGGGCGGTACGCGGTTCACCTCCGCGCACCGCCCGGCTCGGTGCTGCCCGTATTGAGCGGTATCAGCCCGGTGACGCCTCCGGCGGGGCGGAGTGGCTCGTACGGTGCGTTCTGCCGGTCATGCTCCCGTGCTTCCGTCCTCGGGGGAGGCCGTCACGCGGTTGCGGAGCGTGCCGATCTTCTCGACCTCGACCTCGACGACATCGCCGGGGCGCAGGTGGCGACCGGAGAAAACGCCGGCGCCGCGCGGTGTTCCGGTGAGGATCACGTCTCCGGGTTCGAGGGTCTGGTAGCGGGAGAGGTAGGAGATCAGCCCGGCCACGCCGTGGATGAAGCTGCTGGTGCGGTCGTCCTGGCGTACGTCACCGTTGACCAGGGTGCGCAGCCTCAGGTCGAGTGGGTCGGCGAACTCGTCCGGGGTGACCAGGCAGGGGCCGAGCGGCTTGAAGGTGTCGAAGCTCTTGGCCACGCCGATGGACGCGGTCGGATCGCCCGACATGGCGCGCTGCTGGATATCGCGCGCGGAGACGTCGTTGGCGATCGTCAGGCCGGCGAGGTGGCGCTCCGCATCGGCGGCGCAGACGCCGCTCGCGGCCCTGCCGATCACGGCGGCCACCTCGCCCTCGTAGTCGACCTGGCCGGCCGCGACGGCCGGCAGGCGGATGTCCCCGCCCGGAGCGGTGACCGCGGATCCGGCGACCACCTGGAAATTCGGCTCCGTCGGCAGGGTGATGCCGGGCCGCCCCATCGCGGCGAACATCTCCAGGGCCTCCTCGGCGTGGCTGCGGTAGTTGAGGCCGACGATCAGGATCTTCCCGGGCCGGGGAACGGGGGCGTGCACCCGGACCTCGTCGAGAGCGACCCGCCGGACGACCGCCGCCGCGCGTGCGGCGTCGATACCCGGTCCGCGCAGGAGGGCGCCCAGGTCGGCAAAGGGGAGATCGAGTACGGAGAGCTCGCCGGGGCTCTCCTCCCTGGCGATGCCCAGGGCTGTGCTGTACAGGCGCATCACGGACTCCCGCGTGTTGGGGACACCTTCTCTTGGTCAAGAGTCAAGAGCTTTCTTGTTTCGGAGTCAAGAGTTCATCGGCTGCCGGGTTGCTGTTCTCCGATGCCGCGGATGGGGGTGAGGGTGCGCCGCCTAGGCTGGGTTGCTATGCCACGGAACCGTCAGCAGATCCCGAAAGCCGAGCGCGAGGCCGTCCTGGTCGACAGTGCCTGGGAGCTCTTCGCCGTCAAGGGGTACAAGGGGACCAGCCTGACCGAGGTCGGCAAGGCGGCCGGCGTCGCGGCCAATGCCGTGCGCTGGTACTTCCCGACCAAGGACGACCTGTTCGCCGCCACCCTGGACCGTCTCTTCCTGCGCGAGCGTGAGCGCGTCGAGGCGGACCCCGCGATCGGAGGTGATCCGCGACGGCAGCTGGTGACATTCCTTGCCGACCTGGAGTCGTATCGCGGGCTGCACCGTGAGGCGTACGACCGCATGGATGAGTCACCGGCCCTCGCCGACGTCTACTCCCGTATGCGGGAGTGGCTGGAGGGCCGTCTTCTGGCGGCCGTCGCGAGCCGGCTGTCCGAGGGGGCCGACGCCGCGCCTGTGGCGGACATGGCCCATGTGCTGTTCGAGGGGCTGCTGGTCAGTGCCCGGGAGCTGGACCGGCCGGTCGAAGAGTTCATCGACCTCCTCATGGAGGCGCTGGTGGCTGTCGCGGCGGCACGCTGAGCGCGATCTCTTGACTGCCATACAAGAGCCCGTTTAGGGTTCTCTTGTATGGCAGCCAAGAGGGCTGCCGTGCCCTCGATGAGGAGGTCGCTGTCCCATGGCTTCTCCAGGCAAACTCGCCCACATCGTCCTGCGCACCGGTCGCCTGCCGGTCATGACCGAGTGGTACATACGCGTTCTCGAAGGCCGTGTCACCTTCGCCAATGACGCCCTCGCCTTCCTGACCTACGACGACGAACACCACCGTGTCGCGCTGGTCGCCACCGGAGCGTCCGAGCGTCCGACGGACGCGCACACCGGTCTGCATCACGCGGCATTCACCTACGCCACGATCGGCGATCTGCTCGGCACGTACCAGCGGCTGAAGGGGGACGGCATCCTCCCCTTCTGGTGCATCAACCACGGTCCGACCACCTCGATGTACTTCGAGGATCCCGACGGCAATCACATCGAGCTCCAGATCGACAACTTCGCCACCGAGGAAGCCCTCGACGAGTGGTTCCGGTCCGGAGCCTTCGAAGCCAATCCGATCGGCGTCGAGTTCGACCCCGACGACCTGGTGCGCCGCTTCGATTCGGGTGAGTCCTTCGCCGAACTGGTCAGGCGCTCATGACCGCCATCGACACCCCGGTCGTCATCATCGGAGCCGGCCCCGTGGGGCTGGCCACCGCGCTGGTCCTGGGCCGGCACGGCGTCCGCAGCGTGGTCCTCGAACAGTACGACGGGGTCAATCCGCACCCCCGGGCACATGTCGTCAACACCCGGTCCATGGAACTGTTCCGTACCTGGGGCATCGCGGATGCCGTCCGCGCGGACGCGGTCGACCCGGCGTGGGCCGGCACGATCCTGTGGAAACAGACCCTCACCGGGGAACCCCTGGGCCGGATCGACCTCGTCGAAGGGCCGGAGGACCAACTCCTGCGTCGGATCCACGCCTCGGCCGAGCAGCTCACCTCCTGCGCCCAGGACCGTGTGCAGCAGCACCTCCTCGACGCCGTCCTCGCCCAGGGCATGGCCACCGTCCACTACAGCACCACCGTCGTGGAGGTGACGGACCACGGCGATTCGGTCGACGTCACCGTGGAAGGCGTGGGCAAGAGGCAGATCCTGCGCACCTGTTACGCCGTGGCGGCGGACGGGGCGACCGGCGGCATGCGCGACAAGCTCGGCATCGCGATGGACGACTCCCCGGTCCTCGGCCATCAGCTGAACATCTACTTCCACGCCGACCTGTCCCCGTGGATGGGGCAAGATCCCGCCCTGCTGATCTGGCTGATCAACAGCGCCTCCCCGGGACTCCTCATCGGGATGGACGGCGTTCGCCGGTGGACCTTCCAGCGGAGCTTCGACCCGGCTGCCGAATCGCCGCGGGACTACCCGCTCGAACGATGCGCCCAGATCATCCGGGACGCTGTCGGAACCACCGAACTCGACGTGGACATCCGCTCCGTGGGGCCGTGGACCATGACGGCCCGGACCGCCGAGACCTACCGCAGCGGCCGTGTCCTCCTCGTAGGCGACGCCGCGCACCAGTTCCCGCCGACAGGCGGCCTGGGCATGAACAGCGGCCTCGCCGACGCGGACAACCTCGGCTGGAAACTCGCCGCCGTGCTGGCAGGCTGCGCTTCCGACGCCCTGCTCGACAGTTACGAGCGTGAACGTCGCCCGGTCGCCGTCGACAACGCTCGCCACAGCGTGCTCAACGCCATCAGAATGGCCGAGGTCGGCATAGGGCCCGAGACGGCCGGGATCGCCGCACGCCTCGAAAGCCCGGACCCGTCGGTTGCCGCGGCGGAACGCCGGCGGATCGCGGAAGCCGTCCCTCTGCAGCGCCCGCACTTCGACGCGCTCAACCAGGAGATCGGATACATCTACGGGGCGAGCCGGCACGCCGGCGGCGTCGGCGGAGCCCCGCTCTCGGCCACCGACTACACACCGACTGCCGTCCCCGGAGCGCGACTTCCGCACGCCTGGGTCGAACGTGACGGGGAACGGGTGTCGACGCACGACCTCCTCATGCCGGGCTTCACCCTCATCACGGGGCCCCGGGGCGCCGCCTGGGCCGATGCCTTCGCGGAGACCGGGGAAGGTGTGGCGAAACGGACTGTCGTGATCGGCCGGGAAGTCACCAGCCCGGACGGCTACTGTCCGGAGCTGCTCAGGATCGGTGAGGACGGAGCCCTCCTCGTCCGACCGGACGGCCACATCGCGTGGCACAGCGCCGAGGGATCATCCCCTGCGTCCGCGCTCGCCGCCCTGCTCGACGCGGCAGGGCAGTCCGCCTAGGGCCGGTTCGGCCGGATCCGAAAGACAGGCCCTGTTCCGACGCGAACCGCGAGCGGAGCGCCGGGCCCCGAGCCCGGCGCTCCCGACCCTCGCCCGGAGCACTTTCACCGCGGCCTTCCGGCCTTCTGGGGCCTGGAAGGCCGAGTTCGGTCGCCCGGCCTGCCACGCCTGCCCCACGGATGCCGCGGCTCCGGCCGGCGCCGACCGGCATCGGACCAGCGCCGACCGGTGCCGGCCGACGCCCGCCACCCCGACCCACGCACCGCGGCTGCGCCCGCCGACACGGCCGTCTCGGCCTCCGCCCCACTTGTACGGGACCGACTCCTGGCCCGCCCCGACGACCACAGATGCCCCACCCGGAGGAACACAGTGGTGACCCCTCAGAAAGCAACCGGCCCCCGTCCCACGCTTCAGGACCGATACGTGCGCGAGGAGGGCACCTTCCACCTCACCGGCATCCAGGCACTCGCCCGCCTGCCGCTCGACATCCGTCGCGCCGACCGTCGCGAGGGCCGCAGCACCGCGGGATTCATCTCCGGATACGAGGGTTCGCCGCTTGCCGGATACGACATGGAGCTCGCCCGCTGCCGCTCCCTCCTCGACGAGTACGACATCGTCTTCCGCCCCGGCGTCAACGAGGAACTCGCGGCGACGGCCGTCCAGGGCACCCAACTCGCCGCGGCGCAGCCGGACAAGCGCGTCGACGGCATCGCGGCGATCTGGTACGGCAAGTCCCCGGGCCTCGACCGCGCCTCGGACGCCATCCGGCACAACAACCTGATGGGCACCCACCCCGACGGCGGTGCGCTCGCCCTGGTCGGCGACGACCCCGCCGCCAAATCGTCGACCGTGCCCGGCGCCTCCGAACTGCTCCTCGCCGACCTGGGCCTGCCCACGCTCTACCCGTCCGACCCGCAGGAAGCGCTCGACTTCGGACTGCACGGCGTGGCGATGTCCCGGGCAGCCGGCCTGTGGGTGGCGCTGAAAATCGTGACGGCGGTCGCGGACGGTTCCGGCACCGTCGACGTGAGCGCCGGACGGATCGCACCGGTCGTCCCGGACCTCACGGTCGACGGAGTGCCGTACCGCCACACGGTCGGCACCCGGATGGTGCAACCGGCCCTCGGCGACCTGGAACGCAGCAGGGACGGCGCCCGCCTCGAGATAGCCCGCCGCTACGCCGTCGCGAACCACCTCAACCGGATCACCAGGATGGCCCCCGACGACCGTATCGGCATCGTCGCGGCAGGCAAGACGTTCCTCGACCTCCGCCAGGCCCTGCGCATCCTCGGACTCGACGACAGCGAACTGGAGCGCCGCGGTGTGCGCCTGCTGCACCTCGGCATGATCCATCCGCTGGAACCCACGATCGTCGAACGGTTCGCGAGGGGGCTGCGTCACATTGTTGTCGTGGAGGAGAAGCGGCCACTCATCGAGACCGCCCTCAAGGACCTGCTCTACGGGCGCGGCGACCAGCCGTCCGTCTCCGGCAAGCGCGCACCCGACGGTTCGGTCCTGTTCCCCCTCGACGGAGAACTCGATCCCGACACCGTCGCCGCCCGGCTTGCGCCCCGTCTGAACGCGCTGGGCGAACTCCCCACCGTACAGAGCTGGTTGGACACCACTCGGGCAGCGGCCAGGCGCAAGACACTGCCACTCCTGCCTGTGCTGAGCCGCACCCCCTACTTCTGTTCCGGCTGCCCCCACAACCTCTCGACCAAGGCACCCGAGGGCGCCGCCGTCGGGGCGGGGATCGGCTGCCACGCCATGGTCACACTCATGGACCCTTCCCAGGCCGGGGACGTGATCGGCATGACCCAGATGGGAGGCGAGGGCGCCCAGTGGATCGGCATGCAGCCGTTCCTCGAACGCGACCACCTGATCCAGAATCTCGGCGACGGCACCTTCCACCACTCCGGAAGTCTCGCCATCCGGGCAGCGGTCTCGGCCGGGGTGAACGTCACGTACAAGCTGCTCCACAACTCGGCGGTGGCGATGACCGGCGGACAGCAGCCCGTCGGCGTCATGCCCGTGCCCGCGATCGCCCAAGGGCTGTTGGCGGAAGGCGTCGAGCGCATCATCGTCACGACCGAGGACGTCAAGCGCTACCGGAAGGTCACGCTTCCCAAGGGCGTGGTCGTCTGGCACCGCGACCGGCTGGCCGAGGCCCAGGAGGTGCTTGCCCGGACCCCCGGCGTCACCCTCCTCATTCACGACCAGGAATGCGCGACGGAACTCCGGCGCAAGCGCAAGCGTGGCCTTGTGCCCGAACCCACCGAGCGCGTGGTGATCAACGAGCGGGTGTGCGAGGGGTGCGGCGACTGCGGACAGCAGTCCAACTGCCTCTCCGTGCAGCCGATCGACACCGAGTACGGCCGCAAGACCCGGATCGATCAGTCCTCCTGCAACAAGGACTACGCCTGTCTGGCGGGGGACTGCCCCTCCTTCCTCACCGTCGTCCCCGCCAGGGGAAAGGCCGACTTCACTCCCGTCCCGATGCCGGACGGTGCGGCGCTGCCCGATCCGGACCTCGTCGTACCGGCTTCCCACACCACCCGGATCACAGGCGTCGGAGGATCCGGGGTGATCACCCTCGCGCAGATCCTCAGCACCGCGGCCTCGCTCGCGGGCCTGCACGTCCGGGCCCTCGACCAGACCGGCATGGCCCAGAAGGGCGGCGCGGTCGTCTCCGACATCAAAATCACCAAGGAGGCGACGGAACAGGCCGGCAAGGCGGCCCTGGACGAGTGCGATCTCTACCTCGGCTGTGACCTGCTCGTCGCCGCGGAACCCGGACATCTGACCGCGGCCGCACCGGCGCGAACGATGGCGGTCGTCTCCACGGCAGAGGTCCCGACCGGGCAGATGGTGATCGACCCGGAGGTGTCGTTCCCGCCTGCCGGACCTCTCAAGGAACGGATCAGGGCAGAGGCCAAGGACACGGTCTTCCTCGACGCGCGCCGAATCGCGAACGACCTTTTGGGCGAGGACCAGTTCGCCAATCTCCTGATCACCGGCGCGGCCTACCAGACCGGCGGGCTGCCGCTGCCGGCCCACGCCATCGAGGAGGCGATCACCCTCAACGGCGTCAAGGCCGAAGCCAACATCAAGGCGTTCCGCCTCGGCCGCCAGGCCGTCGCCGACCCCGGAGCCTTCGCCGACCTCCTGGAGGGGCGTGTCACCCCGGCGAAGTCGGGGCGCGGCCTGTCCGCCGAGGCCCGGCACACCCTCGAACTGGTCGGGGCCGCCCCCGGGTCGGAACTCGCCCGGCTCCTGGAGGTCCGCGTACCGGATCTCATCGCGTACCAGAACGCCGCCTACGCGACGAGGTACGCACGTTTCGTCGAACAGGTCCGCCGGACCGAATGTGAGCGCGCCCCCGGCTCGACCGCACTCACCGAGGCAGTGGCCAGGTATCTGCACAAGCTGATGGCGTACAAGGACGAGTACGAGGTGGCCAGGCTCTCCCTCGACCCCGAGGTCGAGCGGGAGGTGAAGGCCCGCTTCGGGGACGGCGCACGGATGTCCTACCGTCTCCACCCGCCCGTTCTGCGGGCACTCGGCATGAACCGCAAGATCGAACTCGGCCCCTGGTTCAAGCCGGCCTTCCAAGCCCTCGCCGCGATGCGCAGGCTCCGTGGCACGCGCCTGGACCCCTTCGGAGCGGCGCGCGTGCGGCGCACGGAACGGGCCCTGGTCGTCGAGTACGAGGCCACGATCACCGAGGTCTGCCGGAATCTCGACATGGACGCCCACGGCCTTGCCGTCGAGATCGCCTCGCTGCCCGACATCGTGCGTGGCTACGAGGAGATCAAGATGGCATCCGTGGCCCGGTACAGGACCCGGTCCGCGGAACTCGTCGGCCGGCTGTCCTCGGGCCGCGAACGCACTGGTGCCGATACCTGGTGACCTGAGTCGGGGATTCGGTGGCAACAGGCGGCGACTTCGCCGAGGATCTCGTCGGCGGCCTTCGTCCGGACGAAGGGCCGGGGTCGGTGTTCCTCCCGTGCCATCCGGGGACAGCTGCGAGATCCGGTCATGGCTTCGGTCGTGAGCACGATGGACACGGTCTAATCGTCGTGCTCGGTTCCGCCGAAGAAATACAGCTGTCCGAGCCATCGGACCGGCTGGCCGACCGGGAGGCGATCATGCCCCGGATCGGGCAGGGGAACCTTCGACCAGTCGATGAACGGCTGTCCCTCAGCTGTCCGAAGAAGTGCCTTGCGCAGCTCGGATCCCTCGCGTCCGCCGTCGGGGACATGAGTCCACACGCTGAATTCGTCGTCAAGACTGTGGCCGCAGTCGGCCAGCCATGCGGCCAGGTGGCCGTCCGCGGCGCTCCGGACGGAGGACGGATCGCTGAGCAGCCAGACCCAGCCCTTGGTGCTCCCGCTGTGACCCACGAGGTGGGTCATCTCCAGCAGGTGGAAGCCGTGGGGATGGTGGGTGACGAGCCCGCCCGGCGGCTCGGGGAGCTCGATGTTCTCCAATTGCTCTACGCGGGCCTTTGCGATGTGATCGTAGGGATCGAGACGGAGTGCCTCTCGATAGGCTTGTGCTGCGGCGTCGAGGTCGCCCATCCAATGCAGGGCACACGCGCGCGAGAAGGCTGCGAGGTTGTTGGTCCCTTGCAGGGCAAGAGTGCACTCCGCGGCCCGTACCACTTCGGCGGCCAGCGCCCGGCCGCGCCGGTCGTCCTCGTCCAATCCGGCGGGTGGGTTGTGTTCATCGTCGAAGTGGTCGTCTGCGGTGCCGATTTCGTCGTTCAGGTGCGCCCGCAGCTTTCCCAATTCCAAGAGCGTCAGGCAGATGGAGCCGGTGGCGTCGTCGGGAAGTGCCTCCTGGATGGCAGCGCACGCCTCCCGGACTTCAGCTTCGTCATCCTCCAGGTCCTCGGGAGTGTCGTACTCGGCTGCCTCCCAGTAGTACTGAAGGGATGAGCCTGCGTCTCTGCGTGCCGCTTCGATGTCCGTTGTGCTGTCCATGACCACCAGAGCCTAGTGGGCGCTGGGGTCCGCCCCGGCCAGGTGATCACGGGGAAGTCTTCACACGGTGGTATCTCCTGTCACCAGGACAGGAGATACCACCGCGGTCGTCTTCAGGGCAGGAATTCGTAGAACGGGCCGTCAGGCGCGAAGTTGCGAGAACACACCGTTACGTCCCTACCCTTGAGATAGGCCAGCAACCACTCACTGAACGTCATCTCGTAGAGAGTCCAGGCCGGACTGTCGAACTCCTGGACCACGACGCGCCAGGGCGACGAGGGGTTGTCGGGAATGCGAAGGAAAACCGCCTTGCCCGTCGTGGCCGACGCCACCGGCATCAGTTCCCCGGGGTTTGCCCCCACCGGACTCGGCAGGAACTCCGCCATGTCCTCCTCGTGCCAGAGCTCGAGGTCCCTCCGGATGTTCTCTCCCAGACTGTGCAGAAGATGGCCGGCCGGGTGCTTCAGATACAACTGCCTGTTGATCTCGATCGAACCGTAGGCGTCCACGATCTCACGGAAGTCCGCAGGAAATTCGATACCGAGTTCCCGCTCCAGTTCGATCCATGGAGCCGGATCCGGCCAGTTGAACCGGGGTTCGCCCAACAGGGCTGTGATCTCTGGAAGCTTTGCCACCACTAGGTCCTTCTGGCACGTCGAGCCGATACCTGTCTCGGAGTTGACTGCAGTGCAGGAGAAAGTCTCCTCGACCCCCTGGGTCCGTACATGGTCATCCCCACCTGAACGGTGGCAGGAACGGCCGAGTGAGGGTCTTCGTATTGAGCACAACCTAACCGGCCCCGCCACGCATCACTGACCGGTCAAGCAGGCTCTAGGCGTGGAAGCCGTTGCACACGACGGATGTGTACTTCGTGGGCCCGCCGTCGACGTGGTACAGCACCACGGTCCAGTCGCCCCTGTCGTCGCCGACCGGGATCGCGTCGACGGTCCGCTTGCCGAAGTGGGCCCGGAAGTCGTCGGGATACTTGAGTTCGATCGTTCCGCCCGAGGACCACCGGGAGTAGATGTCGACGGGTTTGCTTGTGAAGCCGATGCCCTTTCCCATGGACCGAAGGGGCCGGCCGGTGGCGCGGTCGGTCTCGTGCGGGGGCTGCACCCCCACGGAGATGTAGCACGGCGCGGGCCGCTTTCCCTCGCCGGCATTCTTGGGACGCAGCGCCACCGAGGCGGTGTCCGAGCCGGTGGTGTGCGAGACGGAGGACAGCAGGTCCATCGGCGGTGTCCGGGCCGTGGCGAAGGCCGCTGCGGTCAGCGAGACGACGGTCCGGAAGGGCGTGTTCGAACTCGAGGCGGGCGAGGAGCCTCTGGGGCGGGCGCGTCGTCCGGGCGGGAGCCGCAAACGGGTCGCGGATCTGGATCTGGATCCGGGTCTACGGTCGGCGCTGTTGGCGCTGGTCGAACCGGATGTGCGGGGTGAGCCGATTTCGCCGCTGCAGTGGACGGTGAAGTCCACCCGCACGCTTGCGCGGGAGCTGACCCGGGCCGGGCACCGCGTCAGCGCCGACACCGCGCCGGCTGTTCTCGCACATCACCATGAACTGGCGCGGCCGCCCGCTGACCAGCCACGAAGTCATCGTCCAGGCCCATGTGGTGGCGGTGCCGTAGAGACGGGTCCCGGTGACCGTCTGCGCGTCGGGTGTGTTCCAGGTGGTCGGGTCGCCGAAGACGAACTCGCCACCGTGGCGGGGCGGGCGGCCCCGGGTGCCCGGCATACGAGGCGGGGCTGTGCGGCGCAGGACGCGGTCGGCGAGCCAGGCCCTACGACGTGTGGTGCGGGCGGGGCGCCGCTGGTGATCCGGCCCGCCGTACGGTGTGGTGTCGGGCAGCCCAGTAGACGGACTTCGCAGGAGAGAAAGATGCCGCAGACGCGCCGGGGCTGTGGGACTACTCGCTGGTGTGCCCGGCGCACAAGGCGCGGATGCGGGCCCGTGACGACCTGACCACGATGTTCTGCAAGCGCCTCGCCTTGCATGCAACCTCCCTGAATGGGACCATAGTTGACACATAAGGAGGGGTTGCATGAGGAAATTGATCTCGCGCGGTATAGCCATTGGGGCAGGTGGAGTTGCCATGGTGATTTTCGCATCCACCGCTGCGTACGCCGGAACAGATGTCAACGCGACTGCCTACGGGGCCTACGGGCAATTCATCAGCAACGGGGACAAGTTCTACGTGAAGGACATGCTGGCGGACGGCTACGCGGTCAGAATCTGTTACCGGGTGAACAATGGATCCGTTCACACACTCACCAATCCCGCAGGCTACGGCACAACCGGGATGTGGGATCTTGACTTGGCCGAGGGATCGATAGTAACCATCGATGTCGCCAGGACCCCAGATACATGCTCCCCCTGGGCTGTCGGTTACGCGTAAGACAACGCGAACACCTGCAGGGAACGCCGCGCTCATTTTTGAGCGACGGCTGCCTCGACCTTGTCGCTCAACGGCGTCAAAATGTCTTTGACCTTGAAGATGGTCCCAGAATCGACGGTCAAGCGCGCGATATCCTCAACGGTTCGCTCCGTGTAGGCGATCAAATCGAGGATGGCACCCTGGTGTTCGGTGGCAGCCGTGTACGGACTCTATGAGCCGAGATGCCGGTACCTGCCTGGATGGGGCGAAACGAAGGTAACGGACAACACTCGCTGAGAAAATTCCGTGGATCTGGTGGCGGGTTTCTGGCGTATCGGGGCCATGTCCCTGCGAAGGCCGCCTAATCGCCGTGTGTGCGATCGTCGCCCCCAGCGCGAAGACGTCCGCCGCCGGGCCGACCTCATTGCGCAGGACGACCTCGGGCGCCGTGTACCCGGGCGTTCCCGGTGCCATTCCGTCCCGGGTGAGGATCGTCTGCTCAAGTCCCCGGGCGATGCCGAAGTCGATCAGTTGCGGTCCCTGTGGCGCGAGGATGACGTTCTGCGGCTTCAGGTCCCGGTGCGTGACCTCGTGGACATGGACCGCGGCCAGCCCCTCGGCGAGCGCGGCGAAAAGTCGCAGGGCACTGTCCGGCGGGAACGGGCCGCCCGTGCTCACGGCGCCGCGCAGCGTGGGCCCCGGCACGTACTCGGTGGCCAGCCAGTACGGCGACGAGTCGAGCGACGCCTCGATCAACTGGGCGGTGTAGGCGCTGCGTACGGCCTCTACGGTCGCGGCCTCCCGCCGGAACCGGGCCAGTGCCTCGGGGTGATCGTTGATCTCGTCGCGGATAACCTTCACGGCCACCAGCCGTCCGCCGGGCGACCGGCCGAGATATACCTGCCCCATGCCGCCCGCGCCGAGCCGGGCGAGAATCCGGTACGCGCCTATTTGCGCGGGGTCCTGAGGTCGCAGCTCTTCCACCGGCACGACTGTGCCATATCCGCTCGCTTGTCGGACCGGCGATCGACGCACAACCGCCCGTGGTACGTGGCGAGGTGTCCGTGGGCCGGGTGCTTCTTGCACTCGGCGCAGCCGCCGTCCCCGGGCCCGGAGAGCCTCTTTCCGGGGCACCGCCGGGCCCGGTGCGACGCTGAAGTGGACCAGCCCGGTCAACCGGCTGGTGGCGTGCTCGATGCGGACGTCCTCGATGGTGATGCCCGCGCGACCGACATCCGCGAACAGCCTTGCGGGCTCGCCCGGTTGGTCCCCGATCGCGGTGGTCACCACCTCGAAGCGCTCGGGCTGCGTACCGTGCTTGCCGGAGATCCGGGCACGGCCCGGCCGGCAGCATGCTCTCGACGACCTCCGCACCGCTGCGACGTTCGGCTTCATCCGTCGCGACGCTGGCACGCAGGCCCACGACCACACAATCCAGGTCGGAACGCACCTCCGGTTCCGTACCTCTGAAGAACATCGCCCGGATCGTGGACGGACGGACCCGGATGCCTCTCACGCGTGATCCGGTGCGGCGGACCGTGCGTCGGCCACGGTCTGCTCGGTATGCGGGAGCACGCTGCGATGCTGTGTGGCACGCTGGCTTCCGGCGCCACCTCCGACTGGGGATACGAAGTGATCACGATGCTGCCCACGCAGCTTCCCGCTGTACCTGCCGACCTTGTGGAGGACCGACCGTGACGACCACCCGCGTGCTGATCGCCGACGATCAGATGATGGTCCGTCAGGGATTCACGGTCCTGCTCAATGCGGAACCCGGCATCGAGGTCGTCGGTCAGGCGGTGGACGGCGCCGACGCCGTCGCCAGGGTCGCCGAACTGACCCCCGACGTCGTACTGATGGACATAAGGATGCCCGGGGTCGGCGGCATCGAGGCGACGCGCCGCATCACGGCATCGCCCGCCGCCTCCACCAAGGTCCTCGTCCTGACCACTTTCGACCTCGACGAGTATGTGTACGAGGCGCTGCGCGCCGGCGCGTCCGGGTTTCTGCTGAAGGATGCGTCGGCCACGGAACTCGCCCATGCAGTACGGGTGGTGGCGGCCGGCGAGGCCCTGCTCGCGCCGAACATCACCAAGCGTCTCATCGCCGAGTTCTCCCGGATGTCCGACGTCCCCCGCGGTCCGGTCAAGGGCCGCAGCGGCAACCTCACGGAGCGCGAGACGGAGGTTCTGTCCCTGATCGCGCAGGGCCTGTCGAACGCGGAGATCGCCCAGCGTCTGGTGGTGGCCGAACAGACGGTCAAGACGCATGTGAGCCGGATCCTGGTCAAGCTCAGCCTGCGCGACCGGACCCAGGCCGCGATCCACGCGTACGAGACGGGCCTGGTGCGCCCGGCCGGGTACTGAGGAGACACCGCCGCATCGAGCACGGGAACGGGCCGACGGTCCGTCATGGGTGCTGTGGCAGCCCGATTCATCCGCGGGCCTGAACGACGGGCGGCGTCGGCCCTGTGGCGGGAGTCGTCCGACTCGTCGGCCATGCCCTGGTTCATGGTGAATGTTCAGTGGGGCCGACCGGTGCACGAGCAGCCTCTGCGCATGGAGAACGGCGCGAGCCGAGGTCCCGCCCGCTGCCCGCCACCGACGCGAACCGCATCACCATCCGAGAGAAGAAGCGAAGCCGTGATTTGCGCTCTTTCATGATGGCTTCATCGGTTGTGGGCCAGACCTGAGATGTACATCTCAGGTCTGACATGCCGGCCAATCTGCTTCCGGAGAAGGATGGGATCACCCCGTATCTGATGATGCGATGGAATGCCGATCGAGTGTGGCGTCGTTCCGGCAGCAGGATCCGAACGCCCAAGCAGGCTGAAAGGCGTTTGATGCAAGGCAGGCTGACGCGTCGTCCGGATCCCTCGATTCTCCGGTCCGGCGGTCGCCCGCACCCGGGGCTGCGTGTGTCGTCCGTCGCGCTCGCGCTTCGCTGGGCATCCTCGCGGTGGCCCTTCGTGGAAGAAGAAGTGGCGGGCCTGCGGCCGCTGGTGCGGCCGGGCGCTGTCTGCCTCGACATCGGGGCCGAGTACGGCCTCTACACCTGGAGCCTGTCCGCGCTGGCCGGACCGTCGGGGAAGGTGCACAGCGTCGAACCGCTGCACGGCCCCGCGAAATGGCTGAGGGCCACGGCAGCCGCCCTCGGCTGCGACAACGTCACCGTGCACCGCATGGCTCTCGGCGCGCGGGCACACGAAGGAACGATGAGCCTGCCGCGGCGCCGTCTGCTGCCCGTCCACGGACGCGCCTATCTCACCGAGGGCGCCTCGGGCCCCGGACCCAACGTCGAATTCCCCGCCTCCCGCCCCGTGACCACACCGGTTCGGACGGTGGACGGACTGTGCAACCACATGGGCCTCGACCGCGTCGACTTCATCAAGGCCGATGTCGAAGGGGCGGAGGCAGCCGTGCTGTCGGGGGCCCGGCGCACACTGCTGCGCCACCGGCCCGCGCTCCTGCTCGAGATCGAGGACCGTCACCTCGAGAAGTACGACACGAAGTCTGGCGACCTCGTCAGCCGGCTCAGCGAGCTCGGCTACGACATGTACCGCTGGCGGAACCTGGGTTGGGAGCGTTCTGCCGACGTGACCGACGACTGCCGCAACTACCTCTTCTCGGCTCGCTCGACCGCATCCAGCTGAAGGATCCAACACATTCATGGGCTCCACCCTTGTCATCACCAATGACTTCCCGCCGCGCCAGGGAGGCATAGAGACCTTCGTGCACGCCATGGCCACGCGCATACCCGACGACGACGTGGTCGTGTACACCTCGCGCGAGCCGGGCGACACCGCGTACGACGCGGCCCTTCCGTTCCCTGTCGTACGGGACTCCAGCGGCATGCTGCTGCCGACCGCGCGGGTCACCCGGAGGGCCGTCGAGATAGCCAGGGCCCATGGCTGCGACCGGGTCTGGTTCGGGGCTGCTGCGCCGCTGGCCCTCATGGCGCCGGCCCTGCGCCGCAGTGGGATCCAGCGCATGGTGGCGACCACCCATGGCCATGAGATCTGGTGGGCCAGGACCCCGGGGCCGCGTCAGATGATGCGCCGTATCGGCGACGGCGTGGATGTCGTCACGTATCTCGGTCAGTACACGCGTGCCCGGATAGGGCCGTCCCTGGGCCCGCGTGCGCGCATGAGCCGGTTGGTGCCGGGGGTCGACGCGGAGGTGTACCGGCCCGACGCCGGTGCCGGATTCGACCTGCGTACGGAGCTCGGCCTGCACGGCAAGCGCGTGATCCTGTGTGTGGCCCGACTGGTCCCGCGCAAGGGCCAGGACATGCTGATCCGGGCCCTGCCGCTGATCCGGCGGGAGGTGCCCGACGCGGTGCTCGTCGTGGTCGGCCGGGGGCCGGACGAGGCACGGCTGCGCAAGCTGGCGCACCGGCACGCCGAGGGCTCGGTCCGTTTCGTGGGCGGAAAGTCGCACACCGAGACTCCGCAGTACTACGCGGCGGCGGATGTCTTTGCCATGCCGTGCCGTACCAGGAAGGCCGGTCTGGAGGCGGAAGGGCTCGGGATCGTGTTCCTGGAGGCGGCGGCGAGCGGACTGCCGGTGGTCGTCGGCGACTCGGGCGGCGCCCCGGACACGGTGCTCGACGGCAGGACCGGCCGGGTCGTGGACGGCACCGACACAGCGGCGATAGCGGGCGCGCTGACCCGCATACTGCTCGACGCGGACCAGGCCGCCGAGATGGGCGCCGCCGGCCGTGAGTGGGCCCAGGAGTCCTGGTCCTGGGACGCATCGGCCCGCCATCTGACACAGCTGCTGAACCCCGAGAGCATCCCGGCGGTCGTGCCGGGGCAGGAGTAGGGGAGCCACGACATACGACGCGCAGGGCCCGGACTTCCCACCCCAGGTGGGAAGTCCGGGCCCTGCGCCGCTCGGGCTGCTCCTCATGCGGTCCGCGGGCCGGCCACCACCCCGCCGCTGTGCAGGGTCTTTCGTCTGGATCACGCCGGGCTCGCGGGGTCCGGCCTGATCCAGACGAAAGACCCCGGCCGATGTCGCCACGGAAGTCGGCTCCGATGTCCGAGGACGATGCGACAATCGCCCCGCGACGTCATTTGGCGCGCTGTGCGACAAAGGATTGCCACGATGGGAGTGCAGTTGCTGGAGTCAGTCGAGCCGTGCCGGGCACAGCAGGTCCTGACCGGCCCCGGCCCCCGTGCCGCCACAGGAAGGGCCGAAGCATGACACATCCCGCCGTGTTCCGTGGATCCGCCGTCTGTCCGAGCCCGGTCGCCGACCCGTCCCTGCGCCTCTTCCTCTTCCACCACGCCGGTGGCTCGCATCTGCTCTACCGGGACTGGGCACCGGAGTTCCCGCCGGACTGGGAGCTGTGTCTGCTCAACGCCCCCGGGCGTGCGCACCGGCGCGATCAGGCCGCCGTCGACCGCGTCGAAGATCTGGTCGACCACTTCCATCAGGAGTTGCTGCCGCTGTTCGACCGGCCGTTCGCCTTCTTCGGGCACAGCATGGGCGGCCTGGCCGCGTACGAACTGACCCTGAGGCTCGCCGCGCAGGGCGGGCCGATGCCGGTCTGGCTCGGGCTCTCCGCCTTCGGTCCGCCCAGGGGCGCGGAGTACCGGCGCCGCCCAGGACGGCACGAGAGCTCCGACGCCGAACTGCGTGACTGGCTGCGGTCGCTCGGCGGCACCCCCGCCGAGCTGCTCGACAACGACGATCTGTGGCAGTTGTTCGAGCCCGTGTTCCGCAGCGATTTCAAACTTGTCGACACTTGGGCGCGCGACCCCGCCACCGGCTCACCGCCGCTGCCTTTCACCGTCTTCGGCGGTGACCAGGACCTTGTCGTGGAGCCCAGGAGGCTCAAGGCCTGGGCCGACCACTCCCCGCACCTCCAGGGCGTCCACCTCTACCCCGGCGGCCACTTCTATCTGCACGACCACCGTGCTGCCCTGATCCGCACCGTCACCGCGTCGGTGCGCGCGGCCCGCTCCGCCGCCGAACGCATCATCACGGCGCCCGGTGCCTCGTAACCCCCCTCGCCCGTCAGCGGGCGGCGGGCTGCGGGCAGTACTCAGGCACGGAAGGCCGAGGCGAACACTGCGGGCACCCATGTCCAGGACGGCTGCTTCGCCGGCCGAGTGTCGCCCTGCGGGCGCGGCGGCTCGCGGGCGACGGACGGCGGTGCTGCATACAGAGGGGGCACCGCTCCCGGAACGTGTCCGCCGAGGCCGTGCCGCACTCGCCGGCCGGCATCAGACCTGAAGCTCACCGTCCCGGACAACCACACGCCCACCCGCGACCACGAGTTGGCGCCGCGGAGAGCGGACGAGGGCGTCCTGGACGTTCTCGGCGTCCACCAGAACGATGTCCGCGCGTGCTCCCGCGACGATGTCGTGGACGCGGCGGTGGACAAAGCCGGCCGCACGGGTGGAGGACAGCTCGACCGCGTGCGCGAGCTCCTCATCGGTGCGCAGTCCGTGCAGCCGCGCGAAGCCGAGCGCGATGCGCAGCATGTCGCCGTCACCGTACGGGGACCACAGGTCGCGGATTCCGTCGGTGCCGAGACCGACCGGGATGCCGCGGTCCCGCATCGCACGCCAGGGAAGCGGCGCGGTACGGGGCGGGGCCACGGTTGCCCACGCGATGCCGGCCTCCTCGCAGCCGTCGAGCAGGTCCTGCTGCCGGCTCACCGAGAGCTCCCCGAGGGCGAAGCCGTGCGAAATCGTCACCCTGTCCCGCAAGCCCGTACGCCGGGCGCGGTCGATGATGAGCTCGAACTGGAACGCGCCGAGCTCCCCTCCGTCATGCAGATGGATATCAAGACCGACGCCACGGCGCTGCGCGATGTCGAACAGACCGTCGAGCTGGGCCACGGGATCACGGTCGATCGAAGCCGGGTCGATACCGCCGATGCTTGTTGCCCCGGCGCCGGCTGCCTGATCGAGCAGTTCCAGCACACCGGGACGGCGCATCACACCGTCCTGCGGGAATGCGACGATCTCCACCTCGATCGCGCCGTCGAGGGCGTCCACCGCCTCGCGGACGGCCTCGATCCCTCGCAGCCCGACACCGAGGTCGACATCCACATGGCTGCGCACCGCTGTCGTGCCGTGCCGGAGAAACTCGCCCAGCACCGCGGTGGTCGAGGCCGCATTCGGGATACCGAGTCCGTCGCGCATGGCGCGCTCGTGGGCGATGCGCCCCTGAGTCGTGGCCTCTCCGCCATAGGAAACCCACGGCTGGCCCCACCAGCTCTTGTCGACGTGGGCGTGCGCATTGATGAAGCCGGGAAGGGCGAGAAGGCCGCCGCCATCGAGGCGTTCACCGTCATTGCCCGCGGTCCCGGCGGGCACGACGGCGAGGATCCCGGCTCCGGACATCACGATGTCCACGGGTGCCGCACCCCAAGGGCGGACGTTCGCCAGTGTCACATGGGTCATGAAGGAAATGGTATCCCGAATGGCTTCGAGCTGTGATGCGGCTCAAGACCGGCTGCGCCGATCACGGATCGCCCCGAGGCCGCATTCCGTCAGGAACTCTGAGACCGCCTCCGACGCGCAGCGGCGGCGCTACGGCTGCTCGCCAGGTGCTTCACGACCAGTTCTTCGACTCGGTGAACATCCCGCTCCGCGATCGCGGCGTACAGGGCCTCGTGCTCGTTCGCGACTGCCATGAGATCGTCATGCTGCGCCAGCAGCCATCGCATCCTGCTTCGAAGCGTCCGCTCCAGCTCACCGAGCAGCTCATTGCCTGCCAACGAGGTCACTGTCTGGTGGAAGTCGGCGGCGGCCCGTCGAGCACGCACGGCATCTCCCGTACGAGCGGCCTCCAGCTCGGCGTCGAGGTCCGAACGAAGCCTTTCGAGGCCCGGCCGCGTACGCCGCTGAGCAGCAAGCCGGAAGGTGAGCAGCTCAAGGGGCGTACGAATCTCGATGAGATCCGCGATGTCCGTGGACGTGAACTCCCGGACGACCGCCCACGTCCGCGGCCGGGGAGTGACCAGGCCCTCGGTCACGAGCACCTTGAGCGCATCGCGGATGGGCAGTCTGCTCACCCCGAGCTCTGCGGCGAGTTCGCGTTCGACGAGCTTGCTGCCCGGCTGTCGAACCCCATCAAGAATGTCGTCCCGCAGCTGCCGAGTGACGCGCTCCGACTCCGGCTCGAAAGCTTCAGACCCTGTCATACCGATCATTCTCCCAAACCCGCTTCCGAACGAGGGAAGCGATCGTGCTCCGTTCGGAGCGGGGTCGATCCCGCGTCGGCGAGCACTCCTCGGGGGCCGGACGGAGAACGGGATGCCGAGCGCCGGCAGCAGCATGCCGAAGAAGGCGGCCGCGAGGCCTCAGATGTTCCAGGACCTGGACCGCCGCGGCGAGGGCCACCGTGCTGAGCAGAGCCGCAATCGCCCCCACACCGAGCCCCAACGGCTCGTCACGTCCCCTGACCAGCAGTCGCTTGCGCGGCGGAGCGCCGAGGAACCCCTGTGCCGTCATCGCGAACGGCTCCAGCTCCTGCGGCGCGGCCGCTTCCACCGCACGACGGGTGAGCCGCGTCGCCACAGCACTGTCTGCCCCCTGCGCCCGCCCCTGCATGACGAAGCTCCCCGATCGACGAACCCGCCGCGCTCCCACACGTGAGTGCACCGCTGCCACTCGCAGGCTATTGGGCGTGTGCCGCCCGTCCGAAGGCTTTTCCGCTCTGTGACCGTGCGGCCAGACCCTGTGTCGTCCCGGCCGCACCGTCAGTCGTCGGCGCAGCACCGTCGAACGAGGCGGAGCCGGCGCCGGGCCGGCACGCCGAGGGACGGTCGAGGAACAAAGGTCAGGAACGCGGACCGTGGGACTGATCGGCGCGCGCTGCGTTCTTCTCCTTGATGCGAACCGCTTCCTTCCGGACCTCGGCCTGGGTGGCGCGTTCCTGCTGGAGCCAGTCGGGGCTGTCCTTCTTCAGCGCCTCGATCTGCTCCGTGGTGAGGGCGTCCGTGATTCCGCCACGGGCGAGACCCGAGATGGAGATGCCCAGCTTCGCCGCGACCACCGGCCGGGGATGCGGGCCGTTGAGTCGCAGCTCCTGCAGCCACTCGGGCGGATCGGACTGCAGTGCGTTCAGCTCGGTGCGCGAGACGACACCCTCCTGGAACTCGGCGGGGGTGGCCTCGAGGTACACACCCAGCTTCTTTGCCGCGGTTGCGGGCTTCATTGTCTGGGTGGTCTTGTGCGACGTCATGGTGCCAAGGGTATCGAGCATGTGCGCTACCTCTGACCAGGGCCGGTAACCTGGCTGGGTGACAAGCTCGGAAGAAACCCCTTCGTTCCGGCTCGCGTACGTCCCGGGGGTGACGCCCACCAAGTGGGTGCGGATCTGGAACGAGCGGCTGCCCGACGTCCCGCTGACCCTCATCGGGGTGCCGGCCGCCGAGGCATCCGATGTGCTGCGGGGCGGCGGCGCCGACGCGGGTCTCGTGCGGCTGCCCATCGACCGGACGGACCTCAGCGCGATCCCCCTCTACACCGAGACGACGGTGGTCGTGATCCCGAAGGACCACGTCGTGGCAGCGGTCGACGAGGTATCCGCCGAGGATCTCGCCGACGACATCGTGCTGCATCCGCTCGACGACACCCTCGAATGGGAACACCGGCCCGGACGGCCCGCGATCGAGCGGCCCGCCACCACGGCGGACGCGATCGAGCTCGTGGCGGCCGGAGTGGGCCTTCTCGTCGTCCCGCAGTCGCTCGCCCGCCTGCACCACCGCAAGGACCTCACGTATCGGCCGGTGTCCGACGCCCCCGAGTCGCGCATCGCGCTGTCGTGGCTGGAGGACGAGACGACGGACCTGGTGGAGGACTTCATCGGGATCGTCCGAGGGCGGACCGTCAACAGTTCACGGGGCCGCCCCAAGACCCCGGCGCAGCCGAAGGGCAAGCGCCCCGAAACAGGCGGTGCGCGGCGGAAGCCCGCAGCCGGCAAGGCGGCCGGGAAGAGCGCGCGGAGCGGTTCCGGCGGCACCAAGGGCGGCAAACGAGGAAAGCCTCGCCGCCGGTCCTAGATCCTGTCGTCGAACTGCCGTCCGCCGCGTGACAGGACCTGGCCACGGCCTCCGCGCACCCGGGCGGCTGCGCGGTGGTGGGTACGTCCTTCGGGAGCAGCAGCGCCGTGCTGATCTCGGCGAGGCGGTCCGTGAGATCCGGGCGGTCACCAGTGGCTCCCGCGGGGGCCACGTCGTCGATGGCGGTGAGCGTCGCCAGGACGGCCGCTTCCGTCGGTCGGCATGATCGGCCTCGGCGGAGTCGGCATTCGGCAAGGTGCGAGGTCGCCGGTGCGGCCCGGGTCATCGACATCGCCTCATCCCCGTTCCGCGTCGCGGCCCCAGCGCATCGGGGGCTGCCTCGGGGGTTCAGGGGTGGGCGGAACCCCGCCCACGGCGTGTCCGCTGTACAACCCTTTTGCCTCATGCTCGGTCAAACAGGGCGCCAGGAAGGAACGGGCCCTTTCCGGCCGTCGCCCCCGCACCCGCCCGGCCATCCTTGAACCAAGGAGCCGCTCGTGCGCACGTACCGTTCGGCCGCCATTGCCGCGGCCTCATTTCTCCTGATGGCGGGAGCAGCCATCGCCGCTCCCTCCGCATACGCCGGTACCCCCGGCGGCACGCACGCAAGTGACCGCAACAGCGATTTCAACGGCGACGGCTACGAGGACGTGCTCATCGGCGCGCCGGGCGGAACCGTCAGTGGAAAGAAGGGCGCGGGGTACGTGACCGTGCAGTACGGCGCGTCGACGGGTATCGGCACCCGCAGGGCCGCGGTCGTCAGCCAGTCCACCACCGGGGTGCCGGGTGGAGCCGAGACGGGCGACGGCTTCGGCAGGGCGCTGGCCACCGGCGACCTCGACGCGGACGGCTACGACGACGCGATCGTGGGCATCCCGGGCGAGGACATCGGGACGGTCGCGGACGCGGGCGGCATCACCGTTCTGTGGGGGTCGTCGAGGGGCCTGGTCGGTGCGAACAGCGACTGGCTGGAGGCCGCGGAGCCCATGGCCGGCGCGAAGTTCGGCAGCGCACTTGCCGCGGCCCGCTTCAGCCCCGACACCCCGGGCGACGAACTGGCCGTCCTCGGCCGCGACGACCTGGAGCTGTACGCGTACGACACAGCCCCGCAGCCGAAGTCCGCACCGCTGGAGCGCACCGGGCGCAACCGCCTCGCCGCCGGTGCGGCGGAGCGCCGGATCCAGCCCGGGTCCCTGACCACCGGCGACTACGACGACAACGGTCTGGCCGACCTCATCGTCTCCGGAGTCACCGTCGGCGACGAGCCGGGGCACGGCTGGTCGTCGTTCTTCTCCGGGCAGACACAGGGCCTGGTGTACGAGCGCGATCTGCGGGGCGGCCCCGTCGCGGCATCCGGCGACATCAACAACGACGGCTACGACGACCTCGTCACCGGCGAACCGCACAGCCCCGACGACGGGGGTGAATCGATGACCGGCGGTCTGGTCGGCGTCTACTACGGCAGCCCCGACGGGCCGCTCGGCGTCGACGGTGAGGACAGCCCGCCGCAGTGGTGGACCCAGAACACACCCGGTGTTCCGGGGACGGCCGAGCGCGGTGACGGCTGGGGCACGGACCTCTCCGTCGCGGACACCAACGGCGACGGGTACGCGGACGTGGCCATCGGCGCGTCCGGAGAGGACATCGGCACGGTCGCGGACGCGGGAGCGGTGTGGGTGCTGCGCGGCACAGCCGGCGGGTTGACGGCCACCGGTGCCAAGTCGTGGGACCAGAACTCCGCGCAAGTGCCGGGCACCGCGGAGAAGGGCGACCGCTGGGGCGGCCAGGTCAGATTGACCGACCCGAACAGGGACGGCCGCTTCGGCCTGCTGGCCTCCGCCCCCGGTGAGAACACCGGCGACGGCGTGGTGTGGGTGCTCTCGGCCGGCTCCGGCGGGGTCACGGCCACCGGCTCGTGGACGTACGGCGCGGGCTCGCTCAGGGCTCCGTCACCGGACGCGGCGTACGGGGCCACGATCGACGAGTAGCACGGGACACAGCGCTCCGGGGCCGGCCGACAGGCTTTCCCCGGTGTGCTGTTCGTGCCCTCGTGGGACTCGCGGTTCAGCGCCTGCGTCGCACCTTCGGTTCCGGGACGAGACGCACGACGCCGTTGAGCAGATGGTCGATCAGGTCGTGCGAGGGCTTGTCCGTGAGGTTGGTCAGCAGCCGGGCCAGGGTGTTGAGCAGAAACGGCGACCCCATGACGTAACGGTTGAGGACCGGCTGGAAACCCGAACGGCTGAAGACGAGGTCGGCAGCCGTGTTCCCGAGACGGTAGTAGCGCCCCCAGCGGCGGTTCATCTCGACGGGGTAGCCGCGCAGCACCTGCTCCCGCCGGGGCCCCCGGGGGAGTGCGAGGGCGAGCGCGGCGGTCTCGGCCGCGACTTCGCCGGCTTCCATGGCCTGGCCGATGCCTTCGCCGTTCCAGGGGCTGATCATGCCTCCGGAGTCGCCGACGAGGAGGAGCCCGCGGGTGTAGAGGGGGTGGCGGTTGAAGCCCAGCGGAAGGGCCGCGCTGCGGACAGGTCCCTCCGCGTTCTCCTCGCGCAGTCCCCAAGCATGCGGGGTGCGCGCCAGCCACTCGTCCAACGTGGCGCGAAGGTCCGCCTTTCCGTGCCGTCGGTGGGGCAGCGCACCGAGACCGACATTGACGCGGCCGTCGCCCATGGGGAAGATCCAGCCGTATCCGGGCAGGTAGTGATCGCTCCCCGGGAAGCGGAGGTCGGCCCACAGCTCCAGGTACTCCTCCTGGGAACGCTCCGGACTGCGGTAGTAGCGGCGGGCGGCCGTCGCGATCTGCCTGCTCCTGTCCCGCTGCAGGCCCATGGCGAGAGCGAGGCGGGCGGAGGCGCCGTCGGCGGCGACGACGATCGGTGCGTGGAAGGCCAATGGCTCCTTTGCCGAGGTCGTGGCGGTGACACCGGTGATACGACCGGCGCGGTCGGTCAGGGGCTGGGTCACCTTCACGCCGCTGCGCAGCCGGGCTCCGGCGGCGACGGCGTGCCGGGCCAGGATATCGTCGAAGTCGTGCCGGCTGCGCGAGAGCCCGAAATCCGGGTAACGCCCGAGCGCGGGCCAGTCGATGTGCACCTGATGGTTCCCGGCCACCCATCGCATCCCGCGTGAACGTGTCCAACCCGGAGCCTTGATGTCGACGCCCATCCTGATGAGCTGGTGCACCGCTCGTGGCGTCAAACCGTCCCCGCACACCTTCTCCCGGGGAAAGTGGGACTTCTCCAGGAGCAGGACATCGACGCCCGCCCTGGCGAGGTGGAAGGCCGCGGCCGAGCCCGCCGGCCCCGCCCCCACCACGATCACCTGAGCTTCCTCGTCCGAGCCGTGGACGGACCGATCGTCCGACGGGGAATGGTCCGGCGTCGTTTCCCGCATGGGGAACCCCTTCCTGTTCCTGGGACAGGCGGTGCCGCACCGAGGACGGCAGCCCTGTGCATCATCATCGATCAAGGAGGGCCGGTGCGGAACCCGGCCCGGATGTCCGGCACCCGCCTGATGCAGCGTCAGTCACTGTGCGAGGAACTTCGATCACGGAAGCTGTTGTCGTCCTGACGGGCGACGGCCGCGTGATGTCACCCGAGCCCGAAGGGGACCGACGCGCCGGCGTCTACGACTCCAAGTAGCGCAGGACCGCCAGCACTCGTCTGCTGTATCCCGTGGTCCGTGCCAGATCGAGCTTGTCGAAGACGGAGTTGAGGTTCTTCTCGACCGAACTGAGCGAGATGTGCAGATGCTGGGCGATGGCCGTGTTGGTGCGGCCCTGCGCCAGCTCCTGCAGGACGCTGCGCTCGCGGGGTGTCAGCCTGGCCAAGGGGTCACTGTGCGTGGTCCGGACCACCAACTGCCGTACGACTTCCGCGTCGATGGACGCGCCGCCCGCGTGAATCCGCTCCAGCGAGTCCAGGAACTCGTCGACCTGCGCGACCCGGTCCTTGAGCAGATAGCCGACCCGCTCGGCGTTTGCGGACAGCAGCCGCACCGCGTAGTTGCGCTCCACATGCTGGGAGAGCACCAGCACACCGACCAGGGGCCAGCGCTCACGGATCTCCAGCGCGGCCCGCAGCCCCTCATCGGTGTGGGTGGGAGGCATCCGGATGTCGACGACGACGAGGTCCGGCGGGTCCGCCTCGACTGCCCGGACGAGGGCCGTCCCGTCACCCACCGCGGCGAGGACTTCATGTCCCTCCTCGGCGAGCAGGCGGACCAGGCCCTCTCTCAACAGGGTCGAGTCCTCGGCAAGCATTACGCGCACAGCAGCTCCGCGATGATGGTGGTGGGTCCCCCGGAAGGGCTGTCGATGTACAGGCGGCCGTCGAGTGCGTCCACCCGGCTGCGCAGCCCGGCCAGTCCGCTGCCCGTGGGATCGGCTCCACCGGTGCCGTTGTCCCGGACGCATACGGACACTCCGCTCCCGTCGCCCTTGACGCTGACGGAGATGCGGGTCGCGCGGGAGTGCTTGGCCGCGTTGGTCACAGCCTCCGACACCACGAAGTAGGCGGCCGTCTCCACAGGCCGGGGCAACGGCAGCGCCAGGTCGAACTCCATGTGCAGGGGAATGCTGCAGCGCTGGGCCACCCCGCCGAGTGCCTCCTCCAGCCCGAGGTTGTCGAGCGCCGACGGATAGACGCGCCAGGCCACCTCCCGCAGCTCGGTGAGGACCTCCTGGGACTCCTTGTGAGCCTGCTGGAGCAGCAGATCGGCCTGCTCGGGTGTCCGGTTGCGGCGGGCCCGGCCCAGCAGCATGGCGAGTGCGACGAGCCGCTGCTGCACGCCGTCGTGCAGATCGCGTTCGATGCGCTTGCGCTCCACGTCGACCGCCCGGAGCACACCGGCACGGCTGGCGGCCAGTTCCGCGATGCGCCGCTCCAGCAACTCCCGCTCGGACGGGCCGAAGTGTTCTCGTGCCAGCCGTGCGTCGAGGGCGCCCAGTGAGAAGAGTCCCTGGATGTCGAGGAAGAGGAGGACACCGCCGAGGACCCCTTGGGTCAGCAGTTCCTGCCAGCTCGTGGTGGCGCGTGCCACCCCGGCCGCCAGCAGTCCGGCCAGTACGACCCCGCACCCCAGCAGTGCAGCCACGAATCCGGTCAGCACCCCTGTGCAGGTGCGGGTGGCGAGGTAGCGAAGGACTTTCCGGTCGGACGCGCGGTGCGGGGGGAACACATCGCCGAAGAAGACGCTGCGACGGATCCGCTCCAGCTCCGTGAGCCGACGGGCCCCGGCACTCAGCACGGCCAGGGTGCGCCGACGCGTACGGGGCCACAGAATGAACGGGCCCAGCAGAGCGCCCGGCACGGCGAAATACAGCAGGTCCAGCAGGGCGGTGCAGCAGCCGAGCAGGGCGCCCGTGACTCTGCGGGGCCAGGGGGAGGTCCGCGCCACCGAGGTGCCCCCTTCATCGCGCCTCGGGCCGAGTGGCCCCGGGAGATGACTGGTCGCACTGTCTGTGGAGTCCCCCTGCACGGATGCCGAGGCTAGTCGCGCGGCACCGTCACGGCAAGATCGTCCTTGGCGGGCGGGGGAGACCGGGAGAGCGCCGGACAGCGGCTCGTGGCTCACGACTTACGACGGTGCTGCGCCCGCTCAGAACGGGGACGGGGACGGGAGCGCAACCGCAGACCCACGTACGCGATGACGGCCGCCAGGGCCAGGACGAGAACGGCCTTGGAGAGGACCCCGACATAGGTCTCCACCAGATTCCACCGGTCGCCGAGCCAGTACCCGGCCATCACCAGCACCGAGTTCCACAGCAGGCTGCCCACGGCGGTCAGGGTCACGAAGAGCGGCAGCGACATGCGCTCCACGCCGGCCGGTACGGAGATGAGACTCCGGAAGATCGGCACCATGCGCCCGAGGAGGACGGCCTTGTTGCCGTGCTCGGCGAACCACTGCTCCGTACGCTCCAGATCGGAACTCCTGACCAGTGGAAGCCTCGCCCAGATCGCATGCATCCGGTCGCGGCCGAAGAGCATTCCGATCCAGTACAGAACCACCGCGCCCACCACCGAACCGAGCGTGGTCCAGAAGAGCGCGGAGGCCAGGCCGATGACGCCCTGCCCCGCCGCGAACCCGGTCAGCGGGAGAATGACCTCGCTGGGCAGCGGCGGAAAGAGATTCTCCAGGGCGATGGCGAGGCCGGCTCCCGGACCCCCCATGGTGTCGACGAGATCGGCTGCCCAGCCTGCGACACCGCCTGCGGGTTCCTGGGGAAGTCCCAGAGTGACGAGATCCATGAACTGACTCCTGGCCGGTGGCGGAGAGGCACGAGAAGTCCGTCGCGCCTCACCGGCAACGCTAGGAATTGCCGGCCGGCGCCGGTACGGGGATTGCCGTCGAACCGGGTGATGTTCTCCGCACCCGCCACCCTGCGGTTTTCCTCAACTCCCGTAGCCCCGCGGCGATCAAGCCGACGCCGCTCGCGTCACTGCGGCGCGAGGACGATCCGGACCCGGCCCGGAGTGAAGGTCATCTGCTTGCCGTCCCGGGTGGTGAAGGAGGCCCCGGTCTCGGCCGTGCGCCGAGACCGTCCGACGTCGTACTTCTTGCCGTTGCGCAGAATGGGGGCCGAGTCGGGCACCGTCGGCCGTACGGGCCGGTGTGCCGTCCATGTCCACCGGCCACCGGCGCCGGCCTGCGCACCAGGTGAAGGTGAAGCGCGCCGCCTGATACGGACCGTGTGTCCGGCGAGGGGGGCCTGTCGCCAGGTGGCGGGACCGCGAAGCGCAGCCCGATGTCCTCGGAGGCGCTCACCCCGGTGGTGGCGTGCGGTGTCTTCCCCGGGCCGCAGGCAGAGATTGTGCGGTCCCGCTCGGTCGCGGGCCGTGCTCAGTACGGCAGCGGGCGGCCGGACGGGGTGCGCAGATCGAGTGGCGGCGGCCGCGACGGCAGCTGCGGACGCCGGACGATCTTGATGCGGCCCATTGCCACCACCTCCTGTCGGTCACCGGTCATATGCCCGGTGGGTCGCCCCTTCATGCGGCTCCGGCCGGCTCAACCGGCCGACCGGGCAAGAGTGTTACGCAATCGGTCGGGGCGATGAGAGAAGGCGCGGGAAGAAGCCATGTTCCCGCGGCACCGAGGACACCGCGCACACGCGCTCGCTATCCTCCCGGCCATGAGTCATGAGCGTGGCACGGGTGGGAGATCCGGCGGGGCTCCGCGGGGTTCCGGGTGACCGAGGGCGTGGGCCCCTCGCCGGATGTCCGAACCGCACAGGCGTGGAGGGCCTTCGGAACCCGGTTACGTCAGTGGCGCAGGCGCGCCGGGCTCACCCAGGCCCAGGTGGGCGCCCGCGTCGGCTACGACCACACCGCCATCAGCAAGTTGGAGCACGGCACCCGCAGGACGCCGCTGCCGCTCGCTCGCAGGCTGGACGATCTGCTGACGGCCGGCGGCGACCTCCTCGACGCCTGCGAGGCGGCGCAGGCCGAAGGGACAGGTGGTACGGGCGAGGGGAGCGGTGGCGTACGTCCGGCCGCGACCACCGCACGGACGGGCCCCCTGCCCGGCGAGCCCGCAGGCGGCGCCCTGCTCTCGATGCTGCCGCCGGACACCGTCCTGCCCATGAGGCTGCCCACCTACGGGCTGGTGTGTCCGGTGCATGGCCGCGACGGCTGCACCGTTCCCGCACTCGCCGACGTCATCGCCCTGCATTCGGCCTTCTGCGCCCTGGGCCCGGCCACCGTTTCGTGTCCGCCGCTGGACATCGACACCGTGCACGCCCTGACGGCGCTGCTCGCCGTCTGCCAGCGGGCCGACGAGGAGCGCGCCTGGCCGGGAGCGACCGTCGTGGTCGAGCGCACCCTGCACGCGATGCTCCGCTGGATGGCCCTGCCCGCAGCGCCGTACCAACGCCAACTCGCACCACTTGCAGCCGAGTACGCACAGTCGGCCGGCTGTCTTCGGCTGCTGTGGGGCCGGAACGCGACAGCGATGGCCTGGCTCGACCGGTCGCTGGTATGGGCCGGCCTGGCCGGTCATGTCGGAACGGAGGTGGCCGCGCTCAGCGACATGAGCACCCTGGCGCGGCTGGAGGGCGACGGCCCTTCCGCCCTCGCCTACGGTGGCGCGATCCGGCAGGCGGCCGTGGGCCGGCACTGGGCGGGCGCCATGAGCGATCTGTACGAGGCGCGCGGGCATGCGGTGCGGGGCGACGCGCGGCAGACCCTGGGCCATATCGACCGTGCCTGGTCACAGATGGACCGGGTCGGCGAGCAGGACGAGACGGAGGCGCCCTGGCTGTCCGTCGCTTCCGTGCGTCTGCGGGTGGAGTCGGGTGCCGCCGGTGCCCTGCGGGACCTCGCCGCGGCGACCGGTGACCGCCGACTGGCGCTGCGCGCGGTCGAGGCGACCCGTACCGCGCTGGGTCTGCTCCCTGCGGGGATGCACTCGACACGGATGCTGTTCCTGGTTCGGATGGCCGACGCCCATGCCTGCGCCCAGGACCCGCTCGCCGCGATCGCCATCGCCGAACCCGTACTGGACACCACCGAGGTGACCGCATCCACGCTGCTCGGCCAGGAACTCCGCGGCCTGCACAGCCGGTTGGCGACCCGGCACGGCAATTGGCCGGAGACGGACGACTTCACCCGTCGGCTGGCGGCCGTCGTCCGCTGAGAAACCGAGGGCGGGGCGTGTGCACACACGCCCCGCCCGGCTTCCTGCTGATGGATCAGCTCGCGTTCAGCGTCACGTCGTCCACGACGAAGCTGGTCTGCAGATAGGCGTCCTCACTGCTGGTGAACCCGAGCGTGACCGTCTGACCGGCGAAGGCGCCGACATCGAAGGTCTTCTGGACGTAGGAGCCCGCGGCGTCCGTGTTGGAGTACGTCGCAAGCGTCTTGGTGCCCAGTTTCACGGTGAATGTGTCGTACGCGGTCGGGTCGCCCGCCGACTCGTCCGTGTCGGTGCGCAGATGGAACGAGAGCTTGTACGCGGAGCAGCCCGTGGGAATGGTCAGCGACTGCGAGGCGGTGTCGGTGTGCGTGGATCCCCAGCCGCCGAGCCAGGCCATGTACGCGCCGCTGTGCGCGGGCTTCTCCGACGTCCGGTTGCTGATCACGCCGTCCGTCTGGGTCCACGGCGCGACGCCCTCCTCGAAGCCGCCGTTGGCGACGACCTGCCGCGCCTGGCACGTACCGCCGCCACCGACGACGAGCGAGTACGTGGTGGCGTGCGTGGCCGAACCGGTCCCGGTCACCGTGATGGTGTACGTACCCGGCGCGGTCCGGTCCCCGGCGGAGACGGTCATGGCCGACGACGAACCCGACTGCACGGAGGCCGGGGCGAACGCGACCGTGACACCGCTCGGCGCCCCGGAGGCCGTCAGGTTCACGGTCTGCGCGGAGCCACTGGTGGTCGCCGTCGACACACTCGCGCCGACCGATCCGCCCGGCTGGACGTTGCCGGAGACCGGTTGCACCGCGACGGAGAAGTCATTGGCCGGCGCGGTTGTTCCGACGGACGTCTTCCATACCGTATGGGCGACACCGTCGGCGCTGCGGTCGAGCGCCGTCGCGTTGATGTTGCTCGTGGTGTCGCAGGACTGGTGGTAGCAGGAGTCGTAGGACCTGCCCGCCGTACCGCCCCACTTGGCGGCCTGGGCCGACGACTTGGTGTCGCTCGCGCCCGTCGCGTAACCGGAGGTGGGAATGCCGCCCTGCTGGAAGGAGTAGTCGTCGGAGCGTCCCTGGCCCTCGACGTTCTCCTCCGGAGCGAGGTTCAGCGAATCCCAGTACTCCTTCATCGGGGCCGAGGCGGCCGAGTCGACGTTGTTGATGAAGTAGCCCGCGTTGGTCGAGGCGACCATGTCGAAGTTGTAGTACGCCTTGATGGCGCTGCGCTGGGCGGCGCTGAGCTGGCCGACGTAGTACTGGGAACCCTGCAGGCCCTGTTCCTCGCCGTTCCACCAGGCGAAGCGGACATGCTTGGTCATCGTCGGGTTCTGCTGCGCCAGGGCGAGCGCGTTCTCCAGCAGGGTGGCGGAACCCGAGCCGTTGTCATTGATCCCGGGGCCGGCCGCGACGCCGTCCAGGTGGGCGCCGAACATGACGGTCTGGTCGGAGGGGCCGCCCGGCCAGTCGGCGATGAGGTTGTTGCCGCGGTACGTGCAGCTGGTGCAGGTCTGCTCGCTGACCGTGTAACCGGCCGCCTGCAGCTTGCCCTTCACATAGGCGACCGAGGCCGTGTAACCGGCGCTGCCGGCCCGGCGGTTGCCGCCGTTCTGCGAAGCGATGGTGTTCAGCTGTGCCAGATGGGACTGCACGTTGGCGACACTGATGTCGGGCGCGCTGCCGCCCGGACTGCCGCCGTTGTCGACGGTCAGCGTGTACTGCGCGGTGTGGCTCAGGGTGCCGTCACCCTTCACCGTGAAGGTGTACGCGCCGGGCGCGGCGTCCGACGACGCGGACAGGGTCATCGTCGAGGACGCTCCGGACTGCACCGACGACGGGCTGAACGACGCGGTGACACCGCCCGGCAGACCGCTCGCCGTCAGGTTCACCGTCTGCGCACTCCCGGAGCTGACCGATGTCCGCACCGCGGCCGTCACCGAATTGCCGGGCTTCACCGAGCCGGACGCCGGGTCCAGGGACATCGTGAAGTCGTTGTTGCCGCTGGGGGTACAGGTCGGGTCGGCGCTCTGGGCGGGGACACCGATGGCGTCCCAGGCGGCCTTGGTCCGGTCGAAGAGCACACAACTGGAGTCGAGGTTCCTGGCGGCGGTGAGGGTGGTCGTGCGGTAGCGCTTGTAGGTCATGCCGCTCGTCTTGAGCAGCATGCCGCCGTAGAAGACCTTGCCGGCGCTCTGGATGCCGACACCGGTGACCGAGGAGCTGTTGCACGTCGGGCTGGACGGCTTGCCGCCGCCCGGGTTCGAGCCCTCGGCCAGCAGATAGAACCAGTGGTTCAGCGGACCGGCCGCCGCGTGCTCCTCGGTGTTGGGTATGGAGGAGCTGTAGCAGTTCGGGTCGCCGACCTGCGACGGGTTGTACATGATCCGGATCGGCCCGTTGCCGACCAGGTCGATCTTCTCTCCGACGGTGTAGTCCGGGTCGTCGTACGGGGCGGGCTCATTGGTGTACGCCTCGGTCAGGGCGCCCATGATGTCGCCGGTGGCCTCGCCGAGACCGGACTCGTTGTCGGCGCCGCCGGGCGTGTACTGGTCGATGCCGTGGCCGAACTCATGGCCCACCACGTCCATGGCGCCGATCCACTGGTTGGCGTTGTTGTGGCCGATGGAGACCGAGGAGCCGTCCCAGTAGGCGTTGACGTCGTTCAGTCCGACCTTGACCGGCCAACTGCGGCCGTTGCCGTCGTGCCCGTTGCGGCCCAGCCAGTCCCGCAGCATGTTCCACTCGTGCTGCGCCGCCCACATGACATCGACGCAACCGGTCTCCCTGCTGGAGGCGCTGCCGGTGCCCCAGGAGTCGCTCGACTTGCTGAAGACACTGCCCGTGCTGTAGTCGGCGCAGCTCAGGCCGGGCCGGTTCGGGTCACGCAGCGAGTAGCTGCCGCCCGACGCGGTGGTGTCGATGGAGAGCGGCGACGGGCCGTTCCACTGACTGTTGCCGGTGCCCGCCTTGACGTCGTCGTAGCTGTCGAGCACCTTGCCGGTGCCCGCGTCGACGAAGACATGCAGATGGCTGGGGGACTTGGCGCTGCGCCCGGTGAGCACCGTCTCCCAGGCCAGCCGGGAGGTTCTGTCCGTGGCGCGCACGACCAGACGGTGCGAGTCCACCCGTTTCACGGTGGTGAGTCTCTTGCGGGAGAGGGTCTCGGCCGCCTTGGCGGAAACGGTCGGTGTGGTCGGCACGTTGATCCGCCGGGACACTGCCGACTGGGTGCCGCGTACCCGGCCCTCGGAGTCGGCCACCACGACGGCGTCCCCGCCGACGACCGGCAGACCGCGGTAGGTGCGCTGGTAGGCGACGGAGTACATACCCTTGACCCAAGGGGTCACCATCTGCCGCTCGTATTGCTCGTCGGGCCCCTTCGCCAGGGTGTCGAGACCACTGGCGGCGGCCCGGTCGGCTGCCGACACCGCGGCCGAGAGCGCGGTCGGGGCGGGCGGAGACGGTTCGGCAGATGCTGGCTGGCCGCTGGTGACGACCAGCATTCCGGCGAGGACGGCCAGGGTTGTCCCGGCCGTCATCGGTCTGCGTTTCATCGAGGCTCCTTGAGTCGGGGGGCCTCGATCACGGGCAGCGGCGTACGATGACGCACTTGCTCCGGCCGTCGAAGGCCGGCCCCGTCGCCCGTGTCGCCGTCGTCCCTGATCGAGCGACCGAACACTCACATGTCGTCATGGCCTCGTCAATGAACAGCGAGGGCTGCCGGGGGACTTGGCAAGTCTGGTCAAGCCGCGATGGTGGGATCGCACAACAACCCGGGCGTGCGGGGCGGTTACTCCAGGCCGGAGATCGTGAACACCGTACGCGCGGTCCGGCGGTCGATACGGTCGGCCAACTGCCGCAGCGCCGTCACCCCGCACTGCAGCATCCCGCGTTTCACACAGCCGCGGGCGTCGTCGTCCAGTCGGTGCCACAGCGCCGGATTGGCGAGGAACACCTGGGGATCGACCTCGACCCGGCCGCCGTCCGCGTCACGGAGCACCAGACGCTGGGAGACTCCGTCCGACCAGCGCACCGACACCAGCCGGTCGGTGCGTACGATGCGTTCCCGCAGCAGGTTGCGGCAGGACAGCCACCCGGCACCCGCGCGGATCCGCGGCGGCACCAGGATCACGAACAGCAGGGCGGCCAGGCCCGTCCACAACAGTGCGCGCAGCCAGGTGAGGTGACCGGCCGTCGTGTCGACGGCCAGGAGCAGCCCGAGCAGCGTCACGGCGCAGCGGACCGCGAACCACAGGTCCCCGGCCCAGCCGTGGTCGTGGGCGGTCGTATCGGGCGGAGGGTGTGCTCGGCCGGTGTGCGGGCCGGGCACAGCTCGGATGTCACGTCGTCCCATGGCAGCGACGTTAGGGAAGCGTGCCGGCCCGTCGGCGTTCGTTGATGAACTGCTGACGCCGCAGCCGCGGGTCCTGACGGGTGCTTGACGGACGGGCCGCGGCAGGGACGGTACGGTCGACGGGTCGGTCGGCAGCGGGGAGCGGCTCAGTCCTCGTCGTCGTCCCCGCTGTCCTGTGCCGGCTGGTCGGGGGCCGGTGATTCGGGTCCGGTGGTCGCGGTGGAGCCGGTGTCCGGTGTGCCGGCCGAGCTGGAGTCCGGCGAGAACAAGGTCATCCCCAGGTACACGGCCGCGAGGAAGGCGACCGTACCGGCAATGGCGCTTGCCACTCTGGGCCGACGTCTGATCGCCTCTCGGGCGCCGGTGCGCCGCCGGACCGGCACGGACCGGTCCGCCGGACGCCGTCTGTGGCCGCCGGCCTGCGGCAGGCGATATGTCGTCACGCCCTCGGCCTGCTGAGCGGAGGCAGATACGGGGGCTGTGCCGAACGCGGGGGAAGCCGCCGGGGCATAAGGAGCACTCGGCGCTGCCGGAGGGGGCGTGGGGGCGTACATGGGCATGGGCTCCGGCTGTCCCCGCCACGCATCGCTCTGGAACCAGTCGGCGACCTGCTGGGCGCCGGGCCGGTCCTCCGGCTGCTTCGCGAGCAGCCCCAGCAGATAGGAGTCGAAGGCGGGAGACAGGTCGACTCCCCGCTGTCTGAGCGGCACGGGGGCCGTGTCGACATGCTGATAGAGCGTGGCGGTCGCAGTGTCGGAGCGGAACGGTGGCTCGCCCAGCAGGAGTTGGTAGATCACGCAGCCGAGGGAGTACATGTCGGACGCCGCACCGGCCGTACGGCCCAGGGCGCGCTCCGGGGCGAGATAGAGGCTGGTGCCGACGATCTGCCCCGTGGTGGTCAGCGCGGCGGAAGGGTCGTCGACGAACTGGGCGATGCCGAAGTCGCCGATCTTGACGGACCCTTCCGCGTCCAGCATCAGGTTTCCGGGCTTGATGTCACGGTGCACGATGCCCTGCCGATGGGCGGCGGCGAGCCCTGCGGCCGCCTGGCCCGCGATCCGGGCGACCTGCTCGGCGCCGAGCCGCTCCTCGGCCGCGAGCAGATCGCCCAGGCTTCTGCCCTCGACGAGCTCCATCACGAGGTAGAAGCGGTCCTCCCAGGCCCCGAAGTCGAACACGGCCACCAGATGAGGGTGGCTCAGGCGGGCCGCGGTCTGCGCCTCCAGACGGAACCGGGCGGTGGCCGACTCGTCCGCGTGGTCGCCGAGCAGCAGCTTCACGGCCACCGCTCTGCCGAGCACTTCGTCGGTGGCGCGCCACACCTCACCCATGCCGCCGCGGCCTATGGAAGACAACAAGCGGTACCGACCAGCTACCAGCACCTGTGCACCAATCTCGAATTGTGGGCCGCTTCGACTGCCACGGCGGCGACCCGACCGGGATCGGGGCGGGGTGGGGGCGCGCGGCATGATCAGGATATCCGGCCGTCGGACCTCGACGGCACCCCGAGCAGCGGCCCCGCTGTCCGCAGAGGCTCCGCCGGGCGGCAGCGCCGCGGATTCCTCACCAGGTGTCGACGAACCGACGGCGCCTGCCGGGAGAGAGGGCCGGGGCGGAGACCTCCTCGGGTGGCCGGCCGTCGAGCGCCGACAGGATCCAGGCCCGGGAGTCCGCCGGGTCGATCACCGCGTCGATCTCCAGCGCCGCCGCCGCGTTGACGGCCTTGCCGTGCTCGTACAGCTCGGCGACCCGCTCCTGGAAGACCCGCTCGCGTTCCTCGGGGGTCCTCGATCGCCGCCAGCTCCTTGCGATAGCCGAGCCGGACGGCGCCCTCCAGCCCCATCCCGCCCAGCTCCCCGCTGGGCCAGGCCGCCGTGGCGAGCGGGGCGCGCGTGGAGCCGCCCATCATGGCCATCGCGCCGAGACCGTACGCCTTGCGCAGGATCAGTGAGACCAGCGGAACACCCAGATTGGCGCCCGTGACGAAGAGCCGGGAGAAATGCCGCACCGTCGCCGTCCGTTCGGCATCGGGGCCGACCATGAAGCCGGGGGTGTCGCACAGCGAGACGACGGGCAGCGCGAACGCGTCGCACAGCTGAAGGAAACGGGCCGCCTTGTCGGCCGCGTCCCGGTCGACGGCGCCGCCCAGATGGAGCGGATTGTTGGCGATCAGGCCCATCGGCCGGCCCTCGATCCGGACCAGCGCCGTGATGATCCCCGTCCCGAAACCGGCCCGCAGCTCCAGTACGGAACCCACGTCCGCCAGCCCTTCCAGCGCCGTCCGTACGTCGTAGGCGCGGCGCCGGTTCTCCGGCACGGTGTGACGCAGCAGCCGCCCGTCGGGCGCCTCCCCGCCGGCCTGCGGACCCTGGAAGTACGACAGATACTGACGGGCCGTCGCCACCGCTTCGGCCTCGTCCGCCACCGCGATGTCCACGACACCGTTCGGGACCTGCACGGAGAGCGGTCCGACCTCCTCCGGCCGGTATGTGCCGAGCCCGCCGCCCTCGATCATGGCCGGGCCGCCCATGCCGATGGTGGCCTCCGGTGTCGCGATCACCACGTCGCAGCAGCCGAGCAGCGCCGCGTTCCCCGCAAAGCACCGTCCCGACGCGATGCCGACCAGCGGGACGAGACCGCTGAGACGGCCCATCTGATGAAAGGTCGTCACATCGAGACCCGCGACCGCCGTGGTGTCCGTGTCCCCGGGGCGACCGCCGCCCTCGGCGAACAGCACCACCGGCAGCCCGCGCCGCTCGGCGAGCAGCAGCATACGGTCCGTCTTGCGATGGTTCTGATGGCCCTGGGTGCCCGCGAGGACGGTGTAGTCGTACGACATCGCCACGCACGGTTCGCCGTTCACCGTGCCCGTGCCGGTGACCATGCCGTCGGCCGGGGTGGAGACGATCAGGTCGTCGAGTGAACGGCGGCGGCGTTGCGCGGCGATGGCGAGGGCGCCGAATTCGGTGAACGAGCCCTCGTCGCACAGGTCCGCGATGTTCTCCCGGGCGGTGCGTCGGCCGATCCGGTGCCGCTTGGCGACGGCCTCGGACCGCTGCTCGTCCAGACCGATGCCCAGCCGCCGGCGGGCCTCCGCGAGATCGGGCCTGATCGCGTCCGGATCGATGGTGTCCGCCACCGTCCCGGCGCCCGCCGGACCGTCCGACGGGTCGATGACCAGCAGGGGGCGGCCCTCGCCGACCGTGTCGCCCACCGATGCCCCGACCGCCCGTACCGTACCGGCCGATTCGGCCCGTACGACATGTTCCATCTTCATGGCCTCGACGACGAGCAGTTGCTGCCCGGAACGCACGTCATCGCCCACGGCGACATCGACCGAGACGACCGTGCCGCTCATCGGCGCGGTCAGGGTTCCGTCCGCCGTCCCCTGCCGCGGCTTCGGGGTGAAGTCCGCCATGAGTGTGTCCAGCCGGTCCGCGACGAAGCCGGTGTCCGTACCGCCCGCCGTGAAGTCGGGATGGGCCAGCACCGCACGCAGCAGCTCCGTCCCCGTCCGTACGCCCTCCACCGCGAACTCGCCCAGGGCTCGCCGCGCCCGGTCGCACACCGCAGCGAAGTCCGGTGCGTGGACGATCACCTTGGCGAGCAGCGAGTCGTACCGCACGCCGATCTCCAGCCCGGCCCGCGCCGCCGTGTCCACCCGCACACCCCGGCCGGTCGGTACGTCGAACCGGGTCAGCTTGCCCGCCGAAGGGCGTACCGAGCCATCCGGCCCGGTCACCTCCGCGTTCACCCTGGCCTGCAGCGCGAAACCGCGCGGCGACTGCGGCGGGCCCGCCAGCCCCAGTGCGTCGAGCGTCTCGCCCGCCGCGAGCCGCAGCTGCACCGCGACCAGATCGACTCCGGTGATCTCCTCGGTGACGGTGTGCTCGACCTGGAGCCGTGGATTGGCCTCGATGAAATGGAACTCGGCGCCGGAGACCAGGAATTCGAAGGTGCCCAGACCGGTGTATTTCACATCGGCGGCCATCCGCAGAGCTGGCGGAGCCCGGCCGGTCGTCGAACCGCTCTCGGTGGCGCGCGCGGTCGGCGGCATGAGCATTCAGTTCGCCCGGCTGGTCGCCGAGCGGCCCGACGCCTACGACGACGCGGTCCGCGACGTCACCGCCATGTACCTGCACCTGCTCGGAGTCGGAGCCATACGCAAGGAGTAGTGAGCCAGCAGTGAGCCGCACCGTAGTGACCGATGAGTACCTGAGCGATCTGCGCGCCCGTCAGACGAGAGCCAGGGCGGGACGGCAGCCCGACAGCACGGCCCACCGGGCGGGATGGCTGACCGTGCCGGGCTACGTACGCCGATGGGCTGAGCTGACACCGGACCGGGCCGCCGTCGTCTTCGAGGGCGAGGAACTGACCTACCGACAACTGGACTCCGATTCCGGCCGCCTGGCGGGACGACTCCATTCCCTCGGCGTGCGCGCCGGTGACCGGGTCGGCGTCCATCTCCCCAACTCGCCCCACTTCGTGGTCGCGATGCTCGCCGTCCTCCGTATCGGCGCCGTCCATGTCCCGGTCAACCCGATGTTCCGGGCGGCCGAGCTGCGGCACGAACTCCGCGATGCGGGACCGGAGGTCGTCATCACCCAGGAGCAACTGCTCCCGGTACTGGACGCAATACGGGCCGACACCCCCGTACGCGAGGTGCTGCTGACCCGGGACTGGGAGCGGCTCCTGGACCACGCCCCGTTCGGCCGGATCGCCGACGACCTCGACGCACTCGCCGCCCTCAACTACACCGGCGGCACCACCGGGATGCCCAAGGGCTGCGAACACACCCAACGCCACATGGTCTACACGGCCACCGCCATCCAGAACGGTATGCCGGGCGCGGACGACGGCCTCGTCTCACTGTGCTTCCTGCCGGTCTTCTGGATCGCGGGCGAGAACCTCGGCATTCTCGCCCCGCTGGTCTCCGGCGGCACCAGCGTGCTGCTGCCCCGCTGGGACGCAGTGACCGTCCTCGAAGCCATCGGGAAATACCGGGTCACCACCATGGCCGGGACCGTCGAGAACTACCTCGAACTCCTGGGCCTGCTCGAAGCGGCCGACGGGCCGCGCCCCGACCTCAGCAGCCTCACCGCCCCGCTCACCGTCTCCTTCATCCGCAAGCTCACCCCCGCGCTGCGGGCCCGCTGGCGCAAGGCCGCAGGGCAGGACAGCGTGCTGCGCGAGGCGTCCTACGGCATGAGCGAGACCCACACCAGCGACACCAACACCCTCGGCTTCCAGGACGATGACCATGATCTGCTGGCCGCCCCGGTCTTCTGCGGACTGCCCGTGCCCGGCACCGACTTCGTGGTCGTCGACTTCACCACCGGCGAGCCGCTGCCGCTGGGCGAACGCGGCGAGATCGTCGTCCGCGGCCCCTCCGTCCTCACCCGCTACTGGCGCGCCGACGAGGCGACCGCCGCGGCACTGCGTGACGGCTGGCTGCACACCGGCGACATCGGCAGCCTCGACGAGGACGGCGCGCTGCACTACCTAGGCCGCGACAAGGACATGATCAAGGTCAAGGGGATGAGCGTCTTCCCGACCGAGGTAGAGAACCTCCTCGCCCAGCACCCGGACGTCATGGCCGCCGCCGTGGTCGCGGTCGACGACGAGGAGCGCGGGCAGCGGCCCCACGCGTACGTCCGCGCCGTCCCCGGCTCCACGCTGACCGCCGCTTCCCTGCACGAATGGGCGGTGGGGGCGATGGCCTCGTACAAGGTCCCCGGCATCGAGCTGGTCGAAGCCTTCCCGATGACCGCCACCGGCAAGATCAGGAAGGCGGAACTGGCCGAACGGGCGCGGGCCGGGGCCCTGCACCCGGAAACAGCCAGTCGTATGCGGCCTGCGCAGTGAATTCGCTCTGCCCCCGCGCGAAGAGCAGACCGGCTGCCGTGAACGCCGGATCGGAGGCCGTCGCGGCCACATAGGGAATCGCGATGCAGCGCATGCCCGCCGCATGCGCTGCGGCCGCGCCGGGTGCCGCGTCCTCCACGACCACACAGTCGGCGGCCGCCGCGCCGAGGCGGCGGGCGGCCTCCAGGAACACATCCGGTTCCGGCTTGCCGTGCGCCACCTCGTCGGCCGAGACATACGTGCTCAGATATGCGTCGAGTCCCGTGCCCGCGAGCACGGCCTCGATCGCCGCCCGGGACGAACCCGACGCCACCGCCATCCCGACGCCCTCCTGGTGCAGCCGCTCCACGAACTTCCGCATCTCGGGAAAGACCTCGGTCGACGATCGCGCCAGCTCCAGATACAGGGCGTCCTGACCCGCCACCAGTTCGTCGACGGGAGCCTCGATCCCGTACTCGGCGCGCAGGGCCGTCAGTGTCTCGCGGACGCCGATCCCGATGAAGCGGGTGTGATGCTCCCAGGTGAAGCCGGGCACGCCGTACCGTTCCAGAAGGCGGCGCGCCGCCTCGTAATAGTTCGGCTCGCTGTCCACCAGTGTGGCGTCGAGATCGAAGACGACGGTGGGGACGGGGATGCGCCGGGAGCTCATGCCGTCCAGCATGCCAAGACGGTGATCACTTCGGGTTGCCGGCGGCCGTGCGGCCCACCGATTCGACCAGCGGCAGCAGCCGGTGCGGCACCCGCTCGCGCAGCGCCACCTCGGTACGCGTCCTGACCACACCGGGCAGTTGGATCAGCCGCTGGATCACATCCTCCAGATGCCCGTTGTCGCGGGCCACCACCCGGGCCAGCAGATCGCCGCCGCCCGTGGTCGAGAAGGCCTCGACGATCTCCGGCACCGAGGCGAGCGCCTCACCGACCTCGTCCAGATGCCCCTGGGTGACTTCCAGATGAACGAAGGCCAGCACCGGGTGACCCAGCGCGGCAGGGGACAGGACCGGACCCGTACCGGTGATCACACCGTCCCGCTCCAGCCGGTCGATACGGGCCTGGAGGGTGCCCCGGGCGACGGAGAGGATGCGTGCGTACTCGCGGACGCTGGTGCGCGGCTGCTCGATGAGCAATCGCAGGATGCGGGTGTCGAGGGCGTCCACCGCCATGGTCCGTTGGTCTCTTCCTGGTAGGCCGATCCGGGCTGCGACTGTACCAATGGCCCGGCAGCGGCCCCGACGGAGCGATCCGACGCACCCTCAGTCGCATCTCATACCCGTAGTCCTATAGAGCTACAAAAAAGGTTCACACCCCGGTGGGACGCGGATTACAAGGCCCTCTCCATAGCTTCTGTACCCCAAGCAGTGCAGCCATCCGGTACGGAAGGAACAACCTGCCATGTCGTCCCATCCGAGCAGAAGCCGCCTGTGTCGCGCCCTGCTCGCCGCGCTGGTGGCCGCCTCGGTGGCCGTGCCGATAGCGGGAGCGGCCGGCCCCGCGGCCGTACCGGCACCGGCTCCGACCGTCCGGGGCCCGTTGCGTACCGCTGCGACCGAGGCCCTCGCCGCACGGTACGCCGCGACCCGCGCCGACATCGGGGCGGCCGAGCGGGCAGCCGCCGACCACGGCGACCGCAAGCGGGCTGCCGCGCTGCACGTCATGGCCGATCCCGCACGCCGCTTCCTCTCCTTCGACGGCCGTGACGGGGGCCGCAGCGTCGAGATCTTCGGCGACCTGTCCCACGCCGAACGGATCGCGGTGCTGGTCCCCGGCGCGGGCATCGGCGTCGACCACTACTGGCGGCTGCGGAACGGCGCGCTCGCACTGCACAGCGAGTTGGGCGAGCGGTCGGCCGTCGTCGCCTGGCTCGGATACGAAACGCCGACGACGGTGAGCCCGACGTCGGTGACCTCGGGGCGGGCCGACGAGGCGGCCTCCGAACTGCGCTACTTCATGGGGGAGTTGAGGAGGCTGAAACCTGCGGTCCGGACCTCCCTCGTCTGCCACTCCTACGGCTCCGTCGTCTGCGCCCGCGCCGCGCACGGACTGCGGGTCGCAGACATCGTCCTGTACGGGAGCCCCGGCACCGGCTACGGAAACGTCGCCGACCTGCACACCCCGGCCACCGTCTGGGCGGGCCGCGGCAGCGACGACTGGATCGCCGATGTGCCGCACATGAAGCTCCAACTTCCCTTTACGGACATCGGGTTCGCAACGGATCCGGTCTCGCCCGAGTTCGGCGCCGAGATCTTCGCGGCGGGCGACGGCGGCCACAGCGACTACCTGAAGCCCGGTTCCTTACCGCTGAAGAACATCGCCCGGATCGTGGCCGGAACGGCCATGTCCGCACAGCCTTCGGGAGAGCTCCATGCGTGACTTCGTCCGGCGGGTGGACTCCGCCACTCCTGCCGAGCGCGACCGCGCGATCGACGCCCTGCGCGCCATCGCCATCCTCGGCGTGGTTCTCGGCCACTGGCTGGTGACCGCACTGGTCGTCGACAGCGGCACCATGCACGGCTCCAGCCCGCTCCAGTACATGCCCCAATTCACCCCGGTCTCCTGGGTGTTCCAGACCCTTGCCGTCTTCTTCCTGGTCGGCGGGCAGGTCGGCGCGAAGAGTTACGCCTCCGCCCGTGCCCGTGGCGAGAACTACGGCCGGTGGCTGCGTACGCGGATGACCCGGCTGCTGCGACCGGTGGTCGTCGTGCTGGTCGTATGGACCGTGGCGGCGTGCACGATGCTCGCCTCCGGAGCGGACCAGGACACCGTGCGCGCGCTGTGCAAGCTCGTGTGGTCCCCGCTCTGGTTCCTGGTGGTCTTCGCAGCGCTGACGGCGGGGACCCCACTGGTGGCGAAGCTGCATCCGCTGTGGCCGTTCGCCGTCGTGCTGATCATCGACCTCTACCGGTTCGGCCTGGACGCGCCCGGCGGGTTCACCTCCGTCAACGTGCTTGCCGGCTGGCTGGTTCCGTACTGCCTGGGCGCGGCCTGGGCCCGGGGTGACCTGCACAGTCGCAGGACCGGCTGGACGCTGCTGCTCGGCGGAGCCGCCGCCACCGCCGGACTCGTCCTCTGGGCCGGCTACCCGGCAGCCATGGTCGGGGTGCCCGGCCTGGAGATTTCCAATCTCGACCCGCCGACCCTTGCCGTGGTCACCTTCGGCCTCGCGCAGTGCGGAGCGGCGCTGCTGCTGCTCGGCCCGCTGCGCCGGGTGCTGCGACGCCCGGCAGTCTGGGCGGTGGTGGCGACGGTGAACCTCTCCGCGATGACGATTTTCCTGTGGCACCAGACCGCGATGATCGCGGTCACCGCGACCGGCCTGTTGGCGGGCGGGACCCTGCCGGGTCTGCACACCGTCCCCGACGCCCCCGGCTGGGTTCTCGCCCGGCTGTCCTGGCTGCCCGTGTTCGCCGTGGCGCTGCTGATCTGCTGGGTGGCGTTCCGTGGTTACGAGCAGGGACGGCCGCGAAAGAAGAGCATGGTCGTCCGCAAGGGGCATCCTGTCCGGTCGACGGAGTCGCGGCGCGCTTAAGGTGAGTTCTGTGAAGCGGGGGGACATGGTGAGGCGGTCGGCGCAGGCCCTGCGGGCATTGCCCCGTACCTTGCGCGAAGATCTGTTGACGTCGGCGGCCGACCCGACCCCGTATGCGCGGCGGCCGCGCTGGCTGGAGTGGCGGCCGGCTCTCGTGGTGCCGTTGGCGATGTTCGCGCTGGGCATTCTCATCTCCAACACGAACCAGTACGCCTTCGGGTACGGGATGGGCATACAGCTCGGCATTCTGTTCGCCGGTATCCAGTCGGCCGCGATCGTCGGCGCACTGTTCCGTCCCATCCCGGCCTGGTGGGTGTCGATACTCGTCACGGTCGTGATCACCCCCTTCGCCAAAGCCTCCGGTCCCGGCGGCATGATGTTTCCCTGGAGCGGAGCCGGGATCGCGCTGCAGGCCGGGGTGCTGTTCCTGCTCTCACTGCGGGTCCGGCCCCGGATCGCCGCCGAGACGTTGACGATCAGCGTCGTGGCGGGACTTGCCTGCGGCGCGGCCGCCCCCTGGCGCCGCAGCAACGACGTCCACCTCGCCGTCGCGGTTCTCGTCGTCGCCGTGGTGGTCGGCGCCGCTCTGCGTGGCATCGGGGTGGCGCGTACACAGCTGGTCGCACAGGAGGAACTCACCGCCGAGGAGCGCTCCCGGCGCACTCTTCTGGAGGAGCGCAACCGGATCGCCCGCGAGCTGCACGACGTGGTCGCCCACCACATGTCGGTCATCTCCATCCAGGCACAGGTCGCCCCGCACCTGGTCGAGAACCCGTCCGACGAGCTCAAGGAGAACCTCGCGGGCATCCGCGAGAATGCGGTCGGCGCGCTCACCGAACTGCGCAGGGTGCTCGGCGTACTGCGCTCCGAGGACCCCCTGCCACAGGCGGCGAGGCACGCCCCGCAGCCCACCCTCGACCGGCTGGACGATCTGATCGACAACGCGCGCGGCGCCGGGCTCGCGGTCACCGCCGAGACCACCGGGGAGCCGCATCCGCTGTCGCCGGGCGTCGAGCTGTCGGCGTTCCGCATCGTGCAGGAGGCTCTCAGCAACGCGATGCGTTACGCACCGGGTGCGAAGGTGCGGGTGGAGATCGGCCACCACCCGTCGGCCGTCACGGTCCGGGTCACCAACACCCCGCCGGACCGGGCCGCCCCGCCCTCGGCCGGCGCGGGTCACGGTCTGCTCGGGATGCGCGAGCGCACCGCGATGCTGGGAGGTGAACTCGCCACCGGAGCCACCCCTGACGGCGGCTACGAAGTGACTGCGGCACTGCCCACCCAGGCCCCTGCCCATCACCGATGACTTCCCGCCCTATCGGGGCGGCATGAGGCATTGGTCCACGCGACGGCCACACAGGTGCCGGGGTGCTGCTGGCGGCGTTCGGCCCCATTTCGGTCCGTTGGCCTACCCATGGTGCACATCTGCGGCCAATGGCTGGGCCAATGGCCCATTGATTTCCCTCTCGTTTGAGCCATGGGTCGTAGAGATGTTGTGATGTACCCGTCGATGGCGCTGCGGATCCCCGCGGCGCCTTTTTCATGCCGGTGTGCAGGGCCGGTGTGCAGGAGCGGGAGCATGCCGTGCTGAAGAGGATGTTCGTTTCCCCGGACCCGGGCCGACTACGGCTGCGCAGCGGTCTCCGGGCCGTCCTCGGCATCGGGCTGGCCGTCGCGGTGTGCGGTCTGGCCGGTCATTCGCTCGTCGCGGCCGTCACCGGCGGGCTTGCCGCGCTGCTGGCCCTGTTCACGGTGCTGGACGCCACGGTGCGCGATCAGGCGATCACCACCGCCCTGCTGCCTGCCGTCGGTTTCCCCGTGCTCGCCCTTGCCGCAGGGCTTCACGGCCATCCGCTGGCACGGGACGTGGCGTTTCTCGCGGTCATGGGCCTGGGCGTGTACGCCCGACGATGGGGGCCGCGCGGCCACTCACTGGGCGTGTTCGCCTTCATGGCCTTCTTCACCACGCAGTTCCTCCACACACTGCCCGGGCAGTTGCCCGAGCTGTACTCCGCGGTAGCCCTCTCCCTGCTCGCCTCGTCGACGGTCCGCTTCGGACTGTGGTGCTACGAGCGTCGGCTGCCCGCCGCCGCCGTACCCACGCCGGCGACCGGCAGGGGGTTGGCCCGTGCGACCACGCGCCAGGCGATTCAGGCGACCGTCGGCGGAGCCCTCGCCCTCACGGCGGGGCTGCTCCTCTCCGAGCAGCGCTGGTACTGGGCCGTGGGCGCCACATGGTGGGTCTTCGTGAACACCGCCTCGCGCGGCGAGACACTGGTACGTGGCTTCCGCAGGGTGTTGGGAACACTGATCGGCATCCCCATCGGCCTGGCCGTCGTCGTCCCGCTGCACGGGGCTGCCGTGCCCAGCGCGGTCGTCGTCGCGATCGGCGTCTTCGGGATTTTCTACACCGCTGCGGTCTCGTACACCTGGATGGTGTTCTCCGTGACGGTGATGGCGGGGACGCTCTACGGACTCCTCGGCGTGCTGGACCCGGCCCTGCTCGTGCTGCGGCTCACCGAGACCGGTGCCGGAGCGCTCGGTGCGATGCTCGCGGTGCTCCTCGTGCTGCCGGTCACCACGCACGCCACGACCGACGCATGGATCCAGCGGGCCCTGCGCTGCGTGCACGCCTGCACCGCGGAAGCCGCGACGCGACTCTCCGGTTCGACGACCGCCGACCCGGCGCCCCGAATCGCCGAGCTGGAGGCGCTCCTCGGGCGGGTGCGGCTGTCCCTGGCCCCGCTGGTGCATCCGCTGAGCCCACTGCGCGCCCGGAAGGCCCGCGCAGGACAGGTGCTCGCCCTGCTGGACACATGCGCACGCGAGGTGCGCGGTCTGGCCTCCGTCGCTGCGGACCCGGAAGCGTCCCACGACGCCCGCCTCGCTGCTGCCTGTTGGCGCGTCGAAGCCTCCGTGGAGGCGCTGACGGCCCCGGATCCGGAGAGGGCGGGCATGCCGAGCATCCCGCCGCACCAGGCCGTCGCAGAGCCCGCTCTCGCCCACCTGCACGGTCTGGAGCGGGCACTCGCCGAGCTCGCCGCCCCGCTGCACAGCGATCCGCGCGCCCCGTTGATCGGTGTGTGAAGCGCCTCCGCAGAGCCGGCCGGCAATCCGAGACCTTGGTCTAGACCTCGATGGGCCGACTGCTACCGTCGCCCGGGAAGATCACGACGGTACGAACGGTCGTGCTCAGTCGGCGGAGAGGGGCAGTGCGGTGACGAGCAGTGCGGTGGGCAGCGACAACGGCGCGGGACGGGCATTCATCGGGTCGTTCACCTCGGCGGGCGGGCGGGGAATCACCGCCGCCGCCGTGGATCAGGAGACCGGGGCCCTGACCGTCCTCGGCTCGACGGACAGCGTTCCCGATCCCTCGTATCTCGTCCTGGGCCACGGGCCGGGTCCGGGTGGCAGGGCGCTCTACACGGTCAGTGAGACCGAGCACGGTGCGGCCGCCGCACTCGACATCAGCGGCGATGTGCCGCAGCCGGTCGGCGAGATCCGACGGGTGGAAGGCGATGGTCCGACCCATCTCGCGCTCGCAGGCGGTCATCTGCTCACCGCCAATTACGGCTCCGGCAGCGTCACCGCTCTGTCGGTGCGGGAGGACGGTTCCCTCGGCGACGTCACCTCCGTGCTCAGGCACGAAGGCAGCGGTCCGGACGCCGACCGTCAGCGGGGCCCGCACGCACACCAGGTGCTGCCGGACCCCTCGGGGAACTGGGTGCTCAGTGTGGACCTCGGGACCGACTCCATACGGATCTGCGCGCTCGACACGACCACCGGGGCGTTGCGGCTGCACGGCGAGACGGCCCTGCGGCCGGGCGCGGGCCCGCGCCACCTGGCCTTCCATCCCGCGGGCAGCCACACCTACGTCCTGAACGAACTCGAACCGACCGTCACCATATGCAGGTGGGACGCCACCGCGGGAGTCCTGGAACCGGTCGCCGAGACGTCCGTGCTGCCCGAGGAATCGACGCGTGGCGGGGACACGGCGACCTACCCGTCCGAGGTGGTCGTCTCGCACGACGGACGGTTCCTCTGGACGGCCAACCGGGGGCACGACAGCATCTCCGTTCTCGCGCTCGACGGAACGGGCGAGAAGGCAAAGCTGGTGACGACCGTGGGCTGCGGCGGGCACTGGCCGCGCGATCTCGCGCTCGACCCCACCGGCCGATGGCTGTACGCGGCCAATGAGCGGTCCGGGAACGTCAGCTGGTTCGCCGTCGACCCGGCGACCGGCATCCCGCGCCGCGTGGGCTCGCTGGAGGCCCCTGCCGCGTCCTGCGTGATCTTCGCCTGACATCACGCCACGCACAGCCGAATCGCCGGGCGGGCCGGAAAGATCAAGCCCGCCCGGCGATCGATGACAGACCGCTGCCGGGTGTACCCGGCACCGGGTCAGTGCGCCTGAGCACCCTGCGGCGTCGCCGGCGTGATACCGAGCGCCGTCATGTACATCGACAGCACGAGCTTGCCGATCGCCGGATACGCGCCGAGCGGCTCGGCCGTCGCGCAGCCCGCCTCCTTCGCGGCGGCATCCAGCAGCCCCTCGGCCACCTCGGGGCCGACGAGGTACGGAGCCAGCGCGAGCTGCACCGAGCCGGAGCCCGTGAGCTGCTCTGCGATCGACGCGACGGAACCCTCCACATCGAGTGCGGCGGCCATCACCGGGACCGCGAGCCGGGCAGCCAGCAGCATGCCGGTGATCCCGGCGGCCTGCACGGCCTCCTCGCCACCCACCGTGGCCAGCACGATGCCGTCGGCGGCCGTGGCCACCGTGAAGAGCCTGGCACGGTCGGCGCGGGCCAGACCGGCCTCGGAGAGGCGTACGTGCAGCGCCTCGGCGAGCAGCGGGTGCGGGCCGAGCACATCGGTCAGCTCGACCTGCGTACCGCTGTCCATCACGGCCTGCCGTATCCGCCGGATCAGGGCGCTGTCCGGCCCCGCGAGCAGCGGCACCACGACGGCGGACGGACCCTCGGGCTCGGCGACCTCGCGGCCCGCGGCCTGCGCCTGCTCGAAGCGCGCGATGCGCTCGGCGGCGCTGTGGGTGAGTACGGACGAGAGCGTCGGGTACTCGGCATCGTCGCCGTCGAGATAGCCGATCCGGGCATTGAGGCCGGGCAGCTCGGAACGGGCGATGCTGATCACCTCTTCGGCCAGGCTGCGCGTGGCCGAAGAGGGGGTACCGGGAACGGCGAGAACGAGCGCGGCAGCGCCCTCAGGTGCGACCACGGGCTCCGGGCGGCGGTGCCGTCCGGACTGGCGAGGTCGCGGCATTCGTACAGGCAGGCCGGAAGCGGGCCCAGTGGGGGTGCTCATGGCGCCGCATGCTACTGGTTTTGGGTGCCCCTCTGTTCGGGGAGGGCCCGGCAGGGCGTTATCTGTCCGCTTTTATCCGATGAGGGGCTTACTGGTCGACTGTCCTGCTCTGTCGGCACCTATCCGGGCTCCTGTTCAGGCCCGTGACCGGGTACACAGAGCAGCGTCGGATGGCGCGGCAGTCGCAGATCCCCGGCGGCCAACGCCTGAGCGATGGACAGTGCACCGGTCAGCGGATCACCCGAACCGGGGACCGTCCGTGCCTGCGGGAGCTGCCGGGACAGTTCCTCTCGCAACGGTACGAGCAGTGGATCGCCCATCCTGAACAGGCCGCCCGTCAGGGCTACTTCGCACGGCTCGTCGTCGGCCCCGGCCTTCGGGCACACCGCCGCGGCCGCCTCCGCGATATGCCCGGCGGCCTCGCGCAGAATGCCCGCGGCGACCGGATCGCGCCCGGCGCACGCGGCGACCTCGGGCGCGAACGAGGCCAGCACGGCAGGCCGGTCGGTGCGCGGATACAGCAGTCCCGGCAGCTCGGGCGCCGGCCCGAACACCGCCTCCAGCCGGGCCAGCAGCGCGGCGGACCCTCCGCGCCGCCCGTCATGGGCGCGCATGGCCGCATCGAGCCCGGCCCGCCCGATCCAGGCGCCGCCGCCGCTGTCACCCAGCAGATGACCCCAGCCGTCGGCCCGGCGCCAGCTCGTCAGATCCGTACCCAGCGCGATCATGCCCGTGCCGCCCGCGACGACCGCGCCCGGGCGCTGACCGACCGCACCCGCGTAAGCGGTCACCGCGTCGGCGGCGAGGGCCAGCCGCCGCGTCCCGAATGCGCTCTCCAGGGCCGAAGGCAGCTCGGCGCGCAGCTGTCCGCCGAGCGTCGCCATGCCGGCGGCGCCGATCGCCACGGCGGCGATCCCGGTGCCGTCAGTGCTGCCGTGCTGCTCCAGCAGCCGGCGGGCGGCGGGCAGCAGTTGCTCCAGCAGATGGCCCGCATCGATTCCCGCAGGTCCGGTGCGTACTGGCTCGGCGCAGACAGTCGTGCCCACCGGGGCGGACATGCCGACGTTGGCCAGCGCCACCCGCAACCCGGAACCGCCCGAGTCCACGCCGAGCACGAACGGCCCCGACGTACCCGTCGGGCCGGCCGATGCGTCCGTCTCCGTCTGCGCCGTCACGACAGCCTCCACCGGGCGCAACGAGCACCGCCGCTTTCCGGCGAACGCCTGCGTGACCTCATGGACCGGCTCCCGACACAGAAGAGGTGAGAAGAGGAATGACGGCGGCAGCCTATCCCGAGTCCCGGACGCGGGACTTCGGGGCGCAGGAGACCGGCCGCGGAAGCCGCGGCGGCGGCGGGGAGCGGGTCCGGTACGCCGGTAGAGTGATGCTTCGTGGCACCACGACCGTTGAATGAAGTAGTCGAGCCCGGCTGGGCCGAGGCGCTGGCCCCTGTGGCCGGACGCATCGCCGCGATGGGCGATTTCCTCCGTGCGGAGGTCGCAGCCGCCCGCACCTATCTGCCGGCCGGCGCGAACGTTCTGCGCGCGTTCCAGCAACCCTTTGACGAGGTACGTGTCCTGATCGTCGGTCAGGACCCCTACCCGACACCCGGGATGGCCATGGGGCTGAGCTTCTCCGTGGCCCCCGAGGTGCGTCAGCTGCCCGGCAGTCTGGAGAACATCTTCCGGGAGCTGCACACGGACCTGGGGCTACCGCGACCGTCCAACGGCGATCTGACGCCCTGGACGCGCCAGGGCGTGCTGCTGCTGAACAGGGCGCTCACCACGGCGCCCCGTAAACCGGGCGCGCACCGCGGCAAGGGCTGGGAAGAAGTGACCGAGCAGGCCATCCGGGCCCTGGCCGCGCGTGGCAAGCCCCTGGTGCCAGTGCTGTGGGGGCGCGATGCCCGTAATCTGCGGCCGTTCCTCGACGGCTTCCCGGCGATCGAGTCCGCGCACCCCTCGCCCATGTCGGCGGACCGCGGCTTCTTCGGCTCGCGCCCGTTCAGCCGCACCAATGAACTCCTGCTCCGCCAGGGAGCCCAGCCGGTGGACTGGCAGCTGCCATGAGCCGGAGCCGCCGCCGGTCCGGGACCGGCGGCGGCGAAGGCGTAGCTCCCTCCTGTTCTTCGCCATCGACTTCCTTGCCCCTTGCGCATCACGTGGAGTGCGTGGCGATCCCTGAGTCCGAGCCTGCGGCACAGGCCGTCAGCCGTCCGCTGCTCCCTCAGGCCAGAGCCTGCTGACGACGGGCGTCGAGCTCCTGCTGGGCCCGGGCCGCATCGCGCGCGTACGGCCGGTAGAGCAGGGTCAGGAATGCGCCGTTGGCCAGCATGAGGACGACGAGTATCCAGAGGAAGACGGCCTTGAGTCCGATCGCGTCGCCGAGAAGCCCGGCGCCGAGGCCGAAGGCGGCAAAGGCGATCGCTTCGACGACGGAGACGTAGATCGCGAATGCCATGGCGCGCAGTTCGGGCGGGGCGACCGCCATGACCATCGGCCGGTTGATACCGGGGTTGACGCCCTGCATCAGACCCATCAGACCGAAGAACACACAGAACAGCCCGATCGACTGATAGTGGAACTGGGTGCCGACGTAGGCGACGATCGCGAAGCCGACCTGGGCCGCCTGGAGTACCCCGACGAGCCCGTAGCGCGGGCTGCGCCCGGCGGCCCAGTCGCCGGCGAAGCCGCCGAGGACGTTGCCCAGGAGGAAGCCGACGCCGATCGGCAGCAGCACCACGGAGGCGACCGAGGTGCTGAAGCCGTACACATCCACGAGGAAGACCACGCCGAACGTTCCGACGATCAGATGTCCGGAGAGCAGCCGCGAGCCGAGCAGGATCGCGAAGCTGGGGATGCGCAGGAGCGACACCGCGCGGCCCCAGGTCAGCTTGGCGTACGCCTCGCGGGTCTCGCGGGACAGATCGGCGAGCTGGGGTTCGGCCGCGCCCAGTCCGGGGTCGCGGAACCACAGCCAAATGGCGATCCCCAGAAGGATGTTGAATGCGCCGATGCCCCACAGGCCCCAGCGCCAGCCCTCCTCGACGTCGGCCAACTGGCCCTTGAGCGGCCCGAGCACCGCGGCTGCCAGCGCGACCGCGCCGTAGAGGTAGCTGATGGCCCTGCCCCGTGAGGAACTGTCGAACAGGTCGGCGACGATCTCGCTGACGACCGGCTGGGCAGCGGCGTAGCCGGCCGCGAGAATCGTGTAGAAGATCAGCAGTTGGGCGAAGTTCTGGGAGAAGCCCGCGGCGATGCCCCAGACCCCCCACAGGCCGGTGGCCAGGACCAGCACGCCCTTGCGTGACCAGCGTCGGGCTGCCCACACCCAGAACGGACCGGTGAAGACCCCGACGATCTTGCCCGCGGCGGTCAGCACACCGAGCGCGCCGAGGGAGAGGCCCAGCGACTGCCGGATCACCGGGAACAGGCCGCCGACCAGGCTGGATTCGGTCTGATCGACCACCAGGGTGCCGCTGAGCAGGGACAGTTTGCCCCAGCGCCCACCGACTTCGGCGGATGGGGCCCAGGTAGACTGTGGCATCGCGCCACCTCTTTCATTGCCGGAGGAGGGAAGGTGTGGCCGGTGACGGGGATGCAGCCCCGTCACCGGCGCCGGACTGTCGGCGACCGGTCAGAGCCTGGCGAGCTCTTCCGCGATCGAGCGGAGCTTCTCGGGCGGGAACATGCCGCCCGCCAAGGCGGCCACGGCGATCAGCGGCGTCCCACCGACCATCTGCAGCAGCTCGGAATCGACCACGCCGGGCAGATGCCTGCGCAGCACCTCGACGGCGACCGGGTCGGAGATCAGCGCCTTGATGGGAGTACGCAGCGAGAACCGGCCCTCGGGGTAGTCCTCGGCCCGGGGCAGCGGCTCCCTCGCCTGTTCCGCGTGTGCGCGCTGCGCCCGCACCAGCAGATGTGCCTCGGTGACCGGGCCGTGTTCGGGCAGGCCGAGCCGCACGTACTGGCTCGGTGGCGCGTCACCGGCCCGCATGAGCTCCACCAGCAGCCCGGCCATCCGCAGCTCCACCGCGTCGTCGGCCATCGGCTCCAACTGCTCGGGGTCGGTGTCCAGGTCGAACAGCAGCGTGCCGTGCCGGTGCGGGTTGGTGAAGACCCGGCCGGGCACCCGAACGGTCCGTACGCCCTTGGTGAAGGTGAACGGCTCGGCCAGCTCGATGTCGGCCAGTTCGGCGGGGGAGAAGCGGCCGCGCATGTGTGTGGGCATGAGCGTGTGCTCCTGCAGGGGGGCGTTCTCCGCCGTGGCGGGGGCGCGCATGTACACATAGCGGCCGTCGGTGATGTTGACGTGACCGCCGAACATGCCGAACAGGCCCGCTTCCCGTACCGGGGTGTCCTCCGCGACGGGGAGCGGCGCACCCTGCATGTCGCCGGGCCGGTCGAGGCCGAAGAACTCCAGCAGCGTCGGGGCCAGATCGATGGTCTGCACGAGTGATTCGCGCCGTTCGCCCGCCGCACCCGACCGCGGGTCCCAGGCAAACAGCGGCAGGTGGACGAGCTCGTTGTACCAGGGCTGCACGCTCTTGCCCCACCAGCCGCGCTCGCCGAGCAGGAGGCCGTGGTCGGTGCAGACGATCAGCAGCGTGTCGTCCCAGAGGTTCAGCTCGTCCATGGCGTCGAGGACCCGGCCGAGCGACCTGTCGCACATCGACAGCAGTGCGGCGTACTCGTAGCGGGCGTGCTGGACCTGGTCGGGCGTCTCCGTCACGACCTTGTAGTCGGGCCAGTCGAAGTGCGGCCCTTCGTAGTCGTGCGGGTAGAGATCCTTGTACTGCTGGTGGCTGAAGAAGGGCTCGTGCGGGTCGAAGGTCTCGATCTGGACGAACCAGCGGTCCTGGGCGTGGTTGGTGTTCATGAACTCCAGCCCGGCGTCGAAGGTCAGCGTCTGCGGGTGGCGGTCCTCGGTGGCCATGTGCTGCCGGTTCACCCAGTCCTGGCGGTACAACGGCGTACGCACCTGCTTGAGGTCCTCGGGTATCTCCGGGTCGGCCACCTGGCCCTTCCAGGGATCGCCCTCCTGGCCGCGGAAGAACTCCCACGTGTTGTAGCGGCTGTGGTAGGTGGCGCCGCCGTCCTCCCAGTAGTGCGGATGGTCGCTCACCAGATGGGTGTAGACACCCGACTGCTTCAGCAGCTCCGGCATCGAGTCGTCGAACGGCTCCAGCGGACCCCAGCTGCGGTGCAGGAAGTTGTACCGGCCCGTGTGTATCTCCCGCCTGGCCGGCATACAGGGCATCGATCCGGCGTAGCAACTGTCGAAGCTCACGGACCGTTGCGCGAGCCTGGCGAAGTTCGGCGCGTGCGTCCAGTCGCCCCCGTAGGGCGGCAGCATGTGCCGGTTCAGGCTGTCGAACATCACCATGATCGCCTTCACGAGGCCTCCTCGAGCCAGCACTTCATCTCTTCCAGCCACTCCACCCACTGGTCCGCCCACGCGGCGCCACGCGTGTGCATCCGGTCGAAGACCTGCTGGACCAGACGCGTGTCGAGTTCGGGCAGCGGGTTCTCGAATCGCAGCGTGCGGTCTCTGTCGCGGTTACGGGTGATCTGGGCGCGCCGGTAGTCCAGCTCGGTGTCGACCATCCGGATCGCCGCCTCGCGGTCCAGCGCCGCGGTGAATCCGAATCTGGCCTGGAAGTCCACGTCCTGGAATCGGCTGACCGGTTCGTAGGGCGAGCGCACCCAGGCCAGTAGCTCCTCACGGCCGAGTGGTGTCAGCCGGTAGACCTTGGCGTCGGGCCGACCCTCGCGCGGGTCCACTTCGTACTCCACCCAGCCGTCCGCCATCATGCGCGCGAGCACCCGGTAGATCTGGCTGTGGTGAGCTCGCGAGCGGATGAACTGGCCTTCGATCTCAAGCCATTTCCTGAGGTCGTAGCCGCTGTAGGGGCGGAAGGACAGTAGCGCGAGCAGGACGTGATCGAGCTTCACCGGTCGGGCTCCTATGTGCTAGTGCACGTATGTGAGGGTATTCATATACTCGCGCCATGAAGCAGTCAAGAACTTGTTGCGCTCCCGTATCCGGGCAGAGCCTTTGCGGGGCGGCCACGATCGCCCCCGCTCCCCGGCCCCCGGTACACGACGAGATCGCGCTGCCGGGCGGTGAGTTCCGGATGGGTGACGCGTTCGCGGAGGGCTACGCGGACGATGGTGAGACGCCCGTCCACGCCGTACGGCTCTCGCCCTTCCGTATCGATGTCACGGCCGTCACCGTCGCGATGTTCGAGACGTTCACGCAGGAGACCGGCTATCGCACCGAGGCGGAGCGGTCCGGACACTCCGCGGTCTTCCATCTGGCGGTGGCCGCCGAGCCCGCCGATGTACTGACGGCGGACCCGGTGGTGCCCTGGTGGCTGGAGGTGCGTGGCGCCGACTGGCGGCACCCGCACGGTCCGCTGTCCGAGGCCGAGCCCGACCATCCCGTGGTCCACGTCTCCTGGGACGACGCGACGGCGTACTGCACATGGGCTGGACGGCGTCTGCCCACCGAGGCCGAGTGGGAGTACGCCGCCCGCGGTGGGCTGCCCGGCCGCCGCTTTCCCTGGGGTGACGAACTGACGCCGGACGGGCGCTGGCTGTGCAACATCTGGCAGGGCGCGTTCCCGCGCGTCAACACGGGGGCCGACGGCTGGCTGGCGACCGCACCCGTCCGCGTCTACCCGCCCAACGGCTTCGGGCTGCACGAGATGGCGGGCAATGTGTGGGAGTGGTGCGCCGACCGGTTCTCCGCCGACTACTACGCCGATTCGCCGCACACCGACCCGACAGGCCCGCCCCAGGGGGAACGCCGGGTGATCAGGGGCGGCTCATATCTGTGCCACCACTCCTACTGCCACCGCTACCGGGTCGCCGCCCGGTCGTCCAACACCCCGGCCTCCAGCAGCGGTAACAGCGGATTCAGGACTGTGGGGTGAATCCGACCGACTCCGGCCTACGCGCCGGTCGCCACGTCGTGCAGTTCTGCATCCTGACCGACTGCATCAAGGCCGGGGCAGTTGCTGCCGCGGGCCCTGCTCCACTGCTGATGACCACACCGGTCACGTGCCCATGACCGCCGCCCGGACGCAGAGGACGTCCGGAAGGTGCGAGGCGAGCTGCTGCCAGCTGTCCCCGTCGTCCGCGCTCGCGTACACCTCGCCGTTGCGATTGCCGAAGTAGACGCCCGCAGGGTCGGCGTCGTCCGTACACAGCGCATCGCGCAGCACCGTGCCGTAATGCGTCTCCTCGGGCAGCCCCGCCGACAGCGGCTCCCAGGTGCTGCCCGCGTCGCCGGTGCGGAAGACCCGGCAGCGGTGCTCGGCCGGCACGCGGTCGGCATCGGCGTTGATCGGGAAGAGGTACGCCGTGTTCGCGCGGTGCGGGTGCGCTGCTGCGGCGAATCCGAAATCGGAGGGCAGGCCCCGGCCGATGTCCGTCCAGTTGTCCCCGGAGTCGTCGCTCCGGAACACTCCCCAGTGGTTCTGGAGGTAGAGCCGGTCGGGATCGACCGCGTCCCGGGCCACCTTGTGGACGCACTGACCGAACTCCGGATCCGGGTCGGGGAGGAAGACCGCCGACACTCCCTTGTTCGACGGAGCCCAGCTCGCGCCGCCGTCCTTGGTACGGAACACCCCGGCCGTGGAGACCGCGACCGTCACGGCCCGGGCATCCCTGGGGTCCGTGAGGATCGTGTGCAGACCCTCGCCGCCCCCGCCCGGCACCCACTTCGAACGCGTCGGATGCTCCCACAGCGGGCGGACCAGTTCGAAGGACACACCGCCGTCCTGAGAACGGAACAGCGCCGCCGGCTCGGTCCCCGCGTACACGACATCGGGCGCCTCGGGGCCCGCCGGGTGGAGCTGCCAGACCCGCTCCAGCGATGCCTCGGTGAACTGAGGGAATTTCACGGCCGGTTGCTGAGGTTCGACCCAGGTGCTGCCCAGGTCGTCGGAGCGGAAGACCGAAGGGCCCCAGTGCGCGCTGTCCCCGCCGACCAGTAGTCGGGGGACCTGCCTGCGGGTGTCGATCCCGATCGAATAGATCGCCTGGGCATTGAAATGCGGGCCGTCGAACTCCCACGCGCCACCGCGCCTGCGGCCGATGAAGAGTCCCTTGCGGGTACCCACGGTGAGTAGTACGTCGGTCATGGCCGAACCTCCCGAAACGTCGTTGTGTCGGATACGGGCCAGTCTGCACCCCACCACTGACAGTGGCCCGCAGGGCAGCTCCGGTCGCCCGGACCCTGTTGCTTCCACGGTCGGCGAAGGTACGGTGCAGCAGGTGTAGAAAGCGCTTGCCCCGTGCCGACGCAGAGAGACCGAGGAGTAGCTGTGCCGACCTTCGAAGGGCTGCCCGGTGCCGTTGCCGTCTCCCACCTGAGGGTCTACGACTGGCCCACCGCGGACGGCCTGCGCGGCGGGACGCCCCACCTCCACCTCACCTGCTCCGAGGGGTATGTCGTGGTCGGGGGCACGGGCTCGGTGCAGACCCTCACCGCGTCGGGGTTCCGGCAGACGCCACTGGCCCCGGGTGCCCTGGTCTGGTTCACGCCGGGCACGATCCACCGCCTGGTCAACGAGGACGGGCTGCGCATCGTCGTCCTCATGGAGAACAGCGGGCTGCCCGAGGCCGGTGACGCCGTACTCACTCTGCCGCCCCGCCACCTCGCGGACCCCGACGCCTACCGGGTGGCGGTCGCCCTTCCCGTCGACGGCTCCGAAGAGGAACAGGAGCGGGCCGCCCGCGCCCGCCGTGACCTCGCCGTCGAGGGTTTTCTCGCGCTGCGCCGGGCCACCGAGGCGGGTGACCCCGAACCGCTCGCCGACTTCCACCGGGCCGCCGCCGCACTCGTACGCCCGAGGACCGAGGACTGGCGGGGGCGCTGGCAGAAGGGAGCAGCTGCCGCGTCCGAGGTGACCGGCGGACAGCTGGACGCTCTGGCGCGCGGTGACGGCGGATACCTCGCCGACGCCTGTGTGCACGCCGAACAGCCCTCGGCGTACGGGAAGTTCGGCATGTGCGGCCGTCTGGACGTCTACCGCGGCTGATCTGCCCCGGCGATGCCGGCGTCTGCGGAGCGCGTCAGGACCCGGGTCGTGCTGCCGTCGTCCTCCACCGTGTCCCGGACGTGCCGGAAGCCGATCCGGCTCAGCAGCGCCAGCGACGCTGCGTTCTCGGCGGCCACCGTCGCATGCACCTCGGTGAGCCCGAGGGCGTCGAACCCGTACGAAGTCAGTGTCTGCGCGATCTCGGTGCCGAACCCCTGTCCCCATGCGGCCGGTGCCAGGGCGTAGACGATCTCGTGGCCGTCCACCTCCGGGGACGAGGAGGGCTTGATCTCCGCATGGCCGACCAGACGGCCGCCCTGTCGCGCGGCCCATACGTCGAAGAGCTCCTGTGCGTACACCTTGCTGAAGACCCGCCCGAACAGGGCGCGGTCCTCGGCCTCGGTACGGGGTCCGTCACCCATCCACCGGGACACCCGGGCGTCCTGGAAGAGCGCCACGAAGCCGTCCTCGTCCGCGGGTGTGTACGGCTCCAGGAGCAGCCGCCCGGTGTGCAGGGTGGGGGTCGTCATGACGGGGGACGGTACGTGGCTCCCGCCCGGCCCGCAACGGAATTGAAGCGCAGGTCGGACCGGGTGAGCGGGTACGGGCAGGAGGGATCAGCGGCTGGGCCCGGCGGTGCTGCTGCGTACCACCAGCTTGGTGGCCAGATCGACCCGGGTGGTCGCGGGCCGGCCGCCCCGGCCGAGGTCGAGGACCAGGCGGGCGGCGGTCTCGGCCATCTCGATGAGGGGCTGGCGCACCGTGGTGAGCGGTGGTCCGATCCACCGGGTGAGGGGCAGATCGTCGAACCCGACGACGCTCAGGTCCTCCGGGATGCGCAGCCCCAGTTCGCGGGCCGCCTCGTAGATGCCGAGGGCCTGGAGATCATTGCCCGCGAACAAAGCGGTGGGCGGGTCGGGCAGTTGCAGGAGTTCGAGGCTCGCCGCGTAGCCGGCCTCGTGGTGGAACTCGCCCTCCCGGATCAGTTCCGGATCGAAGGGCAGGCCCGCGGTCTCCAGCGCGGCCCGGTAGCCGTCGACGCGGGCGCGGCTGCACATCATGCGGGACGGGCCGCTTATGACGCCGATCCGGCGGTGTCCCAGACCGGTCAGATGGCGGGTGGCTGCCAGCCCGCCCTGCCAGTTGGTGGTCCCGACCGACGGCACGTCGTCACCCGGGTCGCCCGCCGGGTCGACCACGGCGTACGGGATGTTGCGGCTGGTCAGCTGGGCACGCTGGGCGGCCGTCAGGTCGGAGAGCACCAGGATCACCCCGACCGGCCGACGGGCCAGCACACCGTCCACCCAGGTCTGGCCTGGGGTCAGCCGGCCGGCGCTCTCGGAGAGCACCAGGCTCAGTCCTTCCTCCCGGGCGACGTTCTCGACGCCTCGGACGACCTCCATGGCCCAGGCACTGTCCAGCTCGTGGAAGACGAGGTCGATCAGCTGGGACTGCGCCGTGGAGCCACGCCTGCGGCGGTAGCCGTGCTGCAGCAGCAGTTCCTCAACCCTGGTACGGGTACCCGGGGCGACGTCGGCGCGTCCGTTCAGCACCTTCGAAACTGTCGGAGCCGAGACTCCGGCGGCCCGGGCGATTTCCGCCAGCGTGGCGCTGCCTTCCGGCGGTTCGCCGATCGGCGTCTTCTCCTGTTGGGGATGGACCTTTGCGGGGCTCATGCAGGAATCGTAGCCTCCCGCCGCCTCAACCGGGTGCGCCGGTCCTGCTTGGTAAATACCTCGTCAGGCCTCTTGACGTGCCCGAAACGCGACCGTACGGTTCCGGCAACATTCGAGCGAATCTCCGAAACATTCGACAGAGGTGCGGTCATGCGGGCGGGCATTTTCACTCACGGTACGCGAACGGCGAGATGGACCGCGGCGGGTGCAGCCATGGTCATGGCCGGGCTGCTGACCGGCTGCGGTTCCAGCGGGAACGGCGGCAGCGACGGCGGAACGATCACCGCCTACGTGTACGGAGACGACGCGGTCAAGGTTCAGCAGGCCGCGGTGAACGATTTCAACAAGACCTCCAAGGTGAAGGTCAAGCTGGTGTCGGTCCCCGGCACCGACTACGTGAACAAGCTTCGCAGCTCCATGGGCTCGCCCAGCGCTCCGGATGTCTTCTTCAACTGGGGCGGCGGCTCGATCAAGCCGTACGTCGACGCGAAGCAGTTGGTCGACCTCACGTCGACGGTCAACAGCACCCCTGAGCTCAAGGACGGATTCCTTCCGTCGATCATGACGGCGGGCGGCCTCGACGGGAAGATCTACGGGGTGCCGATGCGCGGCATGCAGCCCGTGATGCTCTTCTACAACAAGTCGCTCTTCGCCGAGAACAAGATCGAGGCCCCCAAGACCTGGGAGGACCTGCAGAACGCCATCACCACCTTCAAGGCCAAGGGCATCACGCCCTTCGCTCTCGGCGGCGCCGACAAGTGGCCCGAGCTGATGTGGATGGAGTACCTGCTCGACCGGATCGGCGGACCCGAGGTCTTCCAGAAGATCCAGAACGGCGACACCTCCGGCTGGGGCGACCCTGCGGTGCTGAAGGCGGCCCAGACCGTCAAGGAGCTCGTCGACCAGGGTGCCTTCGGCAAGAACTTCAACTCCGTCGACTACGGCAACGGTGGCGCGCCCACGCTCCTCAACAAGGGCAAGGCCGCCATGCACCTCATGGGCTCGTGGGAGTACTCGACCCAGCTGGGCAAGGCGCCGGAGTTCGCCAAGAAGGACCTCGGCTGGACCGCCTTCCCGACCGTGGCCGGCGGCGTCGGCGACGCGGCGGACGTGGTGGGCAACCCGACCAACTACTGGTCGGTCAACGCGCGCACCAAGCACAAGGACGCCGCGATCGCCTTCCTGAAGACGATGGCCTCGCAGGATTACGCCAAGGCCCTGGTCGACAACGGCGACATCCCCACCACGTCCAACGCGGCCTCGATGCTCAGCACGTCGCCCAACCCGCAGTTCGCCAACGACCAGTACAGCCTGGTCCAGAAGGCGCCCAGCTTCACGCTCTCGTGGGACCAGGCACTGGAGTCCCAGTACGCCACCCCGCTGCTCACCGAGATCAGCAAGCTGTTCGCCGGCAAGTCCACCCCTGAGCAGTTCGTCGCAGCGATGAAGGCCGTCAAGTAGGCATGTCCCACCACACTCCGCACGTGAAGACACGTGGGGGCAGGAAGACGGCCGTCGGCAACGTCGGCCGTCCTCCGGTCAGCTGGGCACTGCCCGGCATCCTCTTCTTCGCCGTCTTCGCGATCGTCCCGCTGGCGATCGCCGTCTATCTCTCCTTCTGCCGGTGGGACGGGCTGAACTCCCCTACCCCGGCAGGCCTGGACAACTGGACCCGGCTGTTCAAGGATTCCGAATTCCGCCAGGCCGCCTGGCTGAGCCTTCTGCTGACCACCGTCAGCTGGGCCTTCCAGACCCCTGTGGCACTGCTCCTCGGTGTCTGGGCGGCGGGCCGGCAGCGCAGCAGGGCCGTGCTCTCCGCGGTCTTCTTCGTTCCGCTGCTGCTCTCGACCACCGCCATCGCCATGCTCTTCCACGCCCTGCTGGACCCCAACTTCGGCGTGATCAAGGAGATAGGGCCCTGGTTCGGGATCGACCCGAACATCATGGGATCCTCCACCGGCGCCCTGCTCACCGTGGCGTTCGTCGGCGGCTGGCAGTTCATGCCGTTCCACACCCTGATCTACCAGGGCGGCGCCCGGCAGATCCCCGAGGTGCTGTACCAGGCGGCCGAAATCGATGGCGCCGGCATGTTCCGGCAGTTCTTCCACATCACGCTGCCGCAGCTGCGCCACACCATCACGACCTCGTCGGTCCTGATGATCGTCGGCTCGCTGACGTACTTCGACACCGTGCTGATCATGACCAAGGGCGGTCCCGGCACGGACACCACGGTCCTGCCGTATCTGATGTACCGGACCGGCTTCCAGACCTACGACCTCGGCTATGCCGCGGCGATCGCCACGGCCCTGGTCGTGGTGGCCACCGCTCTGTCGCTGATCCTGGTCCGCTTCAGCGGCTTCGGGAACATGCGGTCCACCCGGGAAGGTATGTGACGAGATGTCAATCGACACCCGCCCCGAGGCGCCGGTCATGTCGCCCGCGGTCCGACGCCATGGGGCAGCAGCCGGCCGCCGCAAGCGCTGGGGCAACCCACTGGCCGGTCTGGGCTCGCTGGTCTGGCTCATCATCGTGGTCGTACCGCTCTACACCCTGATCTCCTCGTCGCTGATGCACCAGGACGAGGCGCTCAACGGCGACCCGCTGGCCTTCCCCACGAATCCGACGCTCGACAACTACAACACCGTGCTGAACAGCGGCTTCTCCACGATGCTCGCCAACACGGCGATTGTCGCCGCGTCCACCGTGGCCATCGTGCTGCTGCTCTCGGTGCCCGTCGCCTATGTGGCGGTGCGCACCCGCAGCCGGCTCTCCTCGCTCGCCTTCCGGACCTTCCTGCTCGGCGTGGCGATCCCGGCACAGGCGGTGATCGTGCCGCTGTATCTGCTCATCGGCAAGATGGGGCTGTACGACACCCTGCCCGCGATCATCCTGCCGACCGCCGCTTTCGCGATGCCGGTGGCAGTGCTGGTGCTCAGCGGCACCATGCGCGATGTCTCCGAGGAGATGTACGAGGCGATGTCGCTCGACGGCGCCTCGCCCCTGCGGATGCTGTGGCAGCTGGCGGTCCCCATGTCCAAGGCCGGCATCAGCACGGTGGCCATCTACACCGCGCTCCAGGCGTGGAACGGCTTCCTGTTCCCGCTGATCCTGACGCAGTCGGAGGAGAACCGGGTACTGACCCTCGGTCTCTTCAACTTCATGACCCAGTTCGGCGTCAACATCCCGGCCGTTCTGGCCGCGATCGTCCTCTCCGTCGTACCCATCTTCGCCGTCTACCTCGTGGCACGGAAGGCGCTGGTCAACGGACTGATGGGGGTGGGCGGCAAGTAGCTCTCCCACGCCGCCCCGTACCGCCGCATTCACGAGAGGAACCCCTGCCGCCATGGCAATCCACCCCGTCCCGCATGCCCGACAGACCGAACCCGTTACCGCGGTCGACGGCCCCTGGCGCGACCCTTCGTTCACCCCCGAGGAGCGGGTGGCCGACCTCGTCGCCCGGATGACCCTGGAGGAGAAGGCCGCCCAGCTGTATGGAGTCTGGGTGGGCGCCGACGCCGACGGCGACGGAGTCGCACCGCACCAGAACGACATGATCGACCCGGTCGACTGGGACGAACTCACCACCCGCGGCCTCGGCCAGCTGACCCGCCCGTTCGGCACTGCCCCGGTGGACCCCGGCGTCGGTGCCGTCTCACTGGCCCGCGCCCAGGAGCGGATCGTGGCGGCCGGACGGTTCGGCATCCCGGCGCTCGCCCACGAGGAGTGCCTCGCAGGCTTCACCGCCTGGGGGGCCACCGCCTACCCCGTACCGCTGTCCTGGGGAGCCGCCTGGAACCCGGATCTCATCACCGAGATGGCCCACCGCATCGGCCGCGACATGCGGTCGGTGGGTGTCCACCAAGGGTTGGCACCCGTCCTCGACGTCGTGCGCGACCTGCGCTGGGGCCGCGTGGAGGAGACCATCGGCGAGGACCCGTACCTGGTCGGCACCATCGGCACCGCGTACGTCCGGGGCCTGGAGTCCGCCGGCATCGTCGCCACGCTCAAGCACTTCGCCGGATACGCCGCGTCGGCGGGCGCCCGCAACCTCTCGCCGGTCCGGGCCGGAGCGCGGGAGATGGCCGACGTCGTCCTCCCGCCCTTCGAGATGGCGCTGCGCGAGGGAGGCGCCCGTTCGGTGATGTCCTCGTACACCGAGATCGACGGCGTCCCCACGGCGGCCGACCCGGCGCTGCTCACCGAACTGCTCAGGGACACCTGGGGGTTCAACGGCACCGTCGTCGCCGACTACTTCGGCATCGGCTTCCTGGAGACCCTGCACAAGGTCGCCGCGGACCGTGCCGACGCCGCCCGCCTCGCGCTGGCCGCAGGGGTGGACGTCGAACTGCCCACCGTCCGCAGTTACGGCGATGCGCTCGTCGCCGCCGTACAGGACGGCGTCGTAGCCGAGGAACTGGTCGACCGGGCGCTGAACCGGGTCCTGCTGCAGAAGTGCGAGCTCGGACTGCTCGATCCGGAATGGTCGCCGCTGCCCGCCGTGCTGGCCGGGGCGGACCCCGAGCAGGCGCGCGACACCGTGGACCTCGACCCGCCGGAGAACAGGGCGCTCGCCCGGAACCTGGCCGAGCAGGCCGTCGTGCTGCTCGCCAACCCCGGCGGCGCGCTGCCGTTGCGCGGCGACGGCCGGATCGCGGTCGTCGGGCCGCGCGCCGACGACGCCCTGGCCATGCTCGGCTGCTACTCCTTTCCCAGCCATGTCGGCGTCTCGCACCCAGAGGTGCCGATGGGCATCGACATCCCGACCGTGCTCCAGTCGCTGCGCGCGGAGTTCCCCGAGGCGAAGCTGTCCTCGGCACAGGGCTGCGAGGTGGACGGCGCGAACACCTCCGGCATCGCCGCCGCAGCGGAGCTCGCCCGGGACGCCGATGTCTGCGTCGCCGTGCTCGGCGACCGGGCCGGCCTTTTCGGCCGCGGCACCACCGGTGAGGGATGCGATGCCGCCGACCTTTCCCTGCCAGGTGTCCAGGGCGAACTGCTGGACGCGCTGCTGGCCACCGGAACCCCGGTGATCCTGATCCTGCTGACAGGACGTCCGTACGCGCTGGGCCGCTGGGCCGACCGGACGGCCGCCACCGTGCAGGCGTTCTTCCCCGGCGAGGAGGGCGGTCCGGCGCTGGCCGGTGTGCTCTCCGGGCGGGTCAACCCCTCCGGACGGCTGCCTCTCGGGGTCCCGCACGGTCCGGGCGGCCAGCCGTGGACCTACCTCCAGCCGCCGCTGGGCCTGGCGAACGGGGTCAGCAACCTGGACCCGACACCGCTCTACCCATTCGGCCACGGGCTCTCGTACACCACCTTCTCCTGGGAGCCCGGCGATCCCGTTCCGGCCGAGATCCCCACCGACGGCTCCGCCGGGATCGAGGTCACCGTCCGCAACACCGGTGACCGCGAAGGCGCCGAGATCGTGCAGCTCTACGTCCACGACCCGGTCGCCCAGACCACCCGCCCGCAGGCACGGCTGATCGGCTACGCCCGGGTGGAGCTCGCCGCCGGGCAGGCCCGGAAGGTCCGCTTCCAATTCCATGCCGATCTGGTGTCCTTCACCGGCATCGGCGGCCGACGGATCGTCGAACCAGGCGATCTGGAACTGCGGCTCGCCACATCGAGTGCCGTCTCCGACATCCGGCAGACGGTACGACTGAGGCTCACCGGCCCCGAGCGCACGGTCGATCACCGTCGCCGGCTGGTCTGCGAAACCGCTGTCGAGGAGGCGGTGCAGACCCCGGCCACGGCCGGGAACTGACGCACCGTCCTTCCCTCGTTCCGAGAGCCTCCCCGCGCGGAATCTCGGCCTTCTTGTCGGCTGTGCTGGGAGGTTCTCGAAACTTTCGAAATCTCCACTTCGCATCCTCTTGAAACGCACGCATCGACCCCGGTCAGGGGCCGGCCCTCTCCGTCAGGGAGCGGCCGGCCCCCTGGAAACCACGTCCACCGAAAGGACCTGTCATGCGCAAGGCAAACCAGGCGCTCGTGGTCGGCACCGCCGCCGCAGCCCTGCTCGTCTCCACGTTCACCATCGCCGCCAGCGCCACCCCCGAGAACGCCGCCCACCACACGAAGCCGAAGAGCGACGCCGCGGCCAAGACTCTCGGCGCCCTCGGCAAGCGGGCCGATCTGCGAATCGGGACGGCCGTCGACATGTCCGCGCTGGCCGCCGACGCTCCCTACCGGGCCAAGGCCGCGGGGGAGTTCTCCTCGGTCACCCCGGAGAACGTCATGAAGTGGGAGGCCGTCGAACCGCAGCGCGGCACGTACAACTGGTCCCCCGCCGACGAGCTGGTGGACTTCGCCAAGGAGAACGGCCAGCTGGTCCGGGGCCACACCCTGGTCTGGCACAGCCAGCTGCCCGCCTGGCTGAACAACGGCGACTTCACGGCCGATGAGCTGCGGGAGATCCTGCACAAGCACATCACCGACCAGGTGACCCACTTCAAGGGCAAGATCTGGCAGTGGGACGTCGTCAACGAGGCATTCAACGACGACGGCACCCTGCGCAACAGCATCTGGCTGCAGAAGCTCGGCCCCGGCTACATCGCCGACGCCTTCCGCTGGGCGCACCAGGCCGACCCCAAGGCCACGCTCTTCATCAACGACTACAACATCGAGGGCGTCAACGCGAAGAGCACCGCCCTCTACAACCTCGTCACGCAGCTCCGCAAGGAGCACGTGCCGGTTCACGGCGTCGGCATCCAGGGACACCTGGACGTCCAGTACAGCGCCCCGCACGACATCGCCACCAACATGAAGCGCTTCGACGACCTCGGTCTGGAGACCGCGATCACCGAGGCGGACGTCCGCATCCCGATGCCCGCCGACAACACCGAGCTGGAGGCGCAGGCGGAGGCCTACGACGTACTGCTGCGCGGCTGCCTGCTCACCGAGCACTGCACCGACTTCACGGTGTGGGGCTTCACCGACAAGTACTCCTGGGTTCCCGGCGTCTTCACGGGCGAGGGTGCGGCGAACATCCTCGACGAGAACTACAAGGCCAAGGCCGCGTACAACGCGATGAGCCAGGACCTCACGCTGGCCGCAGGCAGGGACTGAAAGCGCCCATGATCAACAGCACAGTGGAGGCAGTGCGGTGACGGCCGGCCTCCGGATCCACGCAGTGAGGATCACCCCGGTCGCCTTCCGCGACCCGGCGCTGCTCAACGCGGTCGGAGTGCACGAACCGTACGCACTGCGTGCGATCGTCGAGATCGACACCGGCGAGGGCCTCATCGGCCTCGGCGAGACCTACGCCGACGAAGGGCATCTGCGCCGGCTGCGGGCAGCCGCGGACGCCCTCGTCGGAATGGACGCGTACGCGCTCGGTGCCATGCACCGCAAGGTCGCCGAAGTCCTGTCCTCGGACAACGGAGTCGGCGGCTCCGGACTGACCGGGATGATCACCACCAGCAGCGCCGTGGACCGGGTGTTCTCCCCCTTCGAGGTCGCCTGCCTGGACCTCCAGGGCAAGGCTGCCGGTCGCCCGGTCAGCGACCTGCTCGGCGGGGCGGTACGCGAATCCGTGCCGTTCAGCGCGTACCTCTTCTACAAGTGGGCCGCGCACCCGGGACAGGAGCCGGACGACTGGGGTGCGGCACTGGATCCGGAGGCCATCGTCGCCCAGGCGCGCCGGATGATCTCCGAGTACGGCTTCACCGCGATCAAACTCAAGGGCGGTGTCCGGCCGCCCGAGGAGGAGGTCGAGGCGGTCCTGGCGTTGCGCGAGGCCTTCCCCGACGTGCCGCTGCGACTGGACCCCAACGCGGCATGGAGCGTGGAGACCTCGGTCGAGGTGGCCCGCCGACTGGAGGGCTTCCTCGAGTACCTGGAGGACCCGACGCCCGAGCTGGACGGCATGGCGCAGGTGGCACGGCAGACGCCGATCCCGCTGGCCACCAACATGTGCGTGGTCGCGTTCGAGCATCTGGCCCCCGCCGTCGAGCAGGGGTCGGTCCAGGTGGTGCTCTCCGACCACCACTACTGGGGCGGCCTGCACCGCTCCAAGCTGCTCTCCGGCATCTGCGACAACTTCGCCATGGGGCTGTCGATGCACTCCAACTCGCATCTGGGGATCAGCCTGGCCGCGATGACCCATCTGGCGGCCGCCACGCCGAACCTCACCTACGCCTGTGACACCCACTGGCCGTGGAAGACCGAGGAAGTCGTGGAACCGGGCGCGCTGACGTTCACCGACGGGGCCGTGCGGGTTCCGCAGGGGCCGGGGCTCGGTGTCGAACTCGACCGCGACGCCCTCGCCCGCCTGCATGAGCAGTACCTCGGCTGCGGTCTGCGCAACCGGGACGACACTGGCTACATGCAGCGGATCGATCCCCACTACGAGAAGAAGACTCCGCGCTGGTGAGCGACGGCGGCCCATGGTCGCCGCAGTACCTCCGCGCATCACAGCATTCCAAGGAGCATTCATGGCTTGGCTCGACTGGGCCGCCCTCGGCGGCTATTTCCTGGTGATGCTGCTCATCGGCCTCTGGTCGCACCGCCGCGTCGGTGATGTGAGCGACTACTTCACCGGTGGCGGCCGGATGCCCTGGTGGCTGTCCGGCATCTCCCACCACATGTCCGGTTACAGCGCCGCCGTGTTCGTCGCCTACGCGGCCATCGCGTACAGCGTCGGCATCACCGTCTACGTCTGGGCGTTCCTGCCGCTCGCGCTGGCCACCGGTGTGGGCGCCTGGCTGTTCGCACCGCGCTGGAACCGGCTGAGGCAGCGATACGCGGTCGCCTCGCCGCTCGAATATCTCGCCAAGCGCTACAACGTTCCCACCCAGCAGGCGCTCGCCTGGAGCGGCGCCCTGCTCAAGGTGTTCGACGTGGCCGCCAAGTGGGCGTCCGTCGCCGTACTGCTCAATGTGTTCACCGGCATGTCGATGACGGCCGGCATCCTGATCACCGGTGTCGTCACCCTGCTCTACTGCACGGTGGGCGGGCTCTGGGCCGATGCGCTCACCGACTTCGGCCAGTTCATCATCCAGGGCATCGCGGCGCTCGCCATGGTCTGGGTGGTGCTGGACCGTCTGGGCGACGGCATATCCGGTCTGGGCACGATCTGGCACAAGCTGCCCGAGGGCCACGGCCACCCGCTGGTCGGCCCCTACACCGCAACCTTCCTCGGTGCGTACATCGTCGTGAAGCTCTTCGAGTACAACGGCGGCATGTGGAACCTGGCCCAGCGCTACATGGCCACGGACACCCCGCAGGCCGCCCGCCGTTCGGCCGGGCTCTCCGCGCTGCTGTACGTGATCTGGCCGGCGGTCCTGCTGTTCCCGCCCGTCGCCGCGGCCGTGCTGCTGCCGGACATCACCGAACCGCAGAAGGTCTACGCGCTGATGGCGGAGTCGTACCTGCCGGCCGGACTTGTGGGTCTGACGCTCGCCGGAATGTTCTCGCACACCATGGCCATGGCCTCCTCGGACGCCAACGCGGTCTCCGCGGTCGTCACCCGCGACATCATCCCGGCGGTCGTGCGCCGCGCCAAGGAACTGCCGTCGGCGACCGGACTGTTCATCGCCCGCGTGTGCACGGTCGTCTTCATCACCGTGAGCATGCTCGTCGCCATCGAGGCCGATCACTTCGGCGGTGTGCTCGGCATCATCGTCGGCCTGGTCGCGGCCGTGATGGGCCCGATCTCCATCCCGATGCTGCTCGGTCTGCTGCCCGTCTTCCGCAAGTGCGGGCCGCGCGCCGCGCTGTCCTCCTGGGCGCTCGGGCTGCTGGGCTACGTCCTGGTGAAGTTCGTACTGGAGAGCACGGACCAGACCGCCATCATCGCGACCCCGCTGGTGACCTCTCTGGTGGTGTACGTGGTGGTCGGCCTGCTGAGCCCCGAGCCCGACGCGACGGCCGACGCGATCGTGGCCGCGGTGTCGCCCGCCCCCGGCGGCGACAGCGAACCGGCGGCTGCCGCGGTACCGCAGCCCGCCGTGCCCGGCGCCTCCGACTGACGCGGCTCCGGACCCCGTACCCCCTACCGACAACTCGTCAAGGTGCACACCCGTCCAATTTGTCATGGGTGTGAACAAAACTGGGAGAGCAGTATGGACAGGCACTTCCCGCAACACGCGAGCCGCAGATCGATTCTGGGGCTCGGACTGGGGCTCACCGCCCTGACAGCAACACCTCTCGGCTCGCTGCTCGGTCTCTCGTCCGAGGCCCTGGCCGCCGCACCGGGCACGGCCGGACTGCCGACCGACCCCGGCGCGTACATCTCCTTCACGCCCCGCTCCGGCAGCTTCCCGCTCTTCAGAGCGGGCACGGCGGCCCCGATCCTGGTCAGCGACCGGGACCACGCGGGCGTCGTCCGGGTGGCCGGTGACCTCCAGGCCGACATCGAGCGCGTCACCGGTGTCCGCCCCGTTCTCTCGCGGGGTGCGACACCGAAGGGCCGCGAGATCGTCATCGTCGGAACCATCGGCCGCAGCCCGCTGATCGACGGACTGATCGCCGCGGGCAAGATCGACGTCTCCGGTATCAAGGGCAAGTGGGAGACCAGCCTCCAGACCGTCGTCGAGAAGCCGCTGCCCGGCGTGGACCGCGCCTTCGTGATCGCGGGTAGCGACCAGCGCGGCACGATCTACGGTACGTACGACGTCTCCCGGGGGATCGGCGTATCGCCCTGGTACTGGTGGGACGACGTCACCCCCGTACACCGGGACGGTCTGCACGTCCTGCCCGGCCGCCACACCCAGGGCACCCCGGCGGTGAAGTACCGCGGGTTCTTCATCAACGACGAGAACCCGGCGCTCGGCACATGGGCACCGGCGTTCTTCGGCCCCGGCAAGGCCCCCGGCTTCGAGGGCGGCTTCAACGCCGACTTCTACGCCAAGATCTTCGAAGTGATGCTGCGCCTCAAGGCCAACTACCTCTGGCCGGCAGTCTGGGGCCGCGCGTTCGCCGAGGACGACCCGAAGAACCACGCCACCGCGAAGGCGTACGGCGTCGTCATGGGCACCTCGCACGAGGCGCCGATGATGCGCGGTATCGAGGAGTGGAACCGGCACGCCGTCGCCGCCGTCCGGGACGGCGCGGGCAACATCACCACCCCCGGTCACGACCCCTACGGCGGCACCGGCGAGTGGTCCTTCCGGCGCAACGCCGAGGCGATCAAGGCGTACTGGGCCGACGGCATCCGCCGGATGAAGGACGAGGACTTCGAGGGCGTCGTCACCCTCGGCATGCGCGGCAACGGCGATGTCAGCCTGCCGGACGGCGACGGCATCGAGCTGATGACCGAGATCATCGCCACCCAGCGGCAGATACTGGCCGAGGTCTCCGGCAAGGACGTCACCACGATTCCGCAGGTGTGGACCCTCTACAAGGAGGTCCAGCGGTACTGGGACCGCGGCTTGCGGGTGCCCGACGACGTCACCGTCGTCCTCACCGACGACAACTGGGCCAACATCCGTAAGCTCCCCGACCTCAAGAACGATGCGCGCGACGGCGGTTACGGCCTCTACTACCACTTCGACTACGTCGGGGTGGGCCGCAACTACAAGTGGGTGGACACCGCTTCGCTGCCCAACATGTGGGACCAGCTCCACCAGTCCGTCGCCTACGGGAACCACGGCCTCTGGGTCACCAACGTCGGCGACCTCAAGGGCAACGAACTGCCCACGCAGTTCTTCCTGGAGTACGCCTGGAACCCCGACCGCTGGACCCTCGACCGGCTGCCGGAGTGGGAGGAGCAGTACGCCCGGCAGAACTTCGGCGAGCAGCAGGCCGAGGACATCGCCGAGGTGCTCCGCAGGTACGCGCAGCTGCAGTCCCGGCGCAAGCCCGAACTGCTCAACCGCAAGATCACCCTCGACCCGGCCAAGGACCCCGCCAAGGACGCGTCGGCGATCGTCTACGACGACCAGGCCACTCCGTTCAGCCTGACCGACTACCGCGAGCTGGAGCGTGTCACCGAGGAGTGGCAGCGGCTCGGGGCCGACGCCGAACGGATCAGCCGCAAGCTGCCCGCCTCCGTCCAGGACGCCTGGTACGAACTGGTCGGCTACGAGGTGCAGGCCACCGCCAACCTCTACGCCCTGCGTGAGGCCGAGTTCAAGAACCTGCACTACGCGGCGCAGGGCCGGGCCCTCACCAACGATCTGGCGGCCGCCGCCGAGGCCCGACTCGCCGACGACCTGGCGCTGGCGGACCGCTTCAACACGAAGGTCGCCGACGGGAAGTGGCAGGGGTTCCAGACCCAGCCGCACATCGACTACGGCGATGTGGCCCGCTACGGACCGAACGCCCCCTGGCAGCAGCCCGAGCTCAACAATGTCGCCATCAAGGACGTGCTGTTCCCCGCGGTCAAGCGCATCGACCTCCCGGCCGGCGCCGAGATGGGCGTGGCCGTCGACGGCTCGGACAAGTGGTGGCCCAAGGAGAGCTCCCCGGCTGTGCTGCCGGCCTTCAGCCCGTACCAGAGCCAGGCCGCGCAGTACATCGAGGTGTTCAACCGGGGCGCCGCCCCGTTCGACTACCGGATACGGACAGGGGCTTCCTGGCTCGTCGCCGACCGCGTCAGGGGCCGGGTCGACAAGCAGGACCGGATCACCTTCCGCGTCGACTGGTCACGGGCGCCCAAGGGTGTGACGGAGGTGCCGATCACGGTCAGCGGTCCGGACGGCCACCAGGTCGTCGTCCAGGCCGTGATCGACCACCCCAAGGAGCGGCGCTCGCAGCTCGAAGGGTTCGTCGAGGCCAACGGATACGTCTCCATCGAGGCGGACCACTACTCCCGTTCCGTCGGCGCCGGCGGGATCACCTGGCAGCGCATCCCCGGCATCGGCCGGACCGGCGCCGGCATGGAACCCTTCCCGGTCACCGCCGCCCGCCAGAGCCCGGGCGGCAACAGCCCGAGGCTGGAGTACCGGGTCTCCCTGTTCACGACCGGCCCGGTCACCGTGCACGCCTACCTGTCACCCCGTAACAACACCCTGGCCTCCGACGGCCTCACGTACGCCGTCTCCTTCGACGACGACGCACCGCAGAGCGTGAACGTCACTGCGGTGACGGGATCCGACGACGGCACCATGAACGTCCAGTGGGCCCGCAACACCTCCGACAACGTCAACGTCACCAGTACGGTGCACCACATCGGCCGGGCCGGTGTGCATGTGCTGAAATTCTGGATGGTCGACCCGACGGTGGTGCTGCAGAACCTGGTGGTCGACACCGGCGGCCTCAAGCCCAGCTACCTGGGCCCGCAGGAGAGTCTCCGGCTGAAGTGAGCCATGGGACGGGCAGGGGAGCAGAGCGATGAAGAGTGAGATCGAGGACGCCGACGGACACGGTGCGATCCTGGGCGTGACCCCCGTTGGGGCGGGGATCGAGATCCGGGTGGCGGGTCCGGCGGGGGAGCTCTCACTGATCTGCACCCCTGCCCGGTCCCGGGAACTGGCCGCGGCTCTCGCCCGTGCGGCGGACGAGGTGGAGAGCGCGCAGTCGGCGGAGCCCGTCACCGTCACGGCGCAGGAGCTGCGCCGCGGTGACGTTCGGGACGGCGACCGGGCCATGACGGTGGAAGCCGTCAGGATCGACGGGGCCACCGCCTACGTCACCTGGAAGTCGGGCGCCGGGCGCAGCTGGACCCAGGGTTACGACGCGGACGCCGACATCACACTGAGGCGTCGCGGATAGCCCGCATGCGGCCGCTCAGCGGCGCGTGAGGCCCATTCCCGGGTCGGAAACGGACCGGGAATGGGCCTCACGCATGTCCACGTCTTTGTACGAGAGACGCCGTAATTTGACGGGTGTCGTAGTACGAGATGTATCGTACTAGCGATTCTTCCGCACCGTCGAAACGGAGTCCGATGTGAGTGCCCTCTTCGAGCCCTACACCCTGCGGTCGCTCGTCATTCCCAACCGGGTGTGGATGGCGCCCATGTGCCAGTACAGCGCCGAACCTGTGGGGCCGAACGCGGGCGTCGCGACCGACTGGCACTTCGCCCACCTCGCGGCGCGGGCCGTCGGCGGCACCGGACTCATCCTCACCGAGGCGACGGCCGTCAGCCCCGAGGGCCGGATCAGCCCGGCAGACCTCGGCATCTGGAACGACACTCAGGTGGCCGCCTTCCGCCGGATCACGGACTTCATCAAGGGGCAGGGATCGGTTCCCGGCATTCAGCTCGCCCATGCCGGTCGCAAGGCGTCGACGGCTGCCCCCTGGCTGGGCGGCGGTCCCGTCGGGCCGGATGCGCACGGCTGGACGCCCGTCGCCCCCAGCCCGCTGCCGTTCGACGACGGTCACCCCGTGCCGCACGAGCTGACCGTGGACGAGATCCAGGGCGTCGTCGGCCGGTTCCGCGAGGCCGCCCGCCGCGCGCTCGACGCGGGCTTCCAGGTTGCCGAGGTGCACGGAGCCCACGGATACCTCGTCGGGCAGTTCCTCTCCCCGCACAGCAACCGGCGTGACGACGAGTACGGCGGCAGCTTCGAGAACCGCATCCGCTTCGCACTGCAGGTCGTCGACGCGGTGCGGGAGGTCTGGCCGGAGGAACTGCCCGTCCTCTTCCGGATCTCCGCGACGGACTGGCTCACGGAGAACGACGAGGACGAGCGTGAGGGCTGGACCGTCGACGAGACCGTACGACTGGCCAAGGAGCTCCAGGCCCACGGCGTCGACCTGCTGGACGTCTCCAGCGGTGGGAATGCCCCGCGCGCCCGCATCGAGACCGGGCCGGGCTACCAGGTTCCCTTCGCCGAGCGGGTCAAGGCGGAGACCGCACTCCCCGTGGCGGCCGTGGGCCTGATCACCGAGCCGCAGCAGGCCGAGAAGATCATCACAGAGGGCCGGGCGGACGCGGTCCTCCTCGGGCGCGAGTTGCTGCGGAGCCCGTCGTGGGCCCAGCACGCAGCCCGCGAACTCGGCGGTGAAATCCGCACACCGGAGCAGTACCTCCGCGCCGTCTGACGGCGGCCGCAGCAGGGCACTGCACCCGGGCCTCCGCCATACATCCGGTGGGGCCCGGGTGCGTCCGCCCACGGTTCTGGCCCCCAGGCGAGCGCCGTCATCGCCGTCAGCGCTGCCGGGCGCGGAAGGGGTCGCGCAGCAGAGCGATCTCGACTCCGTGGTACAGCAGTTCCCGATTGACCCACCAGACCGTTTCGATGAACGGGTCCTCCGGATCGCTGCCGTGCGGGTAGGTGCTGTGCCCCACGGTGTCCAGCGCCGAGTCGTCGATGCCGATCAGCACCTCCCGCCATGTCGTGGCACCGGCATCGAAGTCCGAGACCGCCCCGGCGGCGTCCGCGATGACGCGGTAGTCGATCACAGCGCATATGGATGTCGGCCGGCAATGCGGCCGCCCACTGCTTGCGTTCACCGTTCATTCACCAGGTATGCCGTTCGCAGCATTCCCTCCCACGTCGTCGGCATCTACTCTCGGCCGCGAATCGATCAACGTTGTTCCAGCCGGTCCTCAGCTTCGACAACGTTGTCCAACTGCCCGGAAGGTACTGCGACATGCCCCCCAGACCGTTGCCCGCGGCGAGGCGCTTCGCTGCGCGAACGGCCGCCGTGATCGTCACCGGCGCGCTCGCCGCCGCGATCATGCCCCCGGCCGCCGAGGCGACCGCCGGCCTCGTCACACATCCCACCGCCTACGTCGACCCGCTGATCGGCTCCTCGAACGGTGGCAACACCTACCCGGGCGCCACACTCCCGTACGGCATGATCGGCTGGTCGCCGACGAGCACCAGAGGGGACCAGACCAGCACCGGCGCCGCCAACGGTTACGACTACGGCACCACCCGGCTGCGTGGACTGAGCCTCACCCATGTCAACGGTGCCGGATGCAATCCGGGCGCCGCCGGTGACGTACCGATCATGCCGTTCGTCGGGGACGTCACCTCGTCGCCGTCCGCCGACACCAAGGACGCCGTCTACGCCGCCAACTTCTCGCACGACAACGAGCGTGCCGTACCGGGCCGTTACACCGTCGGGCTGGACAACGGCGCCACCGCAGACCTGGCGGTCAGCCGGCGCGCGGGCGTGGCCGATTTCGGCTTCCCGGCCGGTAAGCCCGCCAACCTGCTCTTCCGCGTCTCCAACTCGCTCAACGGCAGCGAGGATGCCCAGGTCGCCATCGACACCGCGCACCGCAAGGTCACCGGCTCGGTCCTCACCGGAGCCTTCTGCGGACGCCGCGCCAATGGCGGCACCAACAACCGCAAGAGCTATTACCGGCTGTACTTCAGCGCCTCCTTCGACCGTGACTTCACCTCGACCGGTACATGGAAGGACGGCACGCTCGCCCCGGGCGCGACCACGGGAAGCGGCGGCGAGGGCTACGCCACCGGCGCCGACCGGGCCGGCCGGGGATCCGGCGGCTGGGTCGGATTCGACACCGGTGACGGCACCGATGTCCACATGCGCATCGGCATCTCGTACGTCAGTCAGGCCGGGGCGGAGGCCAACCTCAAGGAGGAAGTGGCCCCGCACGCCGGTGTCGACGAGGTCGCGGCCGCGGCCGGCCGTACCTGGGACCGCGAGCTGCGTTCCGTACGCGTCGGCGGCGGCAGCACCGCACAGCGCACTACCTTCTACACCGCGCTCTACCACTCCCTCATGCAGCCCAACCTGATCAGCGACACCGACGGCCGCTACCCCGGCATGGACGGCGCGCCGCACCGGTTGAAGCGTGGGCAAGGGGCGCAGTACAGCAATTTCTCCGGGTGGGACCAGTACCGCGCCCAGATCCAGCTGCTCGCACTGCTCAAGCCGGAGATCGCCGGTGACTTCGCCCAGTCGCTGTACAACTTCGCCCAGCAGAACGGCGGGGTGTGGGATCGCTGGGTGCACATCAACGGTGCCACGCACGTCATGACCGGAGACCCCACGGCGGCCACTCTGGCCACCTTCTACGCCATGGGCGTGAGGAACTTCGACTACGAAGGGGCCTACGAATCGCTGGCCCGCCAGGCGACCGTCCCTGTCGACGACGGACTCTCGGACGCGGGATGCCCCGGCCAGTGCACCGGCCAGCGGCCCAATCTGGCGCAGTACCTGAAGTCGCACTACGCACCCCAGGACGTGTGTCACTGCTGGGGCGGCGCGGCAGAGACGCTGGAGGACGCGGTGGCCGACGCCGCGCTCGGCCGCTGGGCCGAACTGCTCGGGCGCGACGGCGAGGCCAAGTCCTTCAAGGAGCGCGGAGGCTGGTGGCGCAATGTGTTCAACTCCGCGGCCACCGACGGCGCCGGGACCACCGGCTACATCCAGGCGCGCAACCTCGACGGCTCATGGGTGACCCCGTTCGACCCGGGCAGCGACCGCGGCTTCGCGCAGGGCACCAGTGCCACGTACACCTGGATGGTCCCCCAGGACGTCCAGGGGCTGGCCGAGGCCATGGGCGGACGGGACACCGCGGCGAAGCGGCTCGACGGCTTCTTCCACAAGCCCGACGGATCATGGTCGGTGAAGGGCGGCGACGCCCTGCGCTACGACCCGACCAACGAGCCCGGCATCCACGCCCCGTGGCTCTACAACGCCCTGGGGCAGCCGTGGAAGACGCAGGCGACGGTCCGTCAGATCCTCGACACCGTGTACGGTACGGGCCCCGGCGGCCTGCCCGGCAATGACGACCTGGGAACCATGTCCGCGTGGTACGTCTTCTCGGCGCTGGGCCTGTATCCGCAGACGCCGGGCACCGCCACGATGCTGCTGGGCGCCCCGCTCTTCCCGAACGCGGTGATCGGCCGGCCGCACGGCAAGGACATCACGATCAGCGCCCCGGGCGCCGATGCCACGCATCCGTACATCGATGCCGTCAAGGTCAACGGCCGTACCAGCGACCGGTCCTGGACGGACGCGGACCTGGTCACCCGAGGAGGCTCGATGGCCTACCGGCTGTCCGAGGAACCCAACACTGCGTGGGCCACCGCGCCTTCGGGGCTGCCGCAGTAGGAGCGTGCGACGGAGGTACTCCGGTCCTCGGCAGACAGACGAGCATGCCGCGCGAGTCTGTCTGCCAGGAGCATCTTTCTATCGTTGAAAATTCTGCCTGCATGACCGTTGTTATGTGTTTGGTGTTGTGGCTCAATGTTCGATTGTGTGCTGCGCCTCACAGGTGTGAGGCACTCCTGCTCTCGACGAGGACGACGCCTTGAACCGACAACCATCCCGCCCCCGAGCACTGTTCAGAACACTGGTCTGCGCCGTCGCGCTGCTGATGCCACTGGGGGCCACCTTGGTCCCGGCCTCGGCCGCTACCCCCGCCCGTGCTTCGGCCGCCACCGCGACCGCGTTCGCGGCCGACGACCCGGCCACCGATGTACACGGGCTCAAGGGCGAGTACTTCCGCATGTCCGCGCCGGGCGCCCGTGACTTCGCCGAGTTCGGCGGCGTGGCTCTCGACCCGGAGATCAACTTCCCCGGCCTCACCGGCACGTTCGAGGCCACGACCGGGCGTACCGAGAACACGACCGCTCGCTGGACGGGCCGGATCGAGGCTCCCGAGACCGCTGACTACACGTTCGCCGCGAGCGGCGACAACGGGTTCAGGCTGTACATCGACGGCAAGGCCGTCATCGACCACTGGCTGCCCGACTGGGACGTCGAGCAGACCAGCAAGCCGGTCGCGCTGACCGCCGGGGAGCCCCATGAGTTCCGGCTGGAGATGTTCCAGGACACCGGTGGCGCCAACATGTTCCTGCGTTGGTCCAGCGCGAAGCTCCAGAAACAGATCGTGCCCGAGTCGGCATTCACACCGCCCGCCGACTTCCAGGTCTACCCGGTCGCGCTGAGTGTCGCCGACGACGGACTGCGGCTGCAGGCGACCTTCAAGGACGGCATCGACGATCTCGGCGAGGTCAAGGACCACCTCAAGATCGAGGCCGACACCTCGCCGATGCCGGTGAAGTCGGTAGCGAAGGCATCCGGCAACCCCAAGGCCCTCATCGTCACTCTGGCCGCCCCCGTCCAGAAGAACCAGCAGGTCAGGGTCGCGTACGACGGGGAGGGCGGTCTCCGGGCAGGCGGCGCCGCGGTCCCGCAGATCAGCCGTACGGCCAAGAACCTGTCCACCCACCGCCTGACCACTCCATGGGGCGACAAGCTCGACCGCAACCACCCGCTGCCCGAGTACCCCCGTCCACAACAGGTCCGTGACCAGTGGAAGAACCTCAACGGGCCCTGGGAGTTCGCAGGTGCCGCGGCGGGCGAGCAGCCGGTCTTCGGCAAGCCGCTCGACGAGCGCATCATCGTGCCGTTCCCCGTCGAGTCCCAGCTGTCCGGCCTCGAACGCCATGAAGACCACATGTTCTACCGCAAGTTGGTCGAGGTGCCGAAGAGCTGGGCCGTCGGCCACAAGAGCGGTAACGGAAAGCGGCTGAAACTCAACTTCGGTGCAGTCGATTACCAGGCCCGGGTCTGGGTCAACGGCAAGCAGGTCGCCGAGCACACCGGCGGCTACACCTCCTTCAGTGCCGACATCACCGACGCCGTCAAGGGCAGCGGCCCGCAGGAGATCGTCGTCGCCGTCACCGACACCACCGGCCCGAACCAGCCGATGGGCAAGCAGTCGAGCAACCCCGGCGGCATCGTCTACACCGCGTCCTCCGGCATCTGGCAGACCGTGTGGATGGAGCCCGTCGCCGCCGCCTCCGTGGACACGCTGACAACCACGCCCGACATCGACAAGGGCCGCCTCGCCCTGACCGTGAACTCCGCCGACGCGTCGGCTGGCGCCCGGATCAAGGCCGTCGCCCGCGACCGCAAGGGCCATGTCGTCGGCACGGTGACCGGCCCCGCCGACCACGCACTGAGCCTGCCCGTCGCGAAGCAGCACCTGTGGACCCCGGACGACCCCTACCTCTACGACCTGGAAGTCACCCTGACGGACGGCCGGTCCACGGACACCGTCGACAGCTACTTCGGGATGCGCTCCATCGGGATCAAGAAGGTCGGCGGCTACCAGAAGCTCGTACTCAACGGAAAGCCGTTCTTCTCCCTCGCCATGCTGGACCAGGGATTCTGGCCCGACGGCCTCTACACCCAGCCCAGCGACGCCGCACTCACCTTCGACCTGAAGGCGCAGAAGGAGCTCGGCTTCAACGCGGTCCGCAAGCACATCAAGGTGGAGTCGGCCCGCTGGTACTACCACGCCGACAAGCTCGGCCTGCTGGTCTGGCAGGACTTCGTCTCAAGCAACATCACCGATGCCGCGGGGCAGCAGTCCTTCCTCACCCAGGGCAAGCAGATGATGCAGCAGCTGCACAACTCGCCCTCGATCGGCGGCTGGATCGTCTTCAACGAGGGCTGGGGCGAGTGGGACCGCACCGAGACCGGGAAGATCGCCGAGTCCGTCAAGGCCGCCGACCCGTCCCGCGTCGTCAACGCCCACAGTGGCGTCAACTGCTGCTCGTCCAAGGGTGATTCCGGCAAGGGCGACATCATCGACCACCACGACTACCTCAACCGTGAGGCACCGTTCCCGGACGACCGGGCCGCGATGGACGGCGAGCACGGCGGCTTCACCCTCCGTACCCCCGGGCACATGTGGCCGGGCGCCCCCGCGGCCATCTACAGCGGCGTCGCCGACAAGGACGCCCTGACGGCGAAATACGTCGACAACACCCGCACGTACTACCTCGCGGCCGCGGGCGCCGAGCTGTCCGGCTCCGTGTACACCCAGGTCTCCGACCTGGAGAACGAACTCAACGGGCTCTGGACCTACGACCGCCGCGAGATCAAGGTCGACCCGAAGAAGGTGCGGCGGATCAATGAGCAGGTCATCGCCGCCGGTGCGGCCGCCGGTGACCGTGAACAGGTGAAGGGCGGCGCCGACTGGCGGCTCGACGAGGGCAAGGGCACCACGGCCGTCGACCAGGGCCCCAACCACAGCGCGCTCAGCCTCACCGAGGGCACCACCTGGACGCCGGGCGTACACGGCTCCGCGCTCGAGTTCAACGGCCAGGGACAGTACGCCGAGACCCGCGGCCCCGTCGTCGACACCACCCAGAACTACACGGTCTCCGCCTGGGCCACCATGCACTCGCTCCCGGGCAACTACGCCACCGTGGTCAGCCAGGACGGCCGCCGCACAGAGAATCCGTTCTATCTCCAGTACGGGCAGGGCGCGTTCGCGTTCAGCACGCCGGGCGGACACCGGGCCCGGGCGGAGATGAAGCCCGAGTCGGGCAGGTGGTACCACCTCGTCGGCGTGCGCGAGGGCGACGACCTGAAACTGTATGTCGACGGAAAGCTCGTGGCGAACGCCGCTGCCGGACCCGCCGATGTGAGCACCGGGCCGCTGTCCGTCGGGCGCGCCCAGTACGCCGGCCAGAAGGGCGACTTCTGGAACGGCGCCGTCGACCAGGTGCGGGTGTACGACAGAGCGCTCACCGCGGATGAGGTGAGCACCCTCCACGACGGCGAGCAGCCGTAGGTCCTGTCGTCGAATTGCCGTCCGCCGTGCGGAGCCCGGGACGCACGCCTGGCGGTGTCGGAGCGGAAAGTGGCCGGCCCCGCCCCGGCGGGGAGGCGGCGCGGGCCGGCCCGGCGGGGGGGGGGGGGGCCCCCGCGGGTCCCCGGGCCGGGGGGCGCGCGGTTGGGGGGGTGGGCGGGCCGGGGGGGGCGCCGTAGGGCGGCGGGGTCCGCCCGCGGGCCGCCCGGTTCGTGCAACGCGATATCTCTGACTCGGCGTCAGAAACGTTTCCTACCAAGGAATGGGAGCCCGCAGTGCTGACCGTCGATTTCTCGCGCTTCCCGCTCGCCCCCGGCGACCGGGTGCTCGACCTGGGCTGCGGCGGGGGGCGGCATGCGTTCGAGTGCTACCGGCGCGGTGCCAACGTGATCGCCCTCGACCAGAACGCCGAGGAGATCGCCGAGGTCAGGAAGTGGTTCGCCGCCATGGAGCAGGCCGGCGAGGCC
>NZ_JBHVWS010000006.1:0-156920 GCF_042882185.1 Streptomyces sp. NPDC058239
CAACATATCTGGCGTTGACTTTTGGCACGCTGTTGAGTTCTCAAGGAACGGACGCTTCCTTTGTACTCACCCTCTCGGGCTTTCCTCCGGGCTTTCCCTTCGATCTTGCGTTTCCGACTCTATCAGACTCTTTCGTGTCCGATTCCCGGTCGAAGCGGGTTTCGCTTTCCAGTTCTTCGCTTTCGCGTTTCCCTTTCCGGCGGTTCCAACCTTACCAGATTCTTTTTCGTTCCGTTTCCGGTCCGAATTTGAATTCCGGTGGCCTTTGGAGTGGCCTTTGCCTTTCGGCTGACTCGACTTTATCAGAAGCATTCAGCCGATCCAGTCGGCTGTGTGATTCGGAAGTAAGAGAATCAATGGCTCTGCGGAAATTCAATTTCCGGTGAGAGCGAGGAAGACACTAACCGTTGGGATCGGACCTGTCCAGTCCGACGCAACCGTTAAAATCTACCTCCCCTGGCCGACCATGTCAACGGTCTTTCGGGGCGAAGAGGAGACTAGCAGGTCAGCGGGGGTGTACGCACATCAGGCAGCGACCGGGAGCTCGGCACTGCGCTCCGTGGCATCGACGTCGCCCCGGTTGCCTGCTCTCGCTGCGCGGCCGCCAAGGATGTAGACGTACGCGAGGAAGGCCAGCTCGGCCACTATGCCGATGGTGATGCGCCCCCAGGTCGGGAGATCGGAGGGGGTGACGAAGCCTTCGATGACGCCCGAGATGAACAGGACCAGTGCGAGGCCGATGGCCATGCCGATCGCGGCCCGGCCCTGTTGGGCGAGGGCCGAGCGGCGGGTGCGCGGGCCCGGGTCGATGACCGTCCAGCCCAGACGCAGGCCCGTACCCGCTGCGACAAAGACGGCAGTGAGTTCGAGCAGGCCGTGTGGGAGAACCAGCCCCAGAAAGGTGTCGAGCCGGCCCGCTGAGGACATCAGGCCGAGGCCGACGCCAAGGTTGAGCACGTTGAGGAGGAGGATCCAGATCACCGGGATGCCGAGGAACGCTCCCAGGACCAGGCACATGGCTGCGGCCTGGGCGTTGTTCGTCCATACCTGGGCGGCGAACGATGCGGCCGGGTGGCTGGAGTAATAGGTCTCGTACTCCCCGCCCGGGCTGGTCAGGCGGCGGAGGTCGTCCGGGGCCGCGATGGCCGACTGGACTTCCGGATGCGTTCCGATCCACCAGCCGATGACTGCGGCCAGCAGCGTGGAGAGTACGGCTGTGGGTATCCACCAGTGCCTGGACCGGTAGACGGCGGCAGGGAAACCGGCGGTCAGGAAGCTTGTGGCGTCTCGCCAGGAGGCTCGGCGGGTGCCTGTGACCGTGGATCGGGCACGGGCCACGAGCTGGGTGAGGCGCGCAGTGAGCATCGGGTCCGGGGCGCTGGACTGGAGGAGGGAGAGATGGGTGGCCGTGCGCTGGTAGAGCTCGACGAGTTCGTCGGCTTCCGCGCCGGTGAGGCGGCGCCCGCGGTGCAGGAGATGGTCCAGGCGGTCCCACTCGGTGCGGTGGGTGGTCACGAAGACGTCGAGGTCCATGGTCGGCTGCTGCTCCAGGCATGGGTGCGTACGGGTTCGTACTACGGCGGCGCGCTGCGGGTCAGCTTGGCAGACTGAGGTCCCGAGGGGCAGGGAAGATCGGCGAAGGATGGGGCGGCGATGAGTGAGCTCGTGACCGGGGACGCGGTCGTGCTGGGGCTGCGTCCGGCGAAATTGCCCAGTCGAGCGCTGGCACTGGCCATCGATCTCGCCGTGGTGGGGGCGGCGTTCGTTCTGGTGTCGATCGGGTTGGCCATTGCGACGGCGACGCTGGATGACGCAGCACTCGCGGCGGTATCCGTCGCGTCCTTTCTGCTGGTGCTGGTGGGCGGGCCGATCGCGGTGGAGACGCTCAGCCATGGTCGTTCGCTGGGGAAGCTGGCGTGTGGGCTGCGGGTGGTCCGGGACGACGGGGGACCGATCCGCTTCCGGCATGCGCTGGTGCGCGGGGCCATGGGAGTCGTCGAGATTCTGATGACGCTCGGGGTTGTCGCCTGTATCGCCTCGCTGGTGTCGGCGCGGGGGCGGCGGCTCGGGGACGTGTTCGCGGGGACGCTTGTCGTACGTGAGCGGGTGTCGGCGGGACGAGTCGCCGCTGTGCCACCTCCGCCGCCGTGGCTGGTCGGGCGGTTCGCGGGGCTGGATCTGTCGGCGGTGCCGGACGGTCTGTGGCTGGCGATACGCCAGTACCTGACGCGGATGCATCAGCTCGACGCGCAGGTGGGCCGGTCGATGGCGGAGCGGCTGGCTGTGGAGCTGGCGACGAGGACCGGGGTTCCGGCGCCCGAGAGGGTACCCGCCGGGGCGTATCTGGCGGCGGTGATGAACGAGCGGCAGGCACGGGATGCGCGGCGGGTGTTCGTCGCTGCGCAGACGGGGAGCGGAGTACCGGCGGGTGGTGCTGTTGCTTCCGTGCCGGTGGGGTCCGGGCCGTCCGTGGAGGGTCCGGGGGCGGGTGTTCCCGTGGTCCCGGCAGTGGAGGAGGGCGGAGCAGCACCCGCTGCGACGGGGTTCGCGCCGCCTGCCTAGCGGGGCGAGGGCGGGGACTCCAGGTCTTCGAGCTCGATCCCGGGGGCCGACAGGACCACGTCGCCGGCGATGTGAATGGTGTGCTGCTCACCGGTGTCCAGGGCGCTGACCTGGTATTCGTCCACCGTCAGAGGGCCGTTGTCAGTGGCGTGCGCTTCACTGTTGACCAGGGCCCAGGACTGGTCGACGGTGCGGGGAGCAAGGACCGGGTCCGTGAAGGCGACCAGGCGGACGCGGGTCGCGGGGGAATCGGGGGTGAGGCGGAGCAGTCGTGAGGTCGCGATGAGGAATGCGGGGGATGTGCCGGTGAAGGCGTGGGCGCGCACATTGCCTTCGGTGGCATGAGTGCCGGTCGGGTCGGTACGGACCCAGGTGACGCCTTCGAGGGCGGCGCCGCGGACCTGCCAGCTCGCGGCGTGGAGTTCGAGCCGGATGGGGCGGCCCAGCTCGTCGAGGGTGAGATCGACGGAGCCGAGATGGTCGCCTGAAGGGGCGGTGGTCTGGGAGACGTAGCGCCAGCCGGAGGGGCCGGGGGCGCACTGGAAGTGTTCTTCGCCGAGGAGGGTGCGATCGTGAAGATCATGGAGCGAATATCGGCCGCGGGGCATGGGGTCCTTCGAGGTTCCTCGGGCTGAGCGGGTGCGGTACGGGGCAGGCCCCCGACACGGGGGTGCGGGGGCCTGCGCTCGTAGCTGCTGCTGAGGCTGTTCCGTCTGTCAGCGGCCGGTCGTCACTGACCGGTGGTGACGTGCGCGGTCGCTGACGGGCGGGATCAGTAGCGGTAGTGGTCGGGCTTGTACGGGCCTTCGACCTCGACGCCGATGTAGGCGGCCTGCTCGGGGCGGAGCGTCGTGAGCTTCACGCCGAGCGCGTCGAGGTGGAGGCGGGCGACCTTCTCGTCGAGGTGCTTGGGCAGCACGTAGACGTCGGTCGGGTACTCCTCGGGCTTGGTGAACAGCTCGATCTGGGCCAGGGTCTGGTCCGCGAACGAGTTGGACATCACGAACGAGGGGTGGCCGGTGGCGTTGCCCAGGTTCAGCAGACGGCCCTCGGACAGCACGATGAGGACCTTGCCGTCGGGGAACGTCCAGGTGTGGACCTGCGGCTTGACTTCGTCCTTGACGATGCCGTCGATCTTCGCCAGGCCGGCCATGTCGATCTCGTTGTCGAAGTGGCCGATGTTCCCGACGATGGCCTGGTGCTTCATCTTGGCCATGTCGGCGGCCATGATGATGTCCTTGTTGCCCGTCGTGGTGACGAAGATGTCGGCCTGCGCCACCACGTCGTCGAGCGTGGCGACCTGGTAGCCGTCCATCGCCGCCTGCAGGGCGCAGATGGGGTCGATCTCGGTGATGATGACGCGGGCACCCTGGCCGCGCAGGGACTCCGCGCAGCCCTTGCCCACGTCGCCGTAGCCGCAGACGACGGCGGTCTTGCCGCCGATGAGCACGTCGGTGGCACGGTTGATGCCGTCGATCAGGGAGTGGCGGCAGCCGTACTTGTTGTCGAACTTGGACTTGGTGACGGCGTCGTTGACGTTGATCGCCGGGAAGAGGAGGGTGCCGTCGCGGTGCATCTCGTACAGCCGGTGCACACCGGTCGTGGTCTCTTCGGTGACGCCGCGGATCTCGGACGCCAGCTGGGTCCACTTCTGCGGGGACTCGCCGAGGGTGCGGTTCAGCAGGGTGAGGATGTAGCCGTACTCCTCGCTGTCCGCGGTCGACGGGTCCGGGGCCGCGCCGGCCTTCTCGAACTCGACGCCCTTGTGGACGAGGAGGGTGGCGTCACCACCGTCGTCGAGGATCATGTTCGGGCCGCCGGTGGGAGTGTTCGGCCACGTCAGTGCCTGCTCCGTGCACCACCAGTACTCTTCGAGCGTCTCGCCCTTCCAGGCGAAGACCGGGACGCCCGCGGGGGCGTCCGGGGTGCCGTTCGAGCCGACGGCGATGGCCGCGGCGGCGTGGTCCTGGGTGGAGAAGATGTTGCAGGAGGCCCAGCGGACCTCGGCGCCGAGGGCGACCAGGGTCTCGATCAGCACGGCCGTCTGCACGGTCATGTGCAGCGAACCGGTGATGCGGGCGCCGGCCAGCGGCTGCGCGGCGGCGTACTCCTTGCGGATCGACATCAGGCCGGGCATCTCGTGCTCGGCGAGGGTGATCTCCTTGCGGCCGAACGCCGCGAGGGAGAGGTCTGCGACCTTGAAGTCCTGTCGATTGGCGACCGTCGTCATAACGGGCTGCTCCTCGTGATGGGTGTCGAGGTGGGCACGGCTGGCTCTGCGGCGGCGGGCACAGGAATGCCCGGGCGCTCGCAGCACAGTCCGTCGGAGGCCCTCTCTCCCTCGGCCGGTCCGCATATGAGGACCGATCGACCGCCATCAGCAGCGACGTCTGACACTGCCGTCGAATCTACACCGATCGGCCCAGTCGCTCCCAGCCCGCCCTGGACGGGTAGTGGCTGGGAGGGCAATGCCGGGAGCGGGCTGGAGGGCCTGTCGGGGGCGGTTGGGAGGTGTACGTGGGTGGGTCAGTGGCCGGAATCCGTCGAGGTGTCCGGGGTTCCGTCGGAGGTTGTTCGGGGAGCGTTGTCGGGCGCTCCACCCGGGGTCTTTCCGGGGTTGGTGCCGGCTGCGGCGGCGGCCTCGCTGTAGATGTCCGGTTCCAGATAGATGACCCGGGCGATCGGGACGGCTGCGCGGATGCGGGTCTCGGCGGCGTTGATGGCGTTGGCCACTTCGGTGGCCGTGTCGTCGTGCTGCACCGCGATCTTGGCGGCGACCAGCAGCTCTTCCGGGCCGAGGTGGAGCGTACGCATGTGGATGACGGCGGTGACCGTGTCGCCGTCGACGACCGCGGCCTTGATCTTCTCGACCTGGTCGGTACCGGCGGCCTCGCCGAGCAGCAGGGACTTCGTCTCGGCGGCGAGCACGATCGCGATGACGATCAGCAGGACACCGATGCAGAGGGTGCCGATTCCGTCCCAGACGCCATTGCCGGTCCCGAGGGCCAGGCCGACACCTGCGAGGGCGAGGATCAGACCGATCAGAGCGCCGAAGTCCTCCAGGAGGACGACGGGGAGCTCGGGGGCCTTCGCGCGGCGGATGAACTCCTTCCAGGAGAGCGATCCGCGGGTCTCGTTGGACTCCTTGATGGCCGTACGGAAGGAGAAGCTCTCGGCGATGATCGCGAAGACCAGCACACCGACCGGCCAGTACCAGGCCTCGATCTCGTGCGGGTGCTTGATCTTCTCGTAGCCCTCGTACACCGCGAACATGCCACCGACCGAGAACAGCACGATGGAAACGAGGAAGGCGTAGATGTAGCGCTCGCGGCCGTAGCCGAAGGGGTGCTGGGGGGTGGCCTCGCGCTGGGCCTTCTTGCCGCCGAGCAGCAGCAGGCCCTGGTTGCCCGAGTCTGCGAGCGAGTGGACGCTCTCCGCGAGCATCGACGACGAGCCACTGAACAGGAACGCCACGAATTTGGCCACTGCGATCGCTAGGTTGGCGCCGAGTGCCGCCACGATCGCCTTGGTTCCGCCTGACGCACTCATGGGTGCCTGGTGTCCCTTCTTCGGTGCTGCGGCCCTGGCGCCGCGGTACGGCCGGACATTGTTGCAGCCGTTGATGGGGACGGTACGTCAGGCCACCACTGTGGCGCGGAACAGAGTTCCCGTACCGGACACTTCGACCTTCTCGCCGGAGGGGACGAAGACCGAGGCCCCGGGGATGAGATCGAGCGTGCCCGCCTTCGGGGCGCCCGCGGTGCAGAGCAGGATCTGCGGGGTGTCCCTGGTCAGATCGACGGGGTCGGCGCCGGGCGACAGATCGAAGCGCGAGAGCCGGAATTCGTCCACGGGCGTCTCGTACAGCTCCTCGCCGGACGGGGACGCCTCGGGGCGCAGGACGCCGGGGTCGGTCGCCTCGAAGCGGACGATGCGCAGGAGTTCCGGCACGTCGATGTGCTTGGGCGTGAGTCCGCAGCGCAGCACATTGTCCGAGTTGGCCATGATTTCGACGCCGAGGCCGTCGAGGTAGGCGTGCGGAACACCCGCACCGAGGAACAGGGCTTCGCCGGGCTGGAGTTCTACGTAGTTCAGCAGCATCGCCGCGATGACACCGGGGTCGCCCGGAAAGTGGTGGGCGATCCGGGCGTACGGGGCGTGGGCGCCGCCGAGGCGTTCGGCGGCAGCGGCCGCCAGGTTCACCGTTTCGGCCATCTCCGTCGGGTCGGCGCCGAGGATCGCGGTGAGAACCTCGCGCAGGGCCGCCTCTTCGGGGTGGGCGCCGAGAAGGTCGACGTACGGCTTGAGGGTGTCGACGCCGAGTGCCGCCATCGCCTCGGCGGCCTCGGTGGGCCTGCGGAAGCCGCACAGGCCGGCGAAGGGGGTGAGCGCGCAGATCAGCTCGGGCTTGTGGTTGGCGTCCTTGTACGTGCGGTGGGGTGCGTCGATCGGGACGGATCGGCGCTCCTCGTCCTCGTAACCCTGCTCGGCCTGTGCGAGGTCGGGGTGGACCTGGAGGGAGAGTGGCGCGCCTGCGGCGAGCAGTTTGAGGAGAAAGGGCAGGCGGGGGCCGAACTTTTCGACGGTGGCCCGGCCCAGTTCGCGCTCCGGGTCGGCTGCGATGACGTCGGTGAGAGGCTGCTCGGGGCCGGCCTCTCCGGTGCCGGTTGCGCGGGTGAGGCGGGAGGGGGCTCCGGGGTGGGCGCCCATCCACATCTCGGCCTGGGGTTCGCCGGTGGGGGCGATGCCGAGCAGCTCGGGGATGGCGGTGGTGGAGCCCCAGGCGTAAGGGCGCACGGTGTTGGAGAGCCGGTCCATGAGTTCGTCCTTGTGAGATGCGTGGATCGGGGGGTGTGCGTGGTGCGGGGCGGTCAGGCGCGGGCTGCCGAGGCGAGTGCCAGGTAGACGGCGGCGAAGTCGGTGACCGCGAGGAGTTCGGCGAGGGCTTCGAGCTCGGTGCCCTCGTCCGGTTCGAGTTCGCTGATCGCCGTGTCATGGCCGAGGGCCAGTTCGCGGGCGGCGGGCCCGGCGCTCAGGCCGCCGGTGGGGCGGTCGCGGAGCAGTACGACGCGGGCGTGCAGGGGCTCCGGCTCGTCGACCCGGTCGCGGAAGAAGTCGTCGGGGTCGGCCCCGGCGGCGAATGTGCCCGCCAGCAGTGCGCCGTGAGCGGGAAGCGCCTCGGGGAGTTCGGCGGCGAGGGCCGGGCGGCCTGACAGCTCGGCCAGGACGGCGGCGAATCTGCGGCCGACCGGGGCCGCGGCTTCGCCCTCCGTCCAGATGAGGGGCAGGCTGTCGGCGAGTTCGGCAGCGAGGGTCTTGGCCGGGTTGCTGTACGTGGCGATGGCGGGACCGCAGCGTTCCGCGGTGCGGTCGAGGCGGTCGGCGACGCTCTGCAGCGCCTCGGCCGGCGCGGTGACCAGGCCGACCCGGTCGAGCAGCGCGAGCAGCGGGGTGAACAGGGCCCAGAGCGTGCCGGGGCCCGCGGCCGACGTCTCGGCGTCGTACTCGCCGTGCGGGGCGGAGGCCATCGGTACGACGAGTCCGTGCGCCCCGTCGATCGCCTCGCGCAGCGGTGACTGGCGGGGGGCGACGGCCACGACGCTGCAGCCGCGGCGGTACGCCTGTTCCGCGAGAAGGGAGAGGCCCGGCTCGGAACCGTCGGCCGTGACGATGAGCAGCAGGTCCACGGAGCCGGCCCAGCCGGGCAGCGTCCAGCGCATCGCGCCCGCGGCGGGGGCGACCCCGGTGGGGTGGATGCGGGTGACGGGCGCGGAGGCGCCTGCCAGGGCCGTGATCAGGTCGGCGACGCCGGACGCGGCGGTGCCGGAGCCCGCGACGAGTACGGCGCGGGGACGGCCTTCCGGGTTCAGTGCGGCGATCCCGGCCTCCGCCGCGTGCCGGGCGGCGGTACGGACCCGGGCCCCGGCCTCGGCGGCGCCGCGGAGCAGGCCGCGGCGGTCGGCTCGGGCCAGGGCTTCCGGGGCGTCGAGCAGCGACTCGTCGAGCATGGGGACGGTCCTCCGATCACATCACCGTGCGGGGCGCGGGGCGCGGATGCCGTTACGCGGGGCGGCGGGCCTCGTCGACGAGGAGAACCGGGATGCCGTCCCGTACCGGGTAGGCCAGGCCGCAATCCGTGCCGGTGCAGACCAGCTCGGGGCTGTCGGCTGCCGACCGGTCGTCGAGCGGAGAATGACAGGCCGGGCAGGCGAGGATCTCCAGAAGGCCGGCTTCGAGCGGCATGGGGTGAGTCCCTTCAAGCATTCGAACAAGCGGTTCGGGTTCACGCGGATCGGGCGACGTCAGCCTACCGCCGGGGTACGGGGGGCGCGGCCCGGGCCGGACCCCGCTCCTCGAACGCCGGCGGGGCCGACATTGTCGGCGGGCCGGAATCGCCGGACAGGGCGGCGGAACCGCCGGAATCGCCCTACGAAGCCCGTTCCCGGACCAGTGCCAGCACCTCGTCCCGTACCGCTGTCATCGTCCGCTCGTCTCGGGCCTCGACGTTCAGGCGCAGCAGGGGTTCCGTGTTGGAGGCTCGGAGGTTGAACCACCAGCCCGGTCCCGTGACCGTCAGGCCGTCCAGGTCGTCGGTCGTGACACCGTCGCGGGGCGCGAAGGATTCACGTACCGCTGCCGTGCGGCCCGGCTGGTCGGCGACCGTGGAGTTGATCTCACCGGATCCGCTGTAGCGGTCGTACTGGGCGACCAGTTCCGACAGTGTGCCCGGCTGGCCGCCCAGCGCGGCCAGGACGTGGAGCGCGGCGAGCATGCCCGTATCGGCGTTCCAGAAGTCACGGAAGTAGTAGTGCGCGGAGTGTTCCCCGCCGAAGATCGCGCCGTGCTCGGCCATCTCCGCCTTGATGAAGGAATGGCCCACGCGGGTACGGACCGGGGTCCCGCCGTTCTCGCGGACGACCTCGGGGACCGAGAGGGACGTGATCAGGTTGTGGATGACGGTGCCCTTGCCGCCGTTACGGGCGAGCTCGCGGGCCGCGACCAGGGCGGTGATCGCGGACGGGGAGACGCCCGCGCCCCGCTCGTCGACGACGAAGCAGCGGTCGGCGTCGCCGTCGAAGGCGAGGCCCAGGTCGGCGCCCTCGGCCACGACGCGGGCCTGGAGGTCGACGAGGTTCTTCGGGTCGAGGGGGTTGGCCTCGTGGTTGGGGAACGTGCCGTCGAGCTCGAAGTACATCGGCACGAGGTCGACGGGGAGCTCCGCGAAGACGGTGGGGACGGTGTGGCCGCCCATGCCGTTGCCCGCGTCGACGACGACCTTCAGCGGGCGGATCGATGCGAGGTCGACCAGGGACAGCAGGTGCGCGGCGTAGTCGGGGAGCGTCTCGCGCTCGGTGACGGTGCCGGGGGTGGCGGACGGTTGCGGTGTGCCGGTCTCCGACCATTTCTCGACCAGGGCGCGGATCTCGGAGAGCCCGGTGTCCTGGCCCACGGGCGCGGCGCCCGCCCGGCAGAGCTTGATGCCGTTGTACTGCGCCGGGTTGTGCGAGGCGGTGAACATCGCGCCGGGGAGGCCGAGGCTGCCGGAGGCGAAGTACAGCTGGTCGGTCGAGCAGAGGCCGATCAGTGTGACGTCCGCGCCGCGCGCCGCGGCGCCGCGTGCGAAGGCTCCCGAGAGACCGGGCGACGAGGGCCGCATGTCGTGGCCGATCACGATCGCGTCCGCACTCGTCACCTCGACGAACGCCGCCCCGAACTGCTCGGCCAGCGATTCGTCCCACTGGTCGGGCACCACTCCGCGCACGTCGTACGCCTTGACGATCTGCGACAGATCAGCAGCCACGGGCCGGTCCTCCTGAGATTTCTGCGGACCGCCCAAACTACCCGGCGGCCGTTCGGGCGGGCCGTGGGGTCTTGCGGCTGTGCGGCTGTGCGGCTGCCCGGCTGTGCGTACGGCGACCGGGGGCGGCCGGTTGCCGCTTTGTCCTCATTGCCGGGCGGGGTTGAGTGCCGTGCCGCTCAAGGCAGCATCCAGCCCAGCGCCGTCGTGCTCTGTGCCAGCACGATCACGCACATCACAAGCAGCAGTCCCAGGCTCCACGGCAGCACCTTGCGCAGCAGGTCCCCCTCGCGTCCGGCCAGGCCGACCGCCGCGCACGCGATCGTCAGGTTCTGCGGGGAGATCATCTTGCCGAGCACCCCGCCGGAGCTGTTCGCCGCGGCCAGCAGCTCCGGCGAGAGGCCCGATTCGTGTGCCGCCGAGACCTGGAGTGCGCCGAAGAGGGCGTTCGCGGAGGTGTCGGAGCCGGAGACCGCGACGCCGAACCAACCGAGCACCGGCGAGAGGAAGGCCAGTCCGGCACCTGCCGCGGCCACGAACTGGCCGATCGTGGCGGCCTGCCCGGAGAGGTTCATGACGTACGCGAGTGCCAGTACGGATGTCACGGTAAGGATCGCGTACCGCAGTTCATGCACCGTGCCCGCCCACTCGCTCGCCGCGTCCCGGGGCCGTACACGGAGCACGACGGTGGTGACCAGGCCGGCCAGCAGGACGAGGGTGCCGCCGGTGGCGATGACCGGGAGCGTGAAGAGGTTGGCGCCGACCGGCTTTCCCGCCGGGTTCGCGACATCGAGGAAGGGCCAGTCGAAGACCCGGGTCGCCCCGGCCAGCAGCTCCTTGACCGGCGGGATCTGGGCGACGGAGAAGACGGCGACGATGAGGGCGTACGGGGCGTAGGCGCGCAGCACTTCGCGGTGCGGGTCCTCGTGATCGAGGTCCTCGCTCCGTACGCCTGTAAGGACTGCCGTACGCACCGGCTCCTCGGCCGGCCTGCGTGCCCCGGGGACGGCCATCAGCGCTGCCGCACCCACGAGCGCGGCGGCGATGTCCGCGAGTTGGGCGGAGACGTAATTGGACGCGGCGAACTGGGCCGCGGCGAAGGCGGCTCCGCAGACGAGTGCGGGCAGCCAGGTCTCGCGCAGCCCGCGCCTTCCGTCCACCAGGAAGACCAGGATCAGGGGTACCAGGAGGGCCAGCAGCGGGGTCTGGCGACCCACGACGGAGGCCACGTCGTCCAGCGGCAGCCCGGTGATCTGGGCGAGCGTCACCACGGGGGTGCCCATGGCGCCGAACGCGACCGGTGCGGTGTTGGCCACGAGCGAGACGACGGCCGCCTTCACCGGGTCGAAGCCGAGCGCCACCAGCATCACGGAGGAGATCGCGACGGGCGCACCGAATCCGGCGAGGGCTTCGAGGAGCGCGCCGAAGCAGAAGGCGATGACCAGTGCCTGGATGCGAGGGTCGTCCGAGAGCCTGCCGAAGGAGCGGCGGAGGATGTCGAAGTGCTGGGTGCGTACGGTCATCCGGTACACCCAGAGGGCGTTGACGACGATCCACATGATGGGGAAGAGCCCGAAGAGCACGCCCTGAGCGCCTGCGGAAAGGGTCTGGCCGAGGGGCATGCCGTACGCGAGCGAGCCGACGGCGACCGCGGCCGCGAGGCCGATGAGTCCGGCGCGGTGTGCCCGCATCCGGACCGCCCCGAGCAGCACCAGCACGGTGACCAGGGGAAGCGCCGCGACCAGAGCGGACAGGGCGAGCGAATCGGCTACGGGTTCGAGTTGCTGGACAAACACACAGACCTCCCCGGATTCCGTGATGCGGAAAGTTATTTCTCACGGGTGAGGGAATGGTCGTGTCCACGACAAGTTTCGGTCAATGGCCCGTACGCGAAAACTTGAACGCGAAATCACGGGCGGGACGTGCCGAACGGCACGGCGTGCTCAGGAGTCCGGTGAGCGCAGCACCCGCAGATGGCCGCGTCGACCGACCTCCATCGGGTCCGCGGTCCGCGGTCCGCCGCCCCTGCCGTCGGCTCCGCGGTCGTGCGGCCGCGCCGCTTCCCGTACGGCGTTGGCAAGCGCTTCGAGGTCGTCGCCGCTGGGGCGCGTGGGAGCGGAGGGGTCGGAGAGCCTGACGACCTCCCAGCCACGTGGTGCGGTCAGCCGCTCACTGTGCTCGGCACAGAGGTCGTAGCAGTGGGGCTCGGCATAGGTGGCGAGCGGGCCGAGGACCGCAGTCGAGTCGGCATAGACGTACGTCAGTGTCGCGACGGCAGGGCGGCCGCACGCGGTGCGCGAACAGCGACGTACAGGGCTCACGATGTTGGACGGTACCGCACTCTTGAGCGGGCTGCGACGACTCTCCCTCAGGTCACCCCACCGTGTCGCCCTGTGACCTCCGGCACAACCGCCTTCCGGACAGTCCTTCTGACCTGCGGAGGAACCCGGAGGCGCAGACCGTATCGGCAACGATTCCGGTCACCACTCGGCACAAAAGCTGTCATTCAGCAGGAGATCAATGGTCAGGAGCTGGGCCTGAAACGGGCTTCCGTCTGGCCGGATTGTTCAGGATTGGACATGCCGACGCCCTGTCAGGGAGCAGCGATCCGCCTGCGCCGCAGAGAGTTACCCTGCGTCAGTGATGGACAGTCCCGTACCTCCCCACCCGTCCGAGCCGCGCCCACGCCGTCGTGACCGCCATGGCCGCGGCATGCGCGGGCCCGTCGCCCCGCCCCAGGTGCCGCTCTCGGCCAGCAGGGCGGAGAACTTCCGTGATCTCGTGCAGGATTCGGTGGAACGGCTGGAGCGGCGCTGGCCGCAGCTGGCCGATGTCGACTTCATGGTGCTCGATGTGCCGGGGACTCAGGAGGAGACCGTGCCGCTGGGGCGTGCGGTCTCGGCGGAGAAGGACCGGCCCGCTCAGGTCATCGTCTACCGGCGGCCCGTCGAGATCCGCACCAAGAACCGCGACGAGCGCGCCCTGCTGGTGCACGAGGTCGTGGTGGAGCAGGTCGCGGACCTGCTCGGTCTTTCGCCGGAGTCGGTCGATCCGCGGTACGGGCAGGAGTAGGAGCGGCGGTACGAGCGGGCCCGGCGCCCGGTCCCACCCGTACCGTCCGCCCGCTCAGTCGTCCAGGACCGACAGGTCCTGCTCGGCCGCGGGCACCTCGACCGTTCCGCCGTCGTCCGACAGGGTCTGCACGGTGAACATCTGGATGCCGTCCTGCGGCAGGGCGAGCGTGCGTGCGGCGTGGACCGGGCCGCCCGACTGTGTCTCCACCGTCAGCGCGTAGCTGCCCTTGAGCCCGGACGGTACGGGCGGGGTGACCGCGAGCGTCGTACCGCCCTTGACCGTGTACGTCTTGACGGTCTGTTCGCCGCCCCCGCTGCCGGCGGAGGCGGTGACCTTCACGGTGGCGGTGGCGCCAGGCGCGGTGAGCGAGAGGGTGGAGCCCTTGGCCCGGTTGTCGGCCGCGGTCGCCTGTGCGCCCACCGGGCCGGTCGCCGGGATGTAACCGACCTCCTGCGCGTCGCCCTTGCCGCGGACCACACGCAGCGCGGCCACCACCGGGGTGCCCTTTCCGTCCTGGGCCGGGGTGAGCAACAGGGAGCCGGCTTCGCCCCTGGTGATGTCCTTCAGGTCGACGCCCGCGGTCATCCTCGACTTGACGTGCAGGTCCTCGTGTCCGGCCGGGGAGATCGCGCCGTTCTTGCCGAGCAGTTTCACGTTCAGATCGGCGTCGTCGTCGCCGGGTGCGAAGGCCACCAGGCGGACCGAGGTGGCGTCCGCCGGGATGCCGGGGAGCACCAGGGTGCCCGTCGGGTCGGCCGAGGCCGTCAGCCAGTCGCTGCCGGCCCCTTCGTCCGCGGTCCTGACGACCGCGCCGACGCGTCCGGTGCGGGTGGTGACGTGGATGGTCACGTCCTCGGCCACCTCGCTGGTCAGCGTGGAGATCAGGACCGGGACGCTGGACCGGGCGGGCACCGTGATGCCCTCGCCCACATCGGACTTGAGGGTGCCGTCGGGACCGTACAGCTCGATGTCGGCGACGGCCGCGGTGTCGTCCGGGTTGGTGAGGTGGACGTAGTCCTCGCGGGACTTCGCGGTGCTCGCGGCCGGGAACCAGAAGTCCGTGTCGGGCCCGGTGCAGCTGACACCGAGCAGACCGCGGGCGCCGCCCGCCTCGACCGTGGTGGTCTGCTGGGTGGTCCAGCCGGGGGCCAGGCGGCCGGTGGCGGTGCCGACCAGCGCGGGGGCGTCGGCGCCGGACTCGTCGGCGGTGGCCGGCTTGCCTGGCTCCTTGAGGGAGACGACCGGCTTTCCGGAATCCGCCTTCGCCTTGTCCTTCTTGTCCTTGTTCCCGTCCTTGTCCGTGGCGTCGTCGGCCGTCGTGGACGTGGACTGCTTCAGTTCGGCCGTACCGGCCTCGCCGCCGCTGCCGCCCGCCGGGGTGAACGACGTGTAGGTCGTCTCCGCGAGGTCCGAGAGACCGGGCGCCGGGCAGAGCAGGCTGGACCGTTCCACCGGCAGCCGGGTGGCGGCCTTCGCCTCCGTCGTGCCCCCGTCGCCGGGCGCGGTGAGCACGGCGAAGCCGGTGACGGCGGCGAGGGCGACGGCGCCCGCGATGAGGGACAGGCTGGTGGACTTCACTCGGACTCGCCTCGCGATGCGTTACCGGTCGGCCACGGGTTCTGTCCCGGGGCGGGGTTCTCGTCGGGATTCTGCGGGTCGTACTGGCCCTGTTGGCCGTAGTGGGCCTGGGGGTCGTACGGAGCCTGCGGGTCGTACTGCGGGGGTTGGGGGGCGTACTGGGCCTGCGGGTCGTACTGCTGTTGCTGCTGCGCGTAGCCGTACGGGTCGTAGGCGTTCTGCTGGTACGGGTCGGCGGTCGCCTGGTGCTCCTGCTGCGTGCCGTACTGGCCGTCCTGGTACTGCTCACCCTGGTACTGCTGGTAGTCGGCCCCCTGGTACTGCTGCGCGTCCCATTCGCCGTACTGCTGCTGCGGCATCGCCGGGTACTGACCGCTGTCGGCCTGCGGGGCGAACACTTCCTGGTCACCGGTCTGCTGCGGATGCGGTTCGGCCGTCTGCTGTGCGGGGACGTACTCCCCCGCCGCCTCCTCGGCGCTCCCGCCCGGCTCCGACCCGGCCTCCGCCTCCGCCTGGGCGGCGGCGCGCAGCCTGCGTGCCCGGCGTCCCTCGCCCGCGACCGGCTCCGCGGGGACTGCGATGGCCTCCTCGGGCAGGTCGTCGTCGATCTCCCGGCGGCGGCCGGGCAGGGCGAGGACCACCAGGACCACGGCCAGCGCGGCCTGGGTCCAGATCCAGGCGGTGTGGGTGAGCGGGGTGTTGTACGTGAGGTCCAGGGTGCCGCCCTCGGCGGGAAGCTCGAAGCCCTGGGCCCAGCCGTCGACGGTCTTCCGGGTCAGGGCGCGCCCGTTGAGCGTGGCCTCCCAGCCGGGGTCGGCGGCATCGGCGATCCGCAGCAGCCGGCCGGAGCCGCCTGCCGGAATCTTTGTGTGCGCCTCGACGGGGAGAGAGCCCACGGGCAGCGGTTCGTCGTCGGCGCCGGACGGGATGATCATGACGCGGGCGACCTGCCGGTCGACCCGCCACAGCGCGCTGCCGTCCAGCTGGCTCAGCCGGCTGAGGCCCGGGGTCGCGTCGAGGACCCGGCTCATCTCCTTCGGAGCGCCGTCCCGTACCAGTACGTAACGGATCGCGAATCCGCTGAGCTGGCTGCCCTGGTCGGCGCCGGAGCCCGCGACGAGATTGGCGACGACCTTGTCGAGATGGCTGTTGCTGCCGCCCGCCTCGGCCAGTTCCGCGTCCCCGAGCCGTGCGCCGGAGCCGCGTACCAGGGTGTACGAGACGGCGGCGGGCGATGTACCGCCGAGGACCAGGGTGCGCGGCTGGTCGCGGGTGGTGCTCTCCTCCGCGACGAACGCGGGCACCTGCACCGGGTCGCGGCGCTCCAGCGGGCCCGCGGCACCGCCGATCATCCAGCCGGCGGCGGCCAGCACCGGGGCGAGGCCCGCGGCGAGAGCGATCAGTGCGGCGACGGGCTGGCGCCAGCCGAAGCTGAGCTCGGCGACGCGTACCCGGGCGCCGTCCGCGCCGACCAGCGCGGCGACGATCAGTGCGATGCCGTAGACGAGGGTGGCGGGGCCCGCCCAGCCCGAGCCGTTGGCGAGAGCGGCGAAGACCAGTGCCACGAGCGCGACCGCCCACGCGGTGCGTACCGCGAACTGCCGCTCCCCGCGCAGCAGCGCCGCCAGCGCGGCGAGCACGATACCGAGCAGCAGCACACCGCCCGCGGCCTTGGGCCCGCCGGGGCTGATGCCGAGCAGGTCGAGTGCGGAGGCCGTGCCCGTACCGATCTCCAGGCCCGCCTCGTTCAGGAAGCCGGACGGGCTGGTGAGGAGCGAGAGCGACCAGGGCGCGAGAACCAGCAGCGGGGTGCCGATCGCGGCGAGGAAGCGGAGCCCGTACGCGGCGATGTCGTCGCGGCGCAGTGCGAGCACCCCGATGCCGAGGACCACGGCGAGCGGCCAGACGATGGGCGTGAAGGCCATCGCGAAGGTGAGGAGCAGGGTGTACGCCCAGGTGGCGCGCCAGCTGCCGCGGGCGTCGCCGGCGGCGCGCATGCCGTGCGCGGAGACGGCGGCGCGGGCGATCAGCGGGAGCAGGACGGCCAGTACGGCGGTGCCGAGGCGGCCCGTCGCCAGTGCGCCGGTCGCGGCGGGCAGGAAGGCGTACGCGATGCTCGCCCAGGCCCGAAGCAGCCTTGATTCGAGCAGCGGCCGGGAGACGAAGTACGCGGTGAGCCCGGCGAGCGGGACCGAGCAGACCAGCAGCAGCGTGAGCGCGAAGCCTGTCGAGCCGAGGAACAGCGCGGACAGGGCCGAGATGATGGCGAGGTAGGGCGGTGCGGTCTGCGTGCCGCCGGTACCGACCGCGTGCCAGCCGTCCGCGTACCTGCCCCACAGGTCCCAGACGTCGGCGGGCGCGGGCAGCAGTGCGCCGCCCGCCAGCGCTCCGCCACCGAGCAGGCCGCGGCAGGCGACGAGCGAGACGAACAGCAGAAGGGCGAAGAGCACCGGGCCCGGTTTGCGCCCGATCCGCTTCAGCCGCGCGAACTGCTCGATCTCCAGGAAGTCGGCGTCGTCGCCACCGGGACCGGACTCCACGGCGCCGTGCCGTGAGCCGCCCGAGTCGGCATCGGAACCGCCGCCGAAGTTCCCTGCGACCTGCTCGACGGTGGCACGGACGGTGGCGCCGGGCGGCGGGAAGAGGCCACGCAGTTCGGCCTGATCGACGGCGCCCTTGCCGCGGCTGCGCCTGGCCGAGAGGATCCGCCCGGGGCGCAGCAGGGTGCCGAAGAGCCCGGCGACCTCGTCGAGGGCCTGGCCGGGCACCTTGCCGACGAGGTAGGCGAGGGTACGCAGCAGGGTGCCGAGGAGGAGCCGGAGCATCACCCAGGGCAGGGCCTTGGCGCGTGCGTTGACCAGCATCGTGTAGACGGCGCCCGCCTTGTCGACACGGTGCGGGGAGGCGACCGAGCGTCCTGCGCAGTCGATGGGGCGGCGCTCGCGGGCGGAGGCCTCGGCGTGCCTGAGGATGGCGTCGGGGGCGACGAGCACCCGGTGTCCGGCGGTGTGCGCGCGCCAGCACAGGTCGACGTCGTCACGCATCAGCGGGAGCCTGCGGTCGAACCCGCCGAGCTCCTCCCAGATGTCACGGCGGATCAGCATGCCCGCGGTGGAGACGGAGAGCACGGTACGGACCTGGTCGTGCTGGCCCTGGTCCTGCTCGCGCCGGTCGAGTCCGGTCCAGCGGCGACCGCTGTTGGCGATGGAGACGCCGACTTCGAGCAGCTGCTTGCGGTCGTACCAGCCGCGGAGCTTGGGGCCGACGATCGCGGCGTGCGGGTCGGCGTCGACGACGCGCAGCAGCTCGGCGAGCGCGTCGGGTTCGGGTGCGCAGTCGTCGTGGAGCAGCCAGAGCCACTGCACCGGTTCGCCGTGCGGCAGTTCGGGCAGGTCGTACGCATCGTCGCGCCAGGACCTGCTGACGGGGTCCCAGCTGCTGGGGCGCTTCAGGTACGGCAGGTCCTCCGGGGTGAGGACGCCGGCCGTGCGGGTCGCCTCGTCGACGGCGGTGCCGAAGCTCGTACGGCGCGCGAGGTGCAGGACGCGTTCGGCGCCGAGCGCCTCGGTGACCAGCCGCGCGGAGTCGTCGGCGCTGCCGGTGTCGGCGGCGACGACGTTCTGTACGGGGCGTTCCTGCCCGAGCAGCCCGGCGAGCACGTCGGGCAGCCAGCGCGCGCCGTCGTGGGAGACGAGCACGGCGGTGACGACATGCCGGGGGAACTCTGGGGCGGCGGCAGCCGCGTACGGCGCCGTCGATTGGCTGTGCACGGACATCGAGGTACGGGCCCTCCGGCCGGGTCCGGGGGGTGTCCCCCCGGGGGCTGCATCGGTGTACACGCGCGCTCCGTCGGGGCGTTGGCGCGTCTCGGACGGGGCCCCACACTAACGGTACGGATAACCGCGGTGCCGCCGAGCGGTTGAACGAGGGCGGTGGTGGAGCGGCGGCGGGCACAGCAATGGCCCGTCGCCTGCGGGGGGAGTGCAGGCGGCGGGCCATGATCGGTCGCGGTCCGGTGGGCGGCCGGTACGCGCTTGGTACGCGGTGTTCTGTTGTTCCGGTGGTCCGCGGTCAGACGGCGGCCTTCTTCAGGCGGCGCCGTTCACGTTCCGAAAGTCCGCCCCAGATTCCGAACCGTTCATCATTGGAAAGCGCGTACTCAAGGCATTCGGACCGGACTTCACAGGCGAGACAGACCTTCTTGGCCTCGCGGGTGGATCCGCCCTTCTCGGGGAAGAAGGACTCGGGATCGGTCTGGGCGCACAGTGCGCGCTCCTGCCAGCCGAGTTCCTCGTCCGCGTCCTCGACCAGCAGTTGCTGGAACAGCTCGGTCATGTGCGCCCCTCGTCTGTCTCTTGCGTCCCCGTGATGCAGCCGTTACTGATTGCGGCCGAACGACACGAGTGAAATTACAAGTGTGTAGCTCCAGGCCAGTCAAGCGAAGATCTGCTATTGGCCCCGGTATTCACTCTGCGGAACCAAGGGTATGCAGAAAGTGTGCAAATCACCAAAAACCTGACATATGCCACGGGACTCGCCACGCCCCCTTCTCTCACTGAGTGAGACGACCGGGGTCACCCTCATGTTTCGATTCGATCACCGAAGCGATCAAGATCACAGTCGGGTCACGAGACCCCAACGGCGTTTGCGGACGCGGTTGATGCGCCACATCTCCGCCGCGAAGGCCGCACAAACCTTTCCCTGCCCGCAGTAACCGGATGAGGTGAAACATTACCCCCAAATCGGTCATTGGGTTGACAGCAGAGGAACGAGCCGGTCTCCTTGACTGCATGCCAGCGACCGCAGCGATGTACGCCACCCACGTCCGTGGGTTCCGCACCGCTGTCCAGGCGCGCTGTTGCTGTTCCAGCTGTCACAGCTGTTGATGCCGTAGGGCACCGGCTCTGATCCAGCACCTCCTTTGCAGAGCTTCTCCGTAGAGCTTCTTCTCTGCGCATTCGCGGCTCTCCGGTCTCCGAGACACCCCCGCACATGCACCCCCATGCCGAGGAACCACCGCTTCCATGAACAGCGACAGCGACCTTCAGATCGCCGGCGACATCCTTGAGGTCCAGCACCTCCTCCAGCCGGCCCGCGAGCACCCCTCCACCGTGGCCGAGTTCGTCGGACTCGCCCGCAGCATCGCCGCCGACCGCGCGCAGTGGGCACCGCTCGTCCGGTACGACACCACCACCCGCTGGTACCGCCGGCTGCGCACCGGCCCCGGCTACGAGGTCTGGCTGCTCAGCTGGGTGCCCGGCCAGGGCAGCGGGCGCCACGACCACGGTCCGTCCTCCGGCGTACTGACCGTCCTGGACGGTCGGTTGACCGAGCAGACCGAGCGCGGGACGCGGGCGCTGGACCCGGGCGCGCAGCGCATCTTCGCGCCCGGCTATGTGCACGAAGTGGTCAACGACTCTCTCGAACCGGCCGTCAGTCTGCACATCTACTACCCGGGTCTGACCGAGATGCCGATGCACGCGGCGCAATGCGCCCCGGCGGCCATGGATGTCGCACCCGCCTGACAAACTGCTGTACATGCGCATTGTGGTTCTGGCCGGCGGTATCGGTGGTGCTCGTTTTCTGCGTGGCCTCAAGCAGGCCGCGCCCGACGCGGACATCACGGTGATCGGCAACACCGGTGACGACATCCATCTGTTCGGGCTGAAGGTCTGCCCCGACCTCGACACCGTGATGTACACCCTCGGCGGTGGCATCAACGAGGAGCAGGGCTGGGGGCGTACGGACGAGAGCTTCCAGGTCAAGGAGGAGCTCGCGGCCTACGGCGTGGGGCCCGAATGGTTCGGGCTCGGCGACCGCGACTTCGCGACGCATATCGTCCGTACCCAGATGCTGGGCGCGGGCTATCCGCTGAGCGCCGTCACCGAGGCGCTCTGTGCGCGCTGGAAGCCGGGGGTCCGGCTGCTGCCGATGTCCGACGACCGGGTCGAGACGCATGTGGCGGTCGACATGGACGGCGAGCGCAGGGCGATCCACTTCCAGGAGTACTGGGTGAAGCTGCGCGCCTCGGTCGAGGCGCAGGCGATCGTGCCGGTCGGCGCCGAGCAGGCCAAGCCGGCGCCGGGCGTGCTGGAGGCCATCGCCGAGGCCGATGTCATCCTCTTCCCGCCGTCCAACCCCGTCGTGTCGGTGGGGACGATTCTTGCCGTGCCCGGCATCCGGGAGGCGATCGCCGAGGCCGGGGTGCCGGTCGTCGGCCTCTCCCCCATCGTCGGGGACGCGCCGGTGCGCGGTATGGCGGACAAGGTACTCGCCGCGGTGGGCGTCGAGTCGACGGCTTCGGCCGTGGCCACGCACTACGGTTCCGGGCTGCTCGACGGGTGGCTCGTCGACACGGTGGACGCCGGGGCGGTCGACGCGGTGGAGGCCGCGGGCATCCGCTGCCGTTCCGTGCCGCTGATGATGACCGATGTCGACGCGACGGCGGAGATGGCCCGGCAGGCGTTGGTGCTGGCCGAGGAGGTGCGGGCGTGAGCGCTGAGTCCTCCGCTTCTTCCCCGGCGCCGTCCTACCGGGTCTGGGCGCTGCCCGGGATGCCCGAGGTGCGGGCCGGGGACGATCTGGCGAAGCTGATCGCCGCCACCGAGCCGGGGCTGGCCGACGGCGACGTCCTGCTGGTCACCTCGAAGATCGTCTCCAAGGCGGAGGGTCGGATCGTCGAGGCCACCGACCGGGAGGCGGCGATCGACGCAGAGACGGTACGGGTGGTGGCGCGGCGCGGCACGCTGCGGATCGTCGAGAACCGGCAGGGTCTCGTCATGGCCGCGGCCGGGGTCGATGCCTCGAACACCCCCGCCGGAACGGTGCTGTTGCTGCCCGAGGACCCGGACGCCTCGGCGCGCGCCATCCGGGACGGGCTGCGGGACACCCTCGGCGTCGAGGTCGGGGTGGTCGTCACGGACACCTTTGGGCGCCCGTGGCGCAACGGGCTGACCGATGTCGCGATCGGAGCGGCCGGGGTCCTGGTGCTGGACGATCTGCGCGGCGGTACGGATGCGTACGGCAATCCGCTGAGCGCGACCGTGGTCGCCACCGCCGATGAGCTGGCCTCGGCCGGTGATCTGGTCAAGGGCAAGGCTTCGGGGCTGCCGGTCGCCGTGGTGCGGGGGCTCGGTCATGTCGTGGACCCGACGGATTCCGCGGGCGGTGCCCGGGCGATGGTGCGGGTCGCGGCCGACGACATGTTCCGGCTCGGTACGTCGGAAGCGGTACGGGAAGCGGTGACCCTGCGGCGTACGGTGCGCGAGTTCACCGACGATCCGGTGGACCCTGGGGCGGTGCGGCGGGCCGTGGCCGCGGCGGTGACGGCACCGGCGCCGCATCACACGACGCCGTGGCGATTCGTCCTGCTGGAGTCCGAGGAATCGCGGACCCGGCTTCTCGACGCGATGCGGGACGCCTGGATCGCGGATCTTCGCCGGGACGGCCGGAACGAGGAGTCGATCGCGAAGCGGGTGCGGCGGGGCGATGTGCTGCGCCGGGCGCCGTATCTGGTGGTGCCGTGTCTGGTGATGGACGGCTCCCACACGTACGGGGACGAGCGGCGGGACACCGCGGAGCGCGAGATGTTCGTGGTCGCCGCGGGTGCGGGTATCCAGAACTTCCTGGTGGCGCTGGCGGGCGAGCGGCTCGGCTCGGCGTGGGTGTCGTCGACGATGTTCTGCCGCGATGTGGTGCGTGAGGAGCTGGATCTGCCGGGGTCGTGGGATCCGTTGGGGGCGGTCGCGGTGGGGCGGGCGGCGGCCCTGCCTGTGGCTCGGGTGGCGCGGGGTGCGGAGGAGTTTGTCGCGGTGCGGTGAGGTGACCCAATGGAGATGCCGGGCCGGATGGAGATGCCGGACAGGCTGAGGGGCTTCTGCCGTCACAGGCGGGCGATGTCGCCCCGGGTCATTCGAGGAGCCCGGCGGGGTGGGGTGTGGCCCGATAGGAGGATGAGGCGGGTGGCTCGGTGGCGTTGGCCCTCGTAGGGGGTGAGGAGGGCCAGCATTTCTTCGTCGTCGGCGTTTCTGTTGCCTGCCAGGGCGTGGCCGACGATGCCGGGGAGGTGCAGATCGCCGACCGTGACCGCATCCGCCGCGCCGTTTGACCGTTGGAGGGTCTCGGCGGAGGTCCAGGGGCCGATGCCGGGGATCAGTTCCAGGCGGGCCATGGCCTCCGGGAGCTCCATGGCGGCCGCCTCCTCCAGGCGACGGGCCACGCGTACCGCGCGCAGGATCGTGGCCGAGCGCTTGGCGTCGACGCCCGCACGGTGCCATTCCCAGGACGGGATCAGGGACCAGGTGCGGGCGTCCGGCATGACGTGCAGGCCGAGGGCGATGAACGCCGCGTGGTCCGTGGGGCCGGGCGCCGGTGTGCCGTGCTCGCGGACCAGGTAGCGCCAGGCGCGGTAGGCCTCGTCCGTGGTGACCTTCTGTTCGAGGATCGACGGGATCAGGGACTCCATGACCAGTCCGGTGCGCAGCAGGCGCAGGCCGGGGCGGCTGTGCCGGGTCAGGGCGAGCAGCCGGTGGCGCGGCCGGAAGGCGTCCGGGTCGTCCGTCGCGCCGAGCAGCGTCGGGAGCTGGTCCAGCAGCCAGGGTGCGCCCGGTCCCCAGGCCGCCGCCTCGATCCGGCCGTCCCGGGCCGTGACGCGGAGGGTTCCGGGGCCCGCGGGTGTGCGGCCGGCCCGCCAGACCGTGCCGTCCCGGGTCATCCGGAAGGTGGGGTCGGCGGGGCCGCGGCGCAGCGGGCCGAGGACCAGGCGCAGGTCGAGCGGGCCGGGCGGGGTCCAGTCGCGGGTCAGCGCGTCCGTCGCCGGAGCCGCCGCCTGGTGGGGGACGGCCGCGCGGGGGGCACTGCGGGGTGCGAATCGTCCTGCCACGATGAGGTCCTCGGTCGTCGGGGGTGCCTGTCGAGGGTAAGCGCAGTGGCAGGTGCCCGGTCATTCGTCGGACGAGAAGCGCACCGCGGCGTCCGGCAGGACCGCTCCGCACCAGATGCGGATGCCGTCGCGCAGTTCGTTGTCGGCGCCGACCCGGGCCCCGTCCCCGATGACCGCGCCGTTCAGCACCGTACGGCTGCCGATCCTGGCACCGGCTCCGACCAGCGAGTCCGTGATCACGGCTCCCGGTTCGACGACCGCGCCGGTCAGGACCGCGGAGCCGTCGATCCGTGCTCCTTCGCCGATCAGGGCGCCCTCTCCGACGACCGTACCGCCGCTGAGTTTGGCACCGGCGGCGACGGAGGCTGTCGGCAGGACCAGCTGGTCGCCGCACCGGCCGGGGACGGCCGGGGAGGGTGCGCGGCCCAGGACCAGGTCGGCGGAGCCGCGTACGAAGGCCTGTGGGGTGCCGAGGTCCAGCCAGTACGTGGAGTCCACCATTCCTTGAAGGTGTGCGCCGGAGGCGAGCAGTCCGGGGAAGGTCTCGCGCTCGACGGAGACCGGGCGGCCGGCCGGGATGGTGTCGATGACCGACCGGCGGAAGATGTACGCCCCCGCGTTGATCTGGTCGGTGACTATCTCCTCGGGCGTCTCGGGCTTCTCCAGGAAAGCGGTGACCCTGCCGCTGCCGTCCGTCGGTACGAGACCGAAGGCGCGCGGGTCCTCGACCCGGGTGAGGTGGAGGGAGACATCTGCTCCGGATGTGGTGTGCGAGGCGACCAGCGCCCGGATGTCGAGACCGGTGAGGATGTCGCCGTTGAAGATGAGCACCGGTTCGTCGGGGCCCGCGGTGAGCCGGGACGCGACGTTGCGTATCGCTCCGCCGGTACCGAGCGGTTCGCGTTCGGTGACGTACTCGATATGGAGACCGAGCGACGAACCGTCCCCGAAGTACGGTTCGAAGACCTCCGCCAGATATGACGTCGCGAGCACGACGTGCTCGACCCCTGCGGCCCGGGCGCGCGCCAGCTGGTGCGTGAGGAACGGGACGCCCGCCGCCGGAACCATGGGCTTGGGGGTGTGCACCGTGAGCGGGCGCAGCCTGGTTCCCTTGCCGCCGACCAGGAGGATCGCTTCTCTTGCCTCTGTCACAGCGCTGACTCTGCTTCCTGGTGTGGCCTGGCCTCGTTTCGGCTGGCCAGTGTATGCAGACCGGTCCGATTGTCCCCGGTCAGCAGCTCGCAGCGGTCCGCAGCAGCCTTCCGCGGTGTTCCGTTCAGCGGCCCTGCAGATGGGCGGAGCTGGTCCGGGCCGAGCCGAGCTTCTTGTAGAGACGCGCTCCGGGGCATTCGGTTGCGAAGCCGTCCCTATGGCCGGAGATGACGTTGAGTTTGACCTTCTTTCCCTTCTTGAACTTGTTCCCGCCGCCCGAGACGAGTGTGGTCTTGCCCTGCGGGTTGGCTCCGAACAGGCCGAGCTTCCATGCGGTGAGCTTCGCGATGGCGTTCACCGCGGCGGCGGGCGGGTTCGAACTGGTGAAGGTTCCGAGCACCGCGATGCCCGTGCTGTTGCTGTTGAAGCCGCGCGTGTGCGCGCCCAGGACGGCCTTCGTCACGCCTCCGGCACGTCCTTCGTAGATGTTTCCGCACTTGTCGACGGCGAAGTTGTAGCCGATGTCGCGCCAGCCGCCGCTCTTGACGTGGTAGCGGTAAATGCCTCGCAGGACGGAGGGCGCCTGGGTGCACTTGTAGTTGTTGCCCGTGGCGCTGTGGTGGATGAACGCGGCCTTGACGCTCTTGGTGTACGCGAAGGCGTGCTCCCTGAGCTTCTCGTCGGCTCCCCAGCCCTTGCGGGTGATGATGCGCGGCCGGGGTCCGATGTACGGCTGGGCGCCGGGCGCGAGTCCGGCCTCCGCCTCGCTGCGTGCCTCGGTCTCCGCCTTGCTCAGGGCGGGGAGCACGCTCCCGTCGAGCGGTGCGGTTCGGTCGTCGCCGGTGTCCCCGGCCTCGGCGCCCGCCACGGGGAGCGGCCGCGGATCCTTGCCGGGGTCGACGAGTTCGAGGCGCAGACCGGTGGGCAGTGGTACGGCGGGGGCATTCCGGTCCTGCGGGTCGGTGGATTCCGGGCGTACGCGGACCGCGACGCCGTCCGAGTCGCCCACCCAGAGCGGGGCGGTGGAGCCCCGGACGGTCCCCGACTCACGCTCGGCGCTCCCGGGGTCCGCGGCGTGCTCGGCGTTGTGCGTCTCCAGGTCCTGCCAGTCCGACCAGCGGGTGGTGCCGATGGCGCGGGTGCGGACCTGGACGGTGCCGTGGAGCTCGGTGTCCACCTCGTCCCAGACGACGCCGACCAGGGAGAAGGGGCGGACGTCGTGCTCGGACAGCCCCTGTTCGGTGGCCTCGGCGGTCCGGGTGGGTTCGCCGGTGGCCCGGCCGGACGGTGCCGGCAGCGGCGACAGCGGCAGGGACTGCGTCGAGCCCGGCACATCGGGGGGCTCGACGGACTCGGCGGGGGCGGTGTGGGTGTCGGGGACGGCGCCCGCGGGCACGGCCAACGGCAGTGCGAGAAAGGCCGCACAGGTGACACCGATCGAGGATGCAATGAAGGAACGCATACGAACGATCCTGGGCACATTCCGACAACTCCGGCTACCGGGGTATCTCCGCACAATTGACGGGCCGTCTGCCGAACCGGTGTACCCGGCGCCCGTCGACCCCACCCGGCCCGGCGCTGCCGCGTACCCTTGCGCGGATGAACGCCACCGACCGCACCCCCGCCGACCTGCTGCGTTCCGCGCTCGCCGCGGACCCGGCCCGCCCCTTGGTCACTTTCTACGACGACGCCACCGGAGAACGCGTCGAACTGTCGGTGGCCACCTTCGCCAATTGGGTGGCCAAGACCGCCAACCTTCTGCAGGGCGACCTCGCCGCGGAACCCGGTGACCGGCTCGCCCTTCTGCTGCCCGCGCACTGGCAGTCCGCGGTCTGGTTGCTCGCCTGTTCCTCGGTCGGCGTGATCGCCGATGTGCAGGGCGATCCGGCCGGCGCCGATCTCGTCGTCAGCGGCCCGGACACATTGGAGGCCGCGCGCGCCTGCCGCGGCGAGCGGGTCGCCCTGGCGCTGAGGCCGCTGGGCGGCAGGTTCCCACAGGCACCCGAGGGCTTTGCGGACTACGCGGTCGAGGTGCCGAGCCAGGGCGACCGGTTCGCCCCGTTCGCACCCGTGGACCCGGACGCCCCCGCGCTGGCGGTGGGCGGTGTCGAGCTGACGGCGGCGCAACTGTTGGCGCGGGCCCGCGAGGATGCGGCCGGTCTCGGCCTGACCGCCGGATCGCGGCTGCTGACGGGACGTACGTACGACACCTGGGAAGGCCTGAGCGCGGGCCTGTTCGCGCCGCTGGCGGCCGGGGGGTCCGTGGTCCTGTGCCGGCATCTGGGGCAGTTGGGCGAGGACGGTCTGGCGAAGCGCGTCGAGAGTGAACGGGTCACCAACACCGCGGTATGACAAGCGCCCTGAGGGCCACTCGTCCGGCCCATACCGGGTCGAGTCCTCAGGGCTGCGCTTCAACTCCGGTACATGATCGGCGGTACAGACCACTCGGGACACAACCAAGCGTGAGGTTCAGCCGTCTACTCCTGCGACCGGCGGCCCAGCGCGCCGCCGAACGTGAAGGATGGACGCAGACGTGAGCGAAAGCGCCGGCCCGCCGGACGACTCCGACGACCCGGCTGCGGGCGAGGGCAAATCGCAGGCCGGGGACGACTCCGGCGCCGCCCCGGAGCCCCTCGCCGGGCACAGGCGCCGCTGGCTGCGCTGGACCGCGCTCGGCGTCTCGTTCGTGGTCCTGGCCTCCGCGGGCGTCGGCTGGTGGCTGTACAGGAAGCTCGACGGAAACATCAGGACCGACACCTCGGCCGCCGCCGAACTGAAGGTGTACGAGCGGGAGCGGCCCGCCTCCGTGGTGCACGATGCGGAGAACATTCTGCTCATCGGCTCCGACAGCCGGGCCGGTGACAACCGCAAGTACGGTCGTGACGACGGCGGCAGCCAGCGCTCGGACACCACGATCCTGCTGCACCTCGCCGCGGACCGGAAGAGCGTCACAGCGATGTCCCTGCCGCGCGATCTGATGGTGGAGATCCCGGTCTGCCACAAAGCGGACGGCACAGCCACGAAGAAACAATTCGCCCAATTCAACTGGGCCTTCGAGTTCGGTGGCACCGCCTGCACGATCCGTACGGTCGAGAAACTGACCGGCGTCCGGATCGACCACCAGATGGTCGTCGACTTCAACGGCTTCAAGGACATGGTCGACGCCGTGCACGGTGTCGAGGTCTGCCTGAAGAAGCCGGTCGATGACGCCGACGCCCATCTGAAGCTCCCGGCCGGGCGCCAGAAGCTCAACGGTGAGCAGGCGCTGGGGTACGTACGGGCCCGCAAGTCCATCGGCAACGGCAGCGACACCGAACGGATGGACCGCCAGCAGCAGTTCCTGGGCGCGCTGGTGAACAAGGTGCAGAGCAACGGCGTCCTGCTCAATCCGACCCGTCTCTACCCGGTACTGGACGCGGCCACCAAGGCGCTGACCACGGACCCGGGCCTGGACAGCCTCAAGGACCTGTACGAGCTGGTGCGCGGCCTGCGCGAGGTACCGACCGACAAGGTGCAGTTCCTGACCGTGCCCCGGCAGCCGTACGCCGCCGACCCGAACCGGGACGAACTCGTCCAGCCCGACGCGAAACGTCTTTTCAAGCGACTGCGCGAGGACACTCCTGTTGCCGTGGTCCCGGCGGACCAGCTCAAGGGTGACGACGGGAAGAACAACGGGAGAAACAATGCCGCGACCGATACGCCGGACGCTGCGGGCCCGAGTCCCACACCGACCTATTCGGGCAACAACGCGGCGGCCGACCTGTGCAAGCAGTAAAGCAATTCCCAAGCAGAAGCCGGTGATCGGCGTGTAATGAGCAGAATGACCAGTTGTAAGGACCGTGGAATTTGTCACGCTCGTCGCTCGACGTCGAACCGGGCCGATAGTGTGACGCGATCCGGTGCTTCCGGCCGCCAGGCCGCGCACTTCTGGAGCGAAAGATCGAGCGCCTGATCGGGGGAGGCGCCTCGCGTGGCACCGACGGAGGACTCAAGAAACCGTGGATGCGCAAAGCCGTGGGCGGGCGGATGAAATCGACCCCGCAGACCAGTGGGTTCTCAACCCGCACACCGGCGATTACGAACTGCGACTGAATCATTCCGGAGCGGATTCGGCCGGCACTTCCCAATCATCCGGTCCGCGTATTCCCCATCGCAGAGGACCTGTCCGTGACGGTGGCGGCGAGCGCAGAGGCACGGCCCGTGACGGCAGTGGCGAGCGCCGGGGTCCGGCCGGTGACGGGCACGGGTCCGCCCCGCGTCGCGAGGTTCCGGGACAGCGCAGCCGCCGATCGGCCAATGGCCCGCGCGGCCAGGAGGGTTCGGGCCCCGGCGAGAGCACGGGCCGCCGAAGCCGCAAGGCCCCCAAGGCACGCCGCAAGAAGGCGCTGCTGTGGACGGGCGGCACGATGGCCTTCGTACTGGTCGGCCTGTCGGTGGGCGGATACGCGCTGTACCAGCACTTCAACGGCAACCTGAGCACCGTCGACGTCGGCAGCGCCGGCAACAAGAACGTCTTCGACAACGACGCCCCGGTCAACATATTGATCATCGGGACCGACAAGCGCACCGGTAAGGGCAACGAGGGATACGGCGACAAGGGCAGCGTGGGCCACGCCGACACCAACATTCTCTTCCACGTCTCCAAGGACCGCACCAACGCGACGGCGCTCAGCATCCCGCGCGACCTGATCACCGACATCCCGGACTGCGAAACCACGCTGCCGGACGGCACGAAGAAGGTCATTCCGGGGACACAGCACGTCCGCTTCAACGAAAGCCTCGGCCAGGACGGCCGCGACCCGGGCTGCACCATGAACACGGTCAAGGAGATCACCGGCCTGAAGCCCGACCACTTCATGATGGTCGACTTCAACGCGGTGAAGGAGCTGTCCACGGCGGTCGGCGGCGTCAAGGTCTGCCTGGCACATCCGGTCAAGGACAAGGACTCGCACCTGGACCTGCCGGAGGGTGAGAGCAAGATCCAGGGCGAGGACGCGCTGGCGTTCGTACGGACCCGGCACAGCTTCGGCAATCAGAGCGACCTGGACCGGATCAAGGTGCAGCAGCAGTTCATCGGCTCGATGATCCGGCAGATGCAGTCGGACGACACCCTGACCAGCCCGACGAAGCTGTACAAGCTGGCGGACGCGGCGACCAAGGCCCTCACGGTCGACAAGGCCATCGGCACAGGGAAGAAGCTGGTGTCGCTGGCCACGGAGCTCAGCAAGGTCGACACGAAGAACATCACCTTCGTGACGGTCCCGGTGATAGACAACCCGGACGAGCCGAAGCCCATCACGGTGGTGCTGCATCCGGAGAAGGCGGACCAGCTCTTCGCGATGATGCGCGAGGACACCTCGCTGACCGAGGTGGAGTCGCAGAAGAAGGCCGCGAAGGGCAAGCAGAACGCGCTCCTCAAGGGCCCCAAGGCCGCCGCGGCCGATGTACGTGTCGATGTGTTCAACGGCGGCAAGATCTCCGGCGGCGCACAGAAGACCGTCACCTGGCTGCAGACCGAGCAGGGCGTGCTCAAGTCCACGAACAAGGCCAACGCCCCGGCGAAGATCGACAAGACGACCCTGGAGTACGCACCGAACCAGGCGGACCAGGCCCGTGCGCTGGCCGCCATGATGGGCCTGCCCGGTTCGGCCCTGAAGAAGGGCACCACGGACGCCGAGGGGCTCCAGGCGATGGTGCTGACGCTGGGCGCCGACTTCGAGGGCGCGGGCGTTCCCATCACCGGACCGGCAAAGGTGCCGGCGGACATTCAGCAAGCAAACGCCGACAAGGCAGAGTGCGCCAAGTGACACCGGGTCACTGCGCCAAACCACGAGTCTGAGCAGCAGGGGGGTCCTGGTGGGACGGAGCAGTACGCCTGGGGAGGGGACGCGACCACGCGTCCGGCACGCCGGCCAACTCGGCTGGGACGACGGGCTCTACGAGGACGGGCCGGGGAAGGGGCCGGACTCCGGCGCGTCCGGCGGGCGGGCCGCCCCGGCAAACAGTGGCCATCGGCGCGGCGGTTCCAAGCGGCGCGGCAAGAAGGGCAAGCGCAGAGTGCTGCGCTGGGTCGCCGTGGTTCTCGCGCTGTTCATACTCGGCGGCGCGGGTGCCGGGTACCTCTATTACGAGCACCTCAACGGGAACCTCAAGAAAGAGGACCTGAACATCGGCGACAAGAAGATGGCCGATCACAAGGCCAACGCCGCCGGTCAGACCCCGCTGAACATCCTGCTCATCGGCTCGGACGCGCGGAACTCCAAGGAGAACCAGAAGCTCGGCGGGGCCAAGGACACCTTCGGGGCACCGCCCCTGGCCGACGTGCAGATGCTGCTCCACCTCTCCGCGGACCGCAGCAACATGTCGGTGATCAGCATGCCGCGCGACACGATGCTGAAGATCCCGAAGTGCACCGACCCGAAGACGAAGCATGTCTACCCCGCGACCACCGGCCTGGAGATGACCAACGAGACGCTCGGCCGCGGTGGTCCCGGGTGCTCCGTGGCCACCTGGTACGAGCTCACCGGCATCACCATCGACCACTTCATGATGATCGACTTCGCCGGTGTGGTCTCGATGGCCGACGCGATCGGCGGCGTCCCGGTCTGCGTCAAGGGCAACGTCTACTCGCACACCAGCACCGGCAAGGGCTCCGGGCTGAAGCTGGAGGAGGGGACCACCAAGATCAAGGGCAAGCAGGCCCTCCAGTGGCTGCGCACCCGCTACGGCTTCGAGGACGGCACCGACCTCGGCCGTACCCACGCCCAGCACATGTACATGAACTCGATGGTCCGTGAGCTGCGCAAGGGCACCAAGCTCACCGACCCGGGCAAGCTGATGGGCCTCGCCGAGGCGGCGACCGACGCGCTGACGGTCGACAAGGGCGACAAGGGCCTCGGCAGCGTCACGAAGCTGTACGACCTCGCGGGCGAGCTCAAGAAGGTGCCCAGCAAGCGCATCACCATGACGACGATGCCGAACGTCTACGGGACGGGCACGCTCAAGGAGCGGGTGCTCCCCAAGCCCGTCGAAGCCGATCAGTTGTTCCAGATGGTCCGCGACGACATCCCGCTCGACGGCAAGGCGTCCAAGCGCAAGGCCCCGGCCGCCAAGAAGCCCACGTCGCCCATCGCCGAGATCCCGGTCAGCGTCCGCAACGGCACCCGCACCGACGCCGAGTACCCGGTCAAGGGCCGCGCCTCGGCGGTCAAGGAGCTGCTGACCGGGAAGGGTTTCACCCAGGCCGCGATCGACACGCAGAACACCGAGGCGGCGAAGCGGACCGGGATCCTCTTCCCCACCGTGGACATGGAGGGCAACGCCCAGGCGGTCGCCAAGGCGCTCGGCATCCCGCTGTCGGCGGTGAAGAAGTCGACCGACGTCTCGGGCATCACGCTGGCCGTGGGTGCCGACTGGCGCGATGACGGTGACTATCACGCGCCCTCGGCCGAGGAGAAGACCCCGGAGAGCGCACGCGCCCTGAACGGCGACGACGAAACGGCCTGCATGGACATCCAGCCGGGCTTCGGCTTCTAGCTCCCGACCGGGCACAACGCACTGTGGGGGCCTTCCGGCACATCGGAAGGCCCCCACAACGTGTCGGCAGCTACACCGTGACGGCCGGGCGACGGCTGGCGATGACCTTCTTCGCCAGCGAGCGCGGGCTGGTCAGGAAGCCGTACCCCCACGCCATGTGCATGGTCGCGAGGGCCACCGGGATCTGCGCCCGCGCCTTCGGCGACAGGCCCTTGCCCGCCGGGACGGACCCGGCGACGATCGCCGCGACGTACCCGGCGGGGACGACGAAGGCCCACGGGGTGAGCGCCGCGCCGACCACGATGCCCGCCGCGATCGCGCAGACTGCGGTGGGCGGCGCAAGGTAGCGCAGATTGATCGAGCCGGAGTGGTAACGGGCGACGACGTGCCGCCAGCGACCGTAGTCCTTGTACTGCTTGGCGAGCGCCTTGATGGAGGGCCGCGGCCGGTACTGCACCTTCAGCTCGGGCGAGAACCAGATCAGACCGCCCGCCTCGCGGATGCGGAAGTTCAGCTCCCAGTCCTGGGCGCGGATGAACTCCACGTTGTAGCCGTCCGCCTTCTCCAGGGCCTCACGGCGGAACACACCGAGATATACGGTCTCCGCGGGGCCTGCCTGGCCGCCGGTGTGGAAGGCCGCGTTGCCGACGCCGATCTTCGACGTCATGGCCGCGGCCACGGCGTCCTCCCAGGCGTTCTCGCCCTCGGCGTGCATGATGCCGCCGACGTTCTGCGCGCCGGTCTCCTCCAGGAGGCGGACGGCGGTCGCGATGTAGTTCGGCGAGAGCATGCCGTGACCGTCGACCCGCACGACTATGGGGTGGCGGGAGGCCTTGATCGCGGCGTTGAGAGCGGCGGGAGTGCGGCCGGTCGGGTTCGGGACGGTGTGGACCCGGGGGTCCTCGCGTACCAGCTCCGCGGCGATCTCGTCCGTACGGTCCGTGGAGGGGCCCAGCGCGATCACCACCTCCATCTCACCTGCGTACTCCTGCTCCAGGATGTGCCGGACGGAGTTCCTGAGATGGCGTTCCTCATTGAGCACCGGCATGATCACGGAGACGGCGGGGTGCTGCGCGGCAGACATGGTGGTCCTCGGGTGGTCCTCGGGGGCGCCGGGGGTTCGCACCCCACCAGGCGGCGTTATTCGGCCGCCACGTTACCGCGAATGGGGGACACCGGCGCGCGCCACCGGGTTGCTTCGCGGACTGCAGATCGTATGGGCCTACTGTGCGAACGATCCCCCTTGCACCGCGGAGGTTCCCCCCGTGCCCACGCCGCACCCCTACCCCCGTTCGTCTCGTTCCCGCCCGGTTCCGCCGCAGCGCAGGTCCAGAAAGCAGGACGAACGGCCACGCTGGGGCATGAGGTTGGTGACCGGCATTTCCGTGCTGGTGCTCGGAGCCGGCGGCATCGGCCATGCGGTGGTGACCAGCCTGGAGACCGGGATCGACCGGATCGACCCGTTCAAGGACATGAAGAACCGGCCCCGCGGGGGCAATGGCACGAATCTGCTGCTCGTGGGCACCGACGGCCGCGACAAGATCACCCGGGAGGAGAAGGAGAAGTACCGGCTGGGCGGTGTGCCCTGCAACTGCACCGACACGGTCATGCTGGTGCATCTGTCGGTGGACAAGGAGCGCGCGAGCGTCGTCTCGCTGCCGCGGGACAGCTATGCCGAGATCCCCGAGCACAAGGACCGGACCACCGGCCGGATCCGCGCCGCCCACCCGATGAAGCTGAACGCCGCCTACGCCGAGGGCGGGCCCGGTCTGACCGTGCGGACCGTCGAGCACATGACCGGCATCAAGATCGACCACTACCTGGAGGTCGACTTCACCAGCTTCATGAAGACGGTGGACGCCCTGGGCGGGGTGCAGATCTGCACAGCCCGGCCGCTGAAGGACTCGTACACCGGTCTCGTTCTCCCTGCGGGCACCCATGATCTGGACGGCGGACAGGCGCTGCAGTACGTGCGCTCCCGGCATATCGACGGGGCCGCCGACCTGGGCCGGATGCAGCGCCAGCAGAAGTTCCTCGCCTCGCTGATCAAGCAGGCGACCCGCAGCGGTGTGCTGCTGAATCCGGTGAAGTTCCGGGACGTCGCCTCGACGATGCTGAGGTCGGTCCGGGCCGACAAAGGGTTCGGTACGGAGCAGATGCTGGAGCTCGGCCAGGCGATGCGCGGCTTCTCCCCCGCCTCGTCCGAGTTCGCCTCCGTACCGATGGGGAACGTCGCCTACCCGGTCAAGGGCATCGGCACCACGGTCAAGTGGGACGAGCGGAAGTCGAAGAAGCTCTTCCAGGCACTGCGCGACGACCGGCCGCTCGCCCCGGTGCGGCCCGAGCAGCCGAAGGACGCGACCAAAGTCGGTGTCCCCCCACGCCAGATCCGGGTCCAGGTCTACAACGGGACCTCGAAGAACGGGCTCGGCAAGGCGGTCGACGACGCACTGCACGCCACCGGCTTCAACACCACGCGGGTCCCGCTGAACGGGGAGCCGCAGAATCTCAAGCGCACCCTGATCGCCTTCGACCCGCGCTGGGACCTGTCCGCGAAGTCCCTGGCCGTGGCATTGCCCGGGGCCGAGCTACGGGCGGTGCGGGGGCAGGGCCCCACGATGAAGGTGACGGCGGGCCCGGACTTCGAGAAGGTGAAGCGGGTGCGGGCCGAGGAGACGAACCGGGGCGAGTTCGGCACGGTCACGGGCGACCAGGAGGCCTGCCCGTGACCGCGGGTACGTCGGGGCTCAGTCCTCGATGCCGTCCGCCACGCGCTTCTCGCGCAGTTCCTTGATCGCGCGGCGCCTGGCGAGGCGGTGGGTGCGCCGGATCTGCGCCTCCTGGTAGCGCCGCTTGTCGCGCCCCGTCTCCGGGATCACTTGCGGTACAGGGCGCGGCTTGCCGTCCGCGTCGACCGCGGCGAACACCAGATACGCGCTGCCGACCTGCTGAGCGGGGGTGGATTCGTTCCACCGCTCGGCCATGACCCGGACGCCGACCTCCATCGAGGAGCGGCCCGTCCAGTTCACCTGGGCTCGGACGTGAACAAGGTCACCCACGCGGACCGGCTCCAGGAAGACCATCTCGTCCATGGAGGCCGTCACCGCGGGTCCGCCGGAGTGCCGGCCGGCCACGGCGCCCGCCGCGTCGTCGACCAGTTTCATGATCACGCCACCGTGCACGGTGCCCAGCAGATTGGTGTCGTTGCCGGTCATGATGTGGCTGAGGGTGGTCCGGGAAGCGGCGGTCGGCTTGCCCGGAATATCGCCCTCCGGGCGCGGGGCCTGATCTGTCATACCGTCCACCTTATGCGGGGGCTTCCGCCCGCCGGCAATGCATCAGCTTCGCAACAGCCCTGATGCGATTTCCCGCACCCCCTGTAATAGCAGGGCGCCCGGCCTGCACACTGGGTCGCATGAACGATTGGCCCGAGGGCTGGACCGACGACAACCGCAGCGGCAACCGCTACGGGCAGGGCAGCGACGGCGACCGGCCCGAGGGCGCCCGCGTGATGCGGCATGTCCAGCGGCCTCCCGCACCGCCGCAGCAGCGCCCCGCGCCGCCCCGGCAGCGGCAGCCGGAGCCGCCGCAGTACGCCGGCGGCTACGACAACAACGCAGGGTACGACAGCGGTTACAACACGGGCCAGGTCTACGGCGGCGGTGGCAACGGCGACGGCCGGGGCAACGGCCACGGCGGCGGCCGGGGAGACGGCGGTTACGTCCAGGGGCGCCCGGCGCCCGACTGGCGCCGCCGAATAAAGATAGGCGCACTGTCCCTGGTCGTCGTGGTGCTCGCGGTCTCCATCGGCACCTACTTCTGGGCCGACTCCAAGCTCAAGCGCGAGGTGGACCTCTCCAAGGTCATCGAGCGGCCGAAGGGCGGCGACGGCACCAACTACCTGATCGTCGGCTCCGACAGCCGCGAGGGCATGACCGCCGAGGACAAGAAGAAGCTCCACACGGGCTCCGCCGAGGGCAAGCGGACCGACTCGATGATGATCCTGCACGACGGATCGAACGGGCCGACGCTGGTCTCCCTGCCGCGTGACTCGAACGTCGAGATCCCCTCGTACAAGGGCTCCGATTCCGGCAAGCTCTACCCGGCCCGCGGCCGCTTCACCAAGCTGAACGCCGCGTACGCCGAGGACGGGCCCGAACTCCTCGTCCGTACCGTCGAGTTCAACACCGGTCTGCACATCGACCACTACGTCGAGATCGGCTTCGGCGGCTTCGCCAAGATCGTGGACGCGATCGGCGGGGTGGAGCTCGACATCCCCAAGGCGTTCAAGGACAAGTACTCCGGCGCCGACTTCCAGGCGGGCAAGCAGACCCTCGACGGCCAGCAGGCCCTCGCCTTCGTCCGCACCCGGCACGCGTTCACGTCCGACCTGGACCGTACGAAGAACCAGCAGAAGTTCCTCGCGGCGCTGGCGAGCCAGACGGCGACGCCGTCCACGATCCTCAACCCGTTCAAGCTGTACCCGACGATGGGCGCCGGTCTCGACACCCTGGTCGTCGACAAGGACATGTCGCTGTGGGATCTGGGCCAGATGTTCTTCGCGATGAAGGGCGTCACGGGTGGTGACGGCGCGTCCATGAACATGCCGATCTCCGGCTCCACAAACGGCAATCTGGTCTGGGACAAGGCCAAGGTCAAGCAGCTGGTGGAACAGCTCAACAACGACGAGAAGGTCACCGTCTCCGGCAATTGACGGCAGGCGGATGCAGGGCCCGGACGGTTCACTGTCCGGGCCCTGCTCCATGCCGGGCGCGGGCCGGGAGATCCGGCCCGTCCGCGCCGTCACCTTCCCGGCCTGCTCCCCCGGGCCAGCAACGCCACATGCGGCAGCGCCAACCGGCCGTCGTCCGCCACGAATTCGGTGCACAGCGCGTCGTACTCCCGCTTGGCCGCGGCCACCCCCGCCGGTCCCCGGCTGTTGACCAACTGCCCGATCGCGGCCACGCCGGCGGCCGGCCCGGCCCACCACTCCTCCGCCCCGACGCGGTGGTCCCAGGCCAGCGCCTCACTCCGTACGTCCCCGAGGCCGGCCGTCTCCAGCAGTGTGCCCAGCCCTTCCCGGGTACGTGGAAAGTTGTGCTCGGGATCGACGGTGGCCAGCCACTGGGGCCGGGTCAGCCCCGCCGCCTCGGCGGCCCGCCCGATCAACGCCTGGCCGGGGGCGCCCGGCACCTGCCAGATGGTGACGGCGACCCTGCCTCCGGGACGCGTGATCCGGCGCAGCTCGGCCAGGGTGTCCAGCGGACGGCCGACATGATTGAGCACGAAGTTCGCCACGACGGCATCGAACTCGCCGTCGCCGTAAGGAAGTCGAGGAAGCGACCCACACCGGACATCGGCCCCGGGCGCGGCACGCCGGGTCATCTCCACCATTCCGGGTTCGGCGTCCACGGCCCGTACGAGCGCACCGCGCCCGACAGCCGCCGCCGTCACGCTGCCGCTGCCGCACCCCACATCGAGCACCCTCGTTCCGGACCCGACCCCGGCGGCATCCAGCAGAGCGGGCACCGCATGGGCGCAGAGCCGGGCGAAGGTCCGGGCGTAGCTCTCGGCCCGCCCGTCCCAGATCCGGCGCTCGCTCACGTCGAACGCGGTCATCACACGCCTCCCGCGGGCCCCTGCGGCTCGACCTCGTCCAGGTCCTCGTACAGCGCGTCCAGAATCCGTCCCGTGGGCTCGCCCTGCGGTGTCAGCTCGGCCAGGCACCAGCCGGGGAGCTTCTGCTCGACCTCGGGCGGAAGGTCGCCGTCGGCCGGGTCGGCCAGTCCGTAGAGAAGGCCGAACGCGGTCTCCTTCGCCACCTCGCGGGCTATCTCCCCCAGGTCTCCGGGGGTCAGACCGAGGGCCAGCGCCCGCTCGACGGCGCCGCCCGCGAGTCCGTCCTTCCGGTAGGCCTCGACCCAGTCGGGGGCCGCCGTACTCCACCCGTCGATGTCCTGCCAGACCATGCGCAGAAACCGGTAGCGGGCGAGCTGCGGAATGTTCTCCTCGGCCTCGGAGTCGGCCCAGCCCTCGGCGTCGTCGGCACCGAGCGCGGCGAACAGGCCGGTGAGTGCGGTGATGTCGGTCATGGGAAGGGAAGGTACGCCACGGCGCCCGCCGCATCGATCAGGTGCGGGCCCCCGTCCCGCCGCTGCCCGCCGTGGGTGACGGTGCCTCATTCGTCCGTCGCGGGGCGGAAATTCGTGGGCTCGCGCCTCCGGTCCGGCATCAACCGGGCTCGGGGCACGAGTGCGTGTGGGATCAGTGCCCGGCGGCGTACGAGACGAAGTCCGCCCAAGCGCCTGAGACGAAAGCGCGCCGAGGCCCCTGCAAGTTCTTGGAGTCGCGCACGAGCACCGCGCCTGGGGTGGTCGCGACCTCGATGCAGTCGTTGCCATCGCCACTGCTGCTGTAGCTGCTCTTGAACCACTCCAGCTCGGAAGCGGCCCCGGCAGAGGGCTTGTTGATCATGTCTCTCCCAGAACTTGCTCGATGAAGGCCAGCGACTCCCGTGGCGTAAGAGCCTGGGCCCGGATCATCCCATAGCGCAGCCCAAGGATCCTGAGCTGCTTCGGGTCGGAAACCGGGCGTCCGCTGAACGCGCCTTCGGAACGCCCCACCGCACTGCCGTCGGGGAACTTCAGCACCTCGATCAGTCCGCCCGTCCCAGGATGTTCCTCGCGGTGGGTCGGCATCACCTGGATAGCCACATTCCGCAACCGCCCTAATTCCAAGAGGCGTTCGAGTTGTCGGCGCAACACCTTTGTGCCTCCGACCGGACGGCGAAGAGTCACTTCTTCCTGGACAAAGCTCAGCGACGGGAGGGGATCCCGATCGAAGATGGATCGCCGGGCCATGCGAGCAGCTACCACGCGGTCCATCTCGTCCAGCGTGTAGGCGGGAAGCCACGACGCGAACAGGGCCCGCATATGCTCCTCGGTCTGCAACAGGCCGTTGATGTTGTGGTGGTGATACGCCTCCAGCTCGACGACCTTGGCCTCCAGCTTCGCCAGATCCCGAACCTTCTTCGGGTAACGGACCTCCGCCACATCCCGCTTCATCGCAGCAAGCTTCCCGCCCGCGCCCAGCACCTCGCCCGCCCGGTCCAGGAACTCCGGCCGAGGGATACGCCGGCCGCCCTCCACCTTGTGGACCAGGTCCTCCCCGTACCCGATCGCAGCCCCGAAGTCGCCGGCCCGCAGCCCCGCCGACTCCCGCCATGCCTTGATCTGACGGCCCACCGCAGCGACCACCGCAACCCCCGACTCGTCGTCGGGATCGACGTCCCAGCCGGGCTCGTCCGCTCCGCCGTCCCCGCGCTCCGTACTGGTCCCATCCACGCTCATCCGTGCCCCACTTCCGACGTGCATGCCGTTCTGGCTCAACCCCTGGTGTCCCCAGCACGTCACCCCGGACAGCCGGGACAGCGCTGGACAATCAACTCGGCCCGTACCGTGACCGCTTCACCGGGTCGCGGAGGCCCACGACCCGGTGAGCCACGTCGCCACGCCCCACGACACATAAAGCTTTGAAGAACCTGGGGAAATCACCCTCCCCATCCAAACCCGACCCCACCCCGCCCCCGTCACTCGCGCGGGTGACATAGGGCAACTGGGCTGGATTTCAAACGGGTTGGCTGGCATATGCTCGCCGCGACAACTCCAGACATGCGACGGCCCCCGACCGAGATTCACAGTCTCAACCGGGGGCCTGACCACCGAGGAAGTACGGAGCTTCCCGATGGGTACCCCGCAGATTACCGCGCCCCCGTGCGCCCTGTCCCCCGCACCCGGGGGCGCCACACCGTCATCCGGTGTCATCCACATCAACTTCCGGCACGCCGCTGGCTTCACCGTCATCGGCAATCATCTCGCCCAGCATCACGGGCTCTCCCTCACCGCGATCGGGCTCGCCGCCCACATCCAGTCGCTCCCCGCCGGAGCCAAGATCGGCATCAAGCGCCTCGCCGAACGCTTCCCCGAGAGCGAAACCCGCATCGCCGCCGCCCTGCGCGAACTCGAAGCCCACGGCTACCTCCACCGCAGCCGCGTACGCCTCGCCGACGGCCGCATCGTCACCCGCACCGTCTCGTACAACCAGCCCGGCGCAACCCGTCAGCCCCGAACGGTTCCCAGCGAGCCGGCCCCGCTGCCCACACCACCGCCGCCGCCACGCGTAACCGCTCCCGAACCGCGCCCCGCACCACCCCCGGCGCCCACACCACGGCCGCAGCCGCAGCCCGCCCTCGTACCGGCCCCCACCGCGCGCACATCGCCGCCTCCGCCGCTCCCACAGCCGCAGGAGCTCACGTCGGAGCTTCAGCGCGTGGCCACCGCGCTCCTAGCCGACCTGCGCCGCCACACACCCCAACTCACCCTCGCCGAGCACGACATCCACTCCCTCACACCCGGCGTCGCCACCTGGCTCGAACGCGACGCCCACCCCGACACCATCCGCCACGCCCTCACCACCGACCTCCCGAACCTCCTGAAGCACCCAGCCAAGCTTCTGCGCCACCGGATCACGGCGCTCCTGCCACCGCCGCTGCCAGGAGCCCAGGACCTCGCACCCGCACGCCCTGGCGTCATCGTCATCCCGCTCCAGAACTGCGACCGCTGCGACCGCGCCTTCCGCTCCCGCCGCCCCGGCCACTGCCGCGACTGCCGCACCGAACTGCACACAGCCGCCTGACCGAAACATCACCCACAACCCGAACGGACCCGCATGGTCAGCTCGCCCCACGAGGCAATGCACCGCATCTTCCAGGAGTACCCCGGCCTCTTCTCCCGCGTCTCCGAGGTGCTCGGAGTCGACATCCCACCACCCACCTCAGCCACCGCGCTGCCCACCGACCTCACCGAAGCCCGTCCCGTCGAACGCCGGGTGGACACCCTCCTGCGCATCGAAACAGCGCATGACGGACCCTTCCTCCTCGCCATCGAAGCCCAGGGCAAGAAGGACCCACGCAAGACCGCCAGCTGGCCGTACTACGTCAGCTATCTCCACAACAGATATGGGCTGCCCATCCTGTTGCTGGTCGTCTGCCAGGACCACGCCACCGCCGAATGGGCCGCACGCCCCATCTCCATCGGCCTCCGCCAGTGGCAGACGTTCGCCCTGTATCCCCTCGTTGCGGGCCCGCACAACATGCCTGTCATCACCGATGTGGCCGAAGCCCGCAAGGACCTCGCACTCACCACCCTGGCCGCCATCACGCACGCCGACAATCCGGACGTCGGTGCCATACTGAAAACCCTGTCCGCCGCACTGCGGGACACACCGGAAGCAATCGCCGACCCCATCATCGAACTCACCGCACAAGGCCTGGGCAACCGCCCGGCCGCACAACAGTGGAGGAATCTGGTGGCCGTGGACCTCTCTTTCTACAAGTCGCCCCTCTCGGAAGAACTCCGGGACGAAGGCCGAGCCGAAGGCCGAGCCGAAGGTCGAGCCGAAGGTCGAGCCGAGGGACTCCTGCTCATCCTCGACGTGCGCGGTATCGCCATCACCGACGAGACCCGCGAGAAGATCACCGGCTGCGACGACCCTCAGCTCCTGCACCAGTGGCTCAACCGCGCCGCCACCGCCGCCTCCGCCGAGGAAGTCTTCGCCGAGGAGTAGCCCCGGTGGCTCACGGTGACTGCGCCCCTCCTGCCCGCATGCCCGCATACCGTTCACGGCTCCGCGCACGTCCGAGGGCCGGAGCAGGACGCGGGCCGCGGTGCGTCGGGGCCGTCACCGGACCTAGCTCGTCAAAGTGCCCTGGTGGAAGTACATGCGCCAGCCCACTCCCGTCAGACGCCACACGGAGCTCCTCCATGCTCGACGCCCGCCGTGGTCGGCGAAGTACGTCAGATGAACGATGCCGGGAGCGAGTACGGCCCCCGACATATCGCTGACCTCGACCGGAGCTTCGGGGGCCACCGAACCGTCACTCGTCACCGTGAGAATCGACGTCGCGTCCCAGCGCCGCCCCGACGCTCCGATCTCGAGGAACTCCGGGTCCAGGAGCTCCGAGACCAGGGCCGGCGAAGCACGCACGGCAGGGTCGAGAAGCCGCATCTCTGCCTCGATGGCCGCTTGAACGGCCCGCTCACTCTCGTCTGTCATGCACGAACCCTACGGACGTCCCTCGTCACGTCACAGCGAATAGTTCACACAACGCAAGCAGCAACACCGGCGATGACGTCGTCTCCCGTCAACATTCATGGCTGGGTGGATCACCAACTGCCTCTACTGTCCGTCGCCAATGAATCCAGCCCGCTTGTCACTGAACCCAGTCGTCGGCAGAACTCAGCAGGCACGGACGGACTTTGCTGCGCGCATCATCTCGAAGGCTGACGGTCGGTCCGCCTTGCGGCGCGGTCACGCAGGCCAGGCGTCAGTCCAGCGGACCAACCGGAGCAGGCGCAGAGGCTGATGGAACGCGACGGGTGGCGCGGCAGGATGATTCGCATGAGCACTCCGGACGCCGCCACGGCCGCAAACTCCGTTGCGCCGCCGCCCCGTTGGGCGGTCTGGGCCGCGCATCTGACCACGTTCGTTGTACTGCCGAGCGGGCTGTGGCGAATCGTCCTGGTGCTCGGCTATCCGGCCGGCTACCTGGACGAGAGCTTCGCGCACTTCGAGACGCTCGGCGCGAAGGCCTGGATGCTGACGCTGAGCGTGGTCTGCGAGCTTCTCGCCTTCCTGACGATCGGTCTGGTGCGGCCCTGGGGCGAAGTCGTGCCGCACTGGATACCGCTGATCGGAGGACGCGCCGTGCGCCCGATGGCCGCCGTCGTCCCAGCCGCCCTCGGCGCAGTGGCACTGACCGTGATGTGGGCCAATGTTCCCTGGTGGTGGACGTACCCGCACGATGACATGACGGACACCGGCGACCTCGTGGTCGGCGTCCTCTACCAACCGCTGGTCCTGTGGGGCCCCCTGCTCGCCGCCGTCACCGTCTCCTACTACCGCCGTCACCGCTCCCCGCGCAGCCGGGTCATGGCGTCTTGAAACAGCGCCCTGTTGGAGAACCTTGCCCCCGTGTCGGTCGACTGGGTTTGATGACAAACGGGACCCGCTGTCTGCGGCCCGGCTGATTCATCTCGCGCGGTGTCTTGGCTGCCTACACGCGTCTGGCCCCCGGTGTGCTACCGGGGGCCAGACGCGTATGGGCAATAACCGCTACGGCAGGTTCCGCGCCATGACGATGCGCTGGACCTGGTTCGTGCCCTCGTAGATCTGCGTGATCTTCGCGTCGCGCATCATCCGCTCCACCGGATAGTCCCGCGTGTAGCCGTAGCCGCCGAGCAACTGGACCGCGTCCGTGGTGACCTCCATCGCGACGTCGGAGGCGAAGCACTTGGCCGCGGCACCGAAGAAGGTGAGGTCGCCGTCGAGGCGCTCGGACTTGGCGGCGGCCGAGTAGGTGAGCTGGCGGGCCGCCTCCAGCTTCATGGCCATGTCGGCGAGCATGAACTGGACGCCCTGGAAGTCGCCGATCGGCTTGCCGAACTGCTTGCGCTCCTGGACGTAGCCCTTGGCGTAGTCGAGGGCTCCCTGGGCGATACCGAGGGCCTGGGCCGCGATCGTGATGCGGGTGTGGTCCAGGGTCTTCATCGCGGTGGCGAAGCCGGTGCCCTCCTCGCCGATGATGCGGTCGGCGGGGATACGGACGTTGTCGAAGTAGACCTCGCGGGTCGGGGAGCCCTTGATGCCGAGCTTCTTCTCCGGAGCGCCGAAGGAGACACCCTCGTCCGACTTCTCGACGACGAAGGCGGAGATGCCCTTGGAGCGCTTGGCCGGGTCGGTGACGGCCATGACCGTGTAGTACTCGGAGACGCCCGCGTTGGTGATCCAGCGCTTCACACCGTTGAGCACCCAGAAGTCGCCGTCGCGCACGGCCCTGGTCTTCATGCCCGCCGCGTCGGAACCGGCGTCGGGCTCGGAGAGGCAGTACGAGAACATGCCGTCGCCCTTGGCGAGCGGGCCCAGGTACTTCTTCTTCAGGTCCTCGGAGCCGGAGAGCACCACGGGAAGCGAGCCGAGCTTGTTCACGGCCGGGATGAGGGAGGAGGAGGCGCAGACACGGGCCACCTCCTCGATCACGATGACCGTGGCGAGGGCGTCGGCGCCCGCGCCGCCGTACTCCTCGGGTACGTGCACCGCGTGCAGGTCCGCGGCAGTCAAGGCGTCCAGCGCCTCCTGCGGGAAGCGCGCCTCCTCGTCGACCGCTGCCGCGTACGGGGCGATCTTCGCCTCGGCGAGCGCACGCACCGTCTCGCGGAGCATCTCGTGCTCCTCGGCCGGACGGTACAGGTCGAAATCGGTCGAACCCGCCAAGACGCTCACTCCCCAAAGATGCTAACTACCGTTAAGTAACCCGATTTTAGAGCGCCGCTCCCGCATGGCCTATGCAATGCGTGCGTGAGCTTCGCGACAGGGGTGGGAGAAGCTGCGCAGGCAGCTGGAAACCGGGCTTCCGGAGGCACGACTATGCTCGTTCACCGCACGTCTGTCCGCATCTCCCAGGAGCACTACATGGCCCTCAGGATCACTGTGATCGGCACCGGCTATCTCGGCGCCACCCACGCCGCGGCCATGGCGGAACTGGGCTTCGAAGTGCTCGGCCTCGATGTCGTGCCCGAGAAGATCGAGATGCTGAGCGCCGGCAAGGTCCCGATGTACGAGCCGGGCCTCGAAGAGCTGCTCCGCAAGCATGTGGAGGGCATCGAGGGAGCCACCGGACGGCTGCGGTTCACCACCTCGTGGGAAGAGGTGGCGGCCTTCGGCGATGTGCACTTCGTCTGCGTGAACACTCCGCAGAAGCACGGCGAGTACGCCTGCGACATGAGCTACGTCGACAGCGCCTTCGAGTCGCTGGCACCGCATCTGACCCGGCCCGCCCTGGTCGTCGGGAAGTCGACCGTGCCGGTGGGTTCGGCGGCCCGGCTCGCGGCTCGGCTGGCGGAGCTGGCGCCGGTGGGTGCGGAGGCGGAGCTGGCCTGGAACCCGGAGTTCCTGCGCGAGGGCTTCGCCGTGAAGGACACCCTGCACCCGGACCGGATCGTCGTCGGCGTGGCGAGCGAACGGGCCGAGAAGCTGCTGCGCGAGGTGTACGCGGTGCCGGTCGCCGAGGGGTCGCCGTTCGTGGTGACGGACTTCCCGACCGCCGAGCTGGTGAAGACCGCGGCCAATTCCTTCCTGGCCACGAAGATCTCGTTCATCAATGCCATGGCGGAGGTCTGCGAGGCCGCCGACGGCGATGTGAAGAAGCTGGCCGAGGCGATCGGGCACGACGAGCGGATCGGCTCCAAGTTCCTGCGGGCCGGGATCGGCTTCGGCGGCGGCTGTCTGCCGAAGGACATCCGGGCCTTCATGGCGCGCGCCGGTGAGCTGGGCGCGGACCAGGCACTGACCTTCCTCCGCGAGGTCGACTCGATCAATATGCGGCGCCGCGGCCACATGGTGGAGCTGGCCCGGGAGGCCGTGGGCGGCGATTCCTTCCTCGGCAAGCGGGTCGCGGTCCTGGGCGCGACGTTCAAGCCCGACTCGGACGACGTACGGGACTCACCGGCACTGAATGTGGCCGGGCAGATCCATCTGCAGGGCGGCCAGGTCACGGTCTTCGACCCGAAGGGCATGGACAACGCCCGGCGGCTCTTCCCGACCCTCGGTTACGCGGACTCGGCGCTGGACGCGGTGCGCGGCGCGGATGTGGTGCTGCATCTGACGGAGTGGCGCGAATTCCGCGAGCTGGACCCGGCGACGCTCGGCGAGGTCGCGTCCCGCCGGATAATCCTGGACGGCCGCAACGCGCTCGACAGCGAGCAGTGGCGCGAGGCCGGCTGGACGTACCGGGCGATGGGGCGCCCGAAGGCCTGACGTATCGGGTCCTCGGACCGGTTTCAGCCGCGCTTCGCGCGGTAGGTGCGCATTTTGGCGCGGGCGCCGCACACCGACATGGAGCACCAGCGGCGGCGCCCCGCCGGGCTGCGGTCGTAATAGGCCCATTGGCAGTCCTCGGCCTCGCACGCCTTGAGCCGGGCCCAGGTGCCGTCGGCTGCCGCGGTGGCGATGGCCGCCGCGACACGGGCGGTCAGAGAGGCCGGTTCGGCGGCGGGCCGCAGTGAGGCGGCGCCCGCCGCGTCCACGGTGACGCACAGGGGCGCTTCGGCGAGGAGCCGGTCGAGCGGGGGCGCTGCTGAGCCGTCCGGCGGGCGGTGGCCGGCATGGGCGAGGCAGGCGGTACGGAGCGCCTCGCGCAGAACGCGGGCGTCCGGGACGTCCGGCTCGGCGAGAGAGAAGGCGGCGCGCCCCTCCGCCGTATCGAGAGTGTCCGCACCGGTCTCGATGTCCAGTGTGTTGACCAGGGCCTCGATCAACGCGAGTCCACCGGGCGCGGAATCCTTCTCAATCATGGTTGCGACGTTACCTCCAATGCGGCAGCATGCAGTAACGGTTACCTGTTGAGGCGCTGTAGGGGTAACCGACTCGGCTCGGAGGAGGAAGTGTCATGACTGTCGCCACACTGGGTGCCATCGTTCTGGACTGCCCCGACCCCGTTGCGCTCGCCCGTTTCTACGCCGGGCTGCTCGGCGGGAAGGTCGGGGGCGGCGGTGAGGACTGGGTGGAGCTGACCGGTGGCGTGGCCGTGCCGCTCGCGTTCCAGGCCGCGCCCGGTTTCGTACCGCCGCGGTGGCCACGTCCGGACGGCTCGCAGCAGTTGCATCTGGATCTGACCGTGCCGGATCTGGACGCGGCGGAGCGGGAGGTGCTTGCGCTGGGTGCGACCGTGCTGGATGCGGAGGACCGGGCGCGGAGTTTCCGGGTGTACGCGGATCCTGCGGGGCACCCGTTCTGTCTGTGCGCGGGTTAGAAGCAGGCAGGAAAGCGTGCGGGGCGCCCCTGGGGGCGCCCCGCACGCGACAGTTCCGGCTCAGCCGGCCCTGGTGTCCAGCTGCTCGATCGTGGCGTGGGACGGGGCCCGGTGCGTGCTCAGCTCGCGTGCGACGTCCTCGGCGTCGCGCAGCACACGTACCGCGTTCTGCCAGGTGAGCTTGGCGAGATCGGCGGTGGACCAGCTCCGGCCGAGCAGCTCCGCGATCAGGTTCGGGTAGCCCGCGACGTCCCTAAGGCCCTCCGGGAGGAAGGCGGTGCCGTCGTAGTCGCCGCCGATGCCGATGTGATCGATCCCGGCGACCTCGCGCATGTGGTCGAGATGGTCGGCGATCGTCGCCACGGTGGCCATCGGGCGCGGGTTGGCCGCTTCGAAGGCTGCGTGGATCTTCATGGCCTGCGCGGTGGTGTCGAGGTGGTGCAGGCCGTGGGCGCGCATGTTCTCGTCCGCGGCCTGGGTCCAGGCGACGGCTGCCGGGAGGACGAACTTCGGTACGAACGTCGCCATGGCGATACCGCCGTTGGCCGGGAGCCGGACGAGGACGTCGTCGGGGATGTTGCGCGGGTGGTCGCAGATCGCGCGCGACGAGGAATGCGAGAAGATCACCGGCGCGGTGGAGGTGTCGAGCGCGTCGCGCATCGTGGTGGCCGCCACATGGGAGAGGTCGACCAGCATGCCGGTGCGGTTCATCTCCCGTACGACCTCGTGGCCGAAGGGCGAGAGACCGCCCACGCCCGGCTCGTCGGTCGCCGAGTCCGCCCACGCGATGTTGTCGTTGTGGGTGAGCGTCATGTAGCGGACGCCCAGGGCATGCAGCGCGCGCAGAGTGCCCAGCGAGTTGTTGATGGAGTGGCCGCCCTCGGCACCCATCAGGGAGGCGATACGGCCTTCGGCGCGAGCCGTCTCCATGTCGTCGGCGGTCAGGGCGCGCCGCAGGTCCGCGGGGTAGCGCTCCAGCAGCTCGGTGACCACGTCGATCTGTTCGAGGGTGGCGCTGACGGCTTCGTCGCCCGTCATGTCGGACTGTACGTAGACGGACCAGAACTGGGCACCGACGCCGCCCGCACGCAGCCGCGGGATGTCGGTGTGCAGATGGGCGGACTGGTCGGTGGCGATGTCGCGGGCGTCCAGGTCGTAGCCGACCTGTTCGCGCAGCGCCCACGGCAGATCGTTGTGGCCGTCGACGACGGGGTACTCGGCGAGGAGTTCGGCTGCCCGCTTCAGCTGGTCCACGGGTGGCCTACTTCCCGAAACCGAAGGAGTCGCTGCCCTCGACCTTGCTGCGCAGCCGCTTGCCCTTCTCCGTCGCCTGGTCGTTCAGCTCCTGCTGGAACTCGACCATGCGGGCCTGCAGCTCGCTGTCGTGGGCGGCGAGGATGCGTGCGGCGAGCAGCCCCGCGTTGCGTGCGCCGCCGACCGAGACGGTGGCGACGGGGACACCGGCGGGCATCTGCACGATGGAGAGCAGGCTGTCCATGCCGTCCAGGTACTTCAGCGGGACCGGGACGCCGATGACGGGCAGCGGGGTGACGGAGGCGAGCATGCCGGGCAGGTGGGCGGCGCCGCCCGCGCCCGCGATGATCGCCTTGAGGCCGCGGTCCGCCGCGTGCTCGCCGTACGCGATCATTTCGCGCGGCATGCGGTGGGCGGAGACGACGTCGACCTCGTAGGGAATCTCGAACTCGTCGAGGGCCTTGGCCGCTGCTTCCATGACGGGCCAGTCGGAGTCCGAGCCCATGACGATGCCGACGACCGGCGCGGCGGAGGCGGGGGAAGTCATTCGGTGATCGTTCCTCGCAGGTAGTCGGCCGCGTGCCGGGCGCGCTCGCGCACGTCCGCCAGGTCGTCGCCGTAGGTGTTGACGTGTCCCACCTTGCGGCCGGGCTTCACGTCCTTGCCGTACATGTGGATCTTGAGCTGCGGGTCGCGGGCCATGCAGTGCAGATACGCCTGGTACATGTCCGGATAGTCGCCGCCGAGCACATTGGACATGACCGTCCAGGTGGCACGCGGGCGCGGGTCGCCGAGCGGGAGGTCGAGGACGGCCCGGACGTGGTTGGCGAACTGCGAGGTGATCGCGCCGTCCTGGGTCCAGTGCCCGGAGTTGTGCGGGCGCATCGCGAGCTCGTTGACCAGGATGCCGGGCTTCCCGTCGGGTCCGCGGGTCTCGAAGAGTTCGACGGCGAGATGGCCGACGACGCCGAGCTCGGAGGCGATACGGAGAGCGAGCTGCTGGGCCTCGCCCGCGAGCCGCTCGTCCAGCTCCGGGGCCGGGGCGATGACCGTGTCACAGACCCCGTCGACCTGGATCGACTCGACGACCGGGTACGCGACGGCCTGGCCGTGCGGCGAGCGGACGATATTGGCCGCCAGCTCCCGTACGAAGTCGACCTTCTCCTCCGCGAGGACCGCGACACCGGCCCGGAAGGGGTCGGCCGCGTCCGCCTCGGAGCGGACCACCCAGACGCCCTTGCCGTCGTAGCCGCCGCGGACCGTCTTGAGGATGACGGGGAAGCCCCCGACCTCTTCCGCGAAGGCCGCGACGTCGGCCGGGTCCTTCACGATGCGGTGGCGGGGACAGGGCGCGCCGATCTCGGTGAGCTTCGCGCGCATCACCCCCTTGTCCTGGGCGTGCACCAGCGCATCGGGTCCCGGGCGCACGGGAATGCCGTCCGCCTCCAGGGCCCGCAGGTGTTCGGTCGGTACGTGCTCGTGATCGAAGGTGATCACGTCACAGCCGCGCGCGAAGGCACGCAGCGTGTCCAGGTCGCGATAGTCGCCGACGACGACTTCGCTCACCACCTGGGCCGCCGAGTCCTGGGGGGTGTCACTGAGGAGCTTGAACTTGATGCCGAGGGGGATGCCCGCCTCGTGGGTCATACGGGCGAGCTGACCGCCACCGACCATGCCGACTACCGGGAACGTCACTCCTCCAGGGTATCCGCCGCTCCGGGGGTCGCCCGACGATGCCCTCCGCCCGCCCCGGCGGCGGGCACGTCACAGCATCGCCACACCTGACAGGACATCCACAGGCGGCCCATGGACCGGCTGGATAGCATGACCGGGTTGACGTAACCGACAGACGGGCTGAGCGATCACCATGAGCGAACGGGGCGCACTGCGAACCCGGCTGGATCTGCTGGCCCGGGAGGTCGCCAAGTTCGGCGCGGTCGGCGCACTCGGCCTGGTGGTCAATATCGCGGTGTCCAACCTGCTCTGGCGCACCACGGACCTTCAGGTGGTACGGGCAGGTCTGCTGGCGACGTTCGTCGCCATCCTCTTCAATTACGTCGGCTTCCGCTACTGGACGTACCGGGACCGTGACAAGAGCGGGCGGACCCGGGAGCTGACGCTGTTCCTGCTGTTCAGCGCGGTGGGTGCGGTCATCGAGACCGGTGTCCTGTACGCGGCGACGTACGGGTTCGGGTGGAACAGCCCGGTCCAGAGCAATGTCTTCAAGATCCTCGGGATCGGCATCGCGACGCTTTTCCGCTTCTGGTCCTACCGGACGTGGGTATTCAAGGCGCTGCCCGTGAAGGAGACCGTGCTGAGCGCGGAGGGGTTCCTGAAGCAGGGACGTACGGAGCAGGTGCCGCGGGTCGAGGCGGATCCGGTGCGGCGGTAGCCGCCCACCGCACACGCTCACCGCACCGGGCGTTCCGGTTCCTGTCTGTTCAGGGCAACCCGGCTGAGGAACAGGGCGAAGACCGCCGGCTGCTGCTGGAGCAGTTCGAGGCGGCCGCCGTCCGCCTCCGCGAGGTCCCTGGCGACCGCGAGGCCGATGCCGGTGGAGTTGCGGCCGCTGATCGTCCGCTCGAAGATCCTGGCGCCGAGATCGGGGGGCACGCCCGGGCCCTCGTCCGTGACCTCGATCACCGCCTGATTGCCGGTGACCCGGGTGCGCAGCGCGACCGTACCGCCGCCGTGCATCAGTGAGTTCTCGATCAGTGCGGCCAGCACCTGGGCGACCGCGCCCGGCGTACCGACGGCCCGCAGCCCCTGCTTTCCGGAGCGGACGATGGCGCGGCCCTCGCCCCGGTAGGCCGGGCGCCACTCCTCGATCTGCTGCTTGACGACCTCGTCGAGATCGAAGACGACGGCGGAGCCGGTGCGCGGATCGCGGGCGTTGGTCAGCAGCCGCTCCACCACATCGGTGAGCCGCTCGACCTGGGTGAGGGCGATGTTCGCCTCCTCCTTCACCGTGTCCGGGTCGTCGGTGACCGAGATCTCCTCGATCCGCATGGAGAGCGCGGTCAGCGGCGTACGGAGCTGGTGCGAGGCGTCGGCGGCCAGCCGGCGTTCCGCGGTCAGCATCCGGGCGATCCGTTCGGCGGAGGAGTCCAGGACGTCGGCGACCCGGTCCAGCTCCGGCACTCCGTACCGCTTGTGGCGCGGTCGTGGATCGCCGGAGCCCAGGCGTTCGGCGGTCTCGGCGAGGTCCGTCAGCGGCGAGGTCAGCTTGTTGGCCTGGCGTACGGCGAGGAGCACGGCCGAGACGATGGCCAGCAGTGCCACCGCGCCGATGATCATCAGGGTGCGGCCGACCTCACGGGTGACGGCGGAGCTGGACTCCTCGACGGTGACGCGCTCGCCCCGTTCTCCCTCGGCAGTGCTGCTGATCACCCTGCCGGTGGGGCGCGTACCGACTTCGAGGGGGGCGCGTCCGGGGATCTTGACCAGTGCGTAGCGCTTGCTGGAGATCTGTTGGGCCAGCAGCGCGGAGTTGATCCGCTCCGCCCCCAGGAGCCGGCTCTCGACGACGCTGATCAGCCGCAGCGCCTCGGAGTCGACGCTCTCCTGGGCGCTGTTGCTGATGGTGCGGCTCTCGACGATGACGAGGGAGACGCCGAAGACGGCGATCACCACGAGCACCACGGCGAGTGTGGAGTTGATCAGTCTGCGGCGCATGAGTGCTTCTGTACGTCAGCTCTTCTCGAAGCGGAAGCCGACGCCCCGTACGGTCGCGATGTAGCGGGGGTTGGCCGCGTCGTCACCGAGCTTCTTGCGGAGCCAGGAGATGTGCATGTCGAGGGTCTTGGTCGACGACCACCAGGTGGTGTCCCAGACCTCACGCATCAGCTGGTCACGCGTGACGACCCGGCCGGCGTCGCGGACCAGGACCCGCAGCAGGTCGAACTCCTTGGCCGTGAGCTGGAGTTCCTCGTCGCCCATCCAGGCCCGGTGCGACTCGACGTCGATCCTGACGCCGTGGGTGGCGGGCTGCGGAGCGGGTTCGGTGGCGCCACGACGCAGCAGGGCCCGGACGCGGGCGAGCAGTTCGGCGAGACGGAAGGGCTTGGTGACGTAATCGTCGGCGCCCGCGTCCAGGCCGACGACGGTGTCCACCTCGTCGGCGCGGGCGGTCAGCACCAGGATCGGCACGGTGTGGCCTTCGGCACGGAGCCTGCGGGCAACTTCGAGGCCGTCCATCCCGGGCAGGCCCAGGTCGAGTACGACCAGGTCGACTCCGCCCTGGAGGCCGGCGTCGAGAGCGGTCGGACCGTCTTCACGGACCTCGACCTCGTAACCCTCCCGACGCAGGGCGCGGGCCAGCGGCTCCGAGATGGATGCGTCGTCCTCGGCGAGCAGTACACGGGTCATGGAGTGATGGTAGTCCGCGCAGGGCGGATGCTGTGAGGTGATCAAAAAGCCCTGCGGGTCCGTGAGGAAAACGGAGAGAGACCTTCGAATATGCGAGTGTGGTTGCATCGCAACCTGTGATCCATCTCTCAAGTCCATTCATATACGGCACTGTCGTGTCGTATGGTGGCTCGACGCCTGTTGCACTACTCAAGGACCCTTGGGCAGCTTTTAGCGCCGAGGGTCTCTTTTGTTCTGCCGGCTGGTACCCGCCAGTCGTGAAGCTCAGTGAATGACCTGTGGCCGGGCCCGGAACGCGAGGATGCGCACCGGGCGTGGATCCCGATGCGGTCGGTCCCCGTCTTCTTCAGTCGGCTCCTCGATGGGTCCGGCGGTCGGGACGAATCCCCTGTCAGGCGTTGGGGTGGGGCATGTCGTTGTCGGTGCCGGCCTCCCCCCACCGGGCGCGTAACGCTCACGAGGCGTCGCGTCCCGAGCAAGCAAGGATCGACCATGGCGTCCAGCCTGACGAAGGACTCGGCCAGTACTTCTGGATCCGAGAAGACCTTCTTCGGCCACCCCCGCGGCCTGGCCACTCTCTTCATGACCGAGATGTGGGAGCGCTTCAGCTACTACGGCATGAGGGCCCTGCTCCCCCTCTACTTGATCGCCCCCAACGGGCTTCACATGAACCCGGCCACGGCCACGGCGATCTACTCGGTCTACGTGTCGCTGGTCTACCTGCTCGCCATGCCCGGCGGCTGGTTCGGCGACCGTGTCTGGGGTCCGCGCAAGACCGTCGCCGTCGCCGGTGCCGTCATCATGATCGGCCACCTGGCGCTGGCGCTGCCCTCGCAGGGCACCTTCTTCGCCGGTCTCGGACTGGTCGCCATCGGCTCCGGTCTGCTGAAGTCCAACATCTCGACGATGGTCGGCCACCTCTACGACGGCCCGGACGACCCGCGCCGCGACGGTGGCTTCACGATCTTCTACATGGGCATCAACGCGGGTGCCTTCGCGGCGCCGCTGATCATCGGCACCGTCGGTGAGAACGTCAACTGGCACCTGGGCTTCGCGCTCGCCGCGGTCGGCATGGGACTCGGCCTCGCCCAGTTCATGATGGGCACCCGCCACCTGAACGAGCGCAGCCTCGTCGTCCCGAAGCCGCTGTCCGCCGCCGAGCGGGCGAGCACGCTGCGCAAGGGCATGATCTGGCTGGCCGTCGCGGCCGTCTTCTACATCGTCACGGTCGCCACCGGCGTCTACACGCTCAACTGGCTCCTGGTCCCCATCACCGTCGCGGGCCTGGTCATTCCGGTCGTCGTCCTGGCGCGCATCAAGCGCGACAAGGAGCTCAGCGCCACCGAGCAGTCGAAGATGTCCGGCTACATCTGGTTCTTCGTCGCCGCCGCCATCTTCTGGATGATCTACGACCAGGGCGGTTCGACGGTCGCGATCTTCGCCGACTCCTCGGCCGACAACAGTGTCTTCGGCTGGAACTTCCCGGTCTCCTGGTACCAGTCGGTCAACCCGGTCCTGATCATGGCGCTGGCCCCGCTCTTCGCCGCCTTCTGGCTGTCGCTGAACCGTCGCGGCAAGGAGCCCAGCACCATCGTGAAGTTCAGCTCCGGCCTGGTGCTGGTCGGTGCGTCGTTCTTCCTCTTCCTGATGCCGCTGACGATCGCGACCGACGGCCACAAGGCCGCCGCGATGTGGCTGGTCGCGATCTACTTCGTCCAGACGGTCGCCGAGCTGACGCTGTCCCCGGTGGGCCTCTCCGTCACCACGAAGATGGCTCCGGCCAAGTACGCCAGCCAGATGATGGGTGTCTGGTTCCTGGCCGTCACTGCCGGTGACTGCACCACGGGTCTGCTGTCCATCGCGGGTGTGGAGCTCAACGGCACCGGCGTGGTCACACTGCAGGCCTTCCTCGCCGTTGCCGCGGGTGTCGCGGTCTTCATGTACCGCGGCAAGGTCAAGCAGCTCATGGGCGACGTGCGCTGACGCACCGGACCCGGCTGTACGAAGGGCCGCTGCACCGATCTTGGGTTCCAGGAGTCGGTGCAGCGGCCCTTCGCGTGCGTCCGTACGGAGCTCAGCTCACCTGGTGCCGCGCAGCCTGCGCCACGGTGTGAAGGTGAACACGGCGCCGCCCAGCAGGATCGCCGTCCCCGCGACCAGACCGAGTGCGCGCAGGGTGCCGTTGTCCTCGGCCCCGGTGGCCGCCAGTCCGCCGCCGGAGTCCGTGCCGCCTGCCGTGGAGCCCGTGGTGGTGCCTCCGGAGGCGCCGCCCTGCTGGGCTGTGGTGTCGAGTTCCAGCGACGGGGTCACCGAGCCCTTGACCTTGCAGGGGATGTTGATCTTCGAGGAGCCCAGGGTGACATCGATCGTCAGGGTGCCGGGGCTGAGTGTGGATTTCCCGGACGCGCCCGGCTTGTAGGTGCCGGTCATGTCGGACAGATCGACCGGCTTGCCCTGCTCCAGCGGTTCGGCGTTGGCGGGTCCGGTGACCTTCACCGAGCCCTTGTCGGCGCCGCCGATGACGACATCCATGGACGGCTTGAGCGCACCGGCGGGCAGCGCGGCGGGGCTGTCCATCACGCCCTTGGCAGTCTTGACCGTGAGCGCGTAGCTCCCGCCGCTCTTCTTCGCGTTGATCGTCACCTTGGAGGCGATGCCGGCCGGTCCCGGGGACGTACAGGCGAAGTTGACCGAGACCTCCTTGCCGGGGAAGTCGGTCTGCCCGCCGCCGGAGCCCGAGGTGGTGCCGCCCGCGGTCGTCGTGCCACCGGAGTCCGTGCCACCCGCGTCCGTACCGCCCGCGGTCGTGCCCGCAGTCGTGCCGCCCGCGGTCGTCGTGCCGCCCGCGGTGGTGGAGCCGGTGGTGGAGCCGGTGGTCGTGCCGCCCGCGGTCGTGGATCCGCCGCCGTCCGTGACCTTGATGGTCGCGCCCGGCTGCACCGTCTCCTTCGGGGTGCACTTGGTGTCCGTGGAGATCGGCTTGGAGACGTTGATGTTGTAGGCGTCCGGTGTCAGCGTGATCTCACCGGCCTTCTCCAGCTTCAGTGTGCCCTTCATGTCGGGCAGCACCATGGCGCTGTTCTTGGGGATCGGCGGGTTCTGCCGCGGCCCTTCCATCTGCAGGGTGCCCGTGGCCGCGCCGCCCACCTTGATGGTGCCGGTCGGCTTGACCGTGTCCTTCTCCAGGTCGAGGACGTCGGGGTTCCTGGAAGCGGCCTCGACCGTCTTCCACACCACCTCGACGGTGTCCCCGACCTTCGCCTCGGCCGGCGCGGTCAGTTGCACCTTGGTGGTGCCCTGCACGGGCGGCAGCCCGGAGATGGGCGGGGGAATGCACTCCGTCTTGTACGAGATGTCGGCGGCCTGGGCCGGGCTCGCGGCCAGCAGCATGCCCGCGCCACCGAGCATCATCGCGACTCCCGCCGCGACCGTCCTGCGTTGCGTACTCACGAATGTCCCTTCGTCGTCGGTCTGTTCTCTGACGGTGCGGAATCGGGTGTGAACCATGGCAGCGCGGCCGTGGTGCCGGGCGCTGCCGCGGGGCTCTCGGCGGGGCTCTGGGCGGGCCCCGGTGCGCGGCGCAGCTTCGGGAGCCTGGCGGTCACATCGGCCAGTTGCGGGTGGCGGTGGCGCCCGGCGCGGACCGGGGTACGCGAGGCGCGGGGACGTACCTTGTCGACGATCGCCATGCCGATGCGGAACACGGCGGCCGGTACGACGACGCACAGCAGGATCCAGAAGAGCGTGACTCCCCAGGGGCGGCCGACCCCCCACGGCTGCTCGGCCAGCACCTTGCCGCCGTACTTCAGCGAGACCTGGTAGTCGCCGTGGGCGCCCGCCGTCAGTTCGACCGGCAGCCTGATCTGCGCCTTGCGGCCGGACTCGATGGTGCCGCGCCACTGCCGCTCGTCCCACTGCGGGGCGAAGACGCCGTGCGCGGTGCCGATCCGGAAGACCGGATCCTTGACGGGAGCGGAGCCCAGATTGCCCACGGTGAAGACCAGTTGCCGGGAGGGCGGGGCGCCGAACCAGGTGAGGATTCCGCTGTCGCCCTCGAGCCGGGTGGTGGCCAGCACCGCGAGCCTGCCCCCCTCGCTCTCCTTCGGCAGCGCGGCGACCGGGTGGCCGGCGACGACGAACACGGCGTCGGCGGTGGCCTGTTCCCCGGTGACGGTGGCGACATGCACCACACAGGGGCAGGGTGCGGGCGGCTCGGCGACCGGCATCTTCTTGCTGAAGTCGCCCTCGGTGCCGGTGGTGACGGCACGCCCCTCGGCGTTGGCACAGGAGTTGGTGCCGCCGATCACACCGCGGTCCGGCGTGGACTGTCCGCAGATCAGCATCATCAGCAGCGTGTTCGGGCGCCAGCCGCTGCCCTTGACGGTGATGTCACCGCCCTTGCCCGCCTGCTGCTTGGACAGGGTGACCGCGGGCTTCGCGTCCGCGGCCCTCGTACCCGCCGCGTCGGCTCCGGCCGCGGAGAGCATCAGCAGTGCGGGCAGCAGGGCGCCGAGCAGCGCGGCCGCCCACCGGTGGCTGCCGCTCCGGAGTGATGCCGGTCCGGCCTGTCCAGTCACGATTCCGCTCCCGCCTTCACCAAGTGCCTTCTCTCCGAGTGCCGTTGATCTCCCGATGACTGTCCGGGCCCGCCGTCGTCCGGTGACCGTCTGCGTGAGCGCCGGAGCCGGTACGCGCCCGCGGCGACGGCGGCCAGGAGCAGCAGTGCGCCGCCGGTCACCGGCGCCCACGGGACGAAGGCCGCACGGGCCGTCGCCTCGCTGTGCGCGCCGCCCGCCGCCGTGACGCTCAGCCGCACGGTCACCGAGTCGAGGGCCGGGGCATCCCGCCACGGTTCGCCGAGCCTGACGCGCTGTCCGGGCAGCAGCTCCACCGGCAGCGTGCGCGCCTCGCGCCGCAGCAGCGTCCCGAACACTCCGTCGGCGCCGACGGCGATGCGCGGCGCCAGCACCGTGTTGCCGCGGTTGACCAGCGTGTAGTGGATGGCCTGCCCGGACACGGTGACGTCCTCGACGGTGAGCGCGGCCAGCGTCGGCCCGCCGACCCGCAGTTGGAGCCGTACGCCCACCGAGCGGTCGCCGCTCCGCACGACGATCGCACCGGGGTGGTCGCCGGGGCTCGCGCCCGTCGGCACCGTGACGGAGAACGGCACATCGGCGCGGGTGCGGGCCGGCACGGTCACCTCGGCGGCGGCGGTTCGCAGCCAGGCACCGGTCCCGGTGGAGCCCTTGCCACCGCGTACCGCGAAGTCGCCGTCCTCGGCGTTGTACGCGTCGGCGCCGCGCAGCCGCACGGTGACCGGGGCCGTACCGGAGTTGATGACGGAGAGCCGGTCCTGGAGAACGGTGCCGGGCGGGCCCTCCAGGTAGAAGTACGGTCTGCCGCCGTCCGTCCGGGAACCGCTCACCGCGGGCTGCGCCGTCCACGACGCGGCGCTCGCGGGCGTCGGCCTCCGGGCCGCGGCACCGGCCACCGGAGTCATGGCGAAGGTGAACAGCAGTACGGCGAGGACGAGTCGGGCGGCGTGACCGGTCGGCGACGGCATGGGCAGCTCCCTGGTGCGTGACGGCGGCGGCGGGATCGTGGGGGCCGGGGCCTTTCTTCCGGATCCGGCCCGATCCGGAGGAGACGCCCTATCGGCGCACGGCCCCCTGCCCGCGCCTGGTCAGCCAGAGCACCCCGGCCGCACCGGTCAGCAGCACCGTGCCGCCGAGCGTGCCGAGCGCCACGGCCGAGTCGAGCGGACCGGTCTTCGGCAGCTGCCCGCCGTTGTCCGGGGTGCTCTGCGCGTTGCCCGCGGCCGTCACATCGAGCTGGAGCGACGGCCCCGGGTTGTTGGAGGGGGTGCAGGTCGTGGTCGTACCCAGCGCCTTGATGGTCAGCACACCGGCGGTGAAGTCGACCTTGCCGCTCTTCTTCGGGGTGTACGTACCCGACAGGTCACTGATCTTGATGGGGGTGTTGGCGGGGATGGCGGCGGAGTTCGGCGCACCGGAGACCTGGACCTGGCCCGAGTCCGCGCCCCCCACCTTGATGACCGCGCTGGGGTTCATCGCGCCCTTGCCCAGTTCGACGGGGCTGGAGGAGACGCCCTTCTGGAAGGACATCGTGAGCTTGTAGCCGCCGCCGCTCTTGACGCTCTTGATGTCGATGGGAGACACGGCGCTCTTGTCCCCGATCGGGGTCTTGCACCGGTAGTCGACGTCCACGACCGTGGCGTGGGCGGCGGGCGCGGCCATCAGCACCACCGTGCCCGCCAGCGCGGACGCCAGCGCGAGAGCTGTTCGCTTCTGGTAGGACACCTTGAGTTCCCCTCATGCCGGAAGTCGCCGCGCGCCGTCTCTCACCGACGCAAGTTACTGACGACACATCAGATCGGGCGCTCAAGGTACGCCTGGGGCCTTGTGGAGGGAAGACAAAGAGCGCGCCGATCCGGCGCGCTCTTCAAAGGTGCAAATGCGGGGCCATGCGCCCCCATGTCCCGAACCGGCAACTACGCGGGGGCGGCCAGCTCCGCCCAGACGGTTTTGCCTGCTCGGCCCGCCACCCGCAGGACGCCCCAGTCCAGGCAGAGCCGCTGCACGATGAACATGCCGTGCCCTCCGGGCCGGCCGGCCCGGTGCGGGGTGCGCGGTGCGGGCTGTCCCGCACCTCCGTCGACGACCTCCACCCGCAGCACCTTGGCCGTGCATGCGATACGCAGTTCCTCGGGACCGTCCGCGTGCAGACAGGCGTTGGTGACCAGCTCGGAGACGACCAGCAGGACGTCCTCGGCGGCGGCCCGTCCGTCGGCGCTCGTCGCAGGGAGCCAGCCCCAGTCGTGAAGCGCCTGGCGGGCGAAGTCGCGGGCCGTCGGCACGATGCCGCCGACCCCCCGCAGCGACAACGTGCGCCACTGCCGCTCGGCCGTCTCGGGGGAGGCCGCGCCGGCGCCCGCGTCCGCGCGTGCGCCCACGCCGGCGTCCTCCGGCTCGCGGCCGCGGTCGCCCGGCGGATGCTGCCGGGTGGTGCTCATCAGCGCTTCACCTCACCGATTCACCATGTCGCCATTGATCAGTTACAAGTACAGATACAGAGTGCGCGGGCCGCCCACGACTCCGCCGGGTGTCTCCTGCCCGGCCGAATCGTGACAACACCCACTTCGTCTACGCGGATCGCGTGACACGGGCAACACATGAGGCACCCGGGGCCGCGAAACGCGCCACGATCATGCGTCCAGGGCCGCTTCCAGGGAGTCGTGGACGGTGAAGACCGCCTCGGCCCCGGTGATCTCGAAGACCCGCGCCACCACCGGCAGCATTCCGGCCAAATGGACCCCTCCCCCGGCCGCCTCCGCCTTGAGGCGGGCACCGAGCAGCACATTGAGCCCGGTGGAATCACAGAATTCGAGTCGCGAGCAGTCGACCACCAGGCGTACTCGCCCTTGCTCGACCGCGCTCTCCAGGGGTTCCCGCAGCAGATCCGCCGTGTGGTGATCCAGCTCACCCACCGGCGTCACGACCTCGCTGCGCCCCTCGGTACGGGCCTCGACCTGAAGTCGACCCCGGTTCGCACTGCCGACCGTCCCGCGGTCCATGCCCGTCCCTCTTCGCCGTCGTCACTGCCTGCGCCTCAGCGTGCGCAGATTCGTTCTAGCCGTCGCTGACGTTCTTGAAACAGTACGCGTTCCGTACGCCACGTGGTACCCGAAGACACCAACAAACCGGACATATGGCCCCAATTGGAGCTTGTAACTGCCCATCCGAACCGGGTAAGGGTAGGGGGACACCAAAACACGGCCGGCTTTGGAGGCGCCGCTTCACCGCAGGAAACACGTATGGGCATCGGCAGCCATATGCCGAGAACGATGGAGGCGATCATGTCACCCCGGCTCGACGGACCGCGTACCCACGACGCGACGTCAGCATGTCCTCAGGGACTGACCCACTCAGACTCCCCTGCCGCGAACGCCTCGGACGGCACGCGCAGCAGCAGCACCAGCAGCACCGCCGTCGACAGCGTCGACAACTACGGCGTCACCGAAGGTCTCGAAGGACTTCCCGAGATCCCGCCCTACGACGAAGTGGGGCCGCTGGACGCCAGAGCCCTGTCGAAGACGCTCTTTGCGCGGCTCGAATCCCTCGAAGAGGGCACCCACGAGTACTCGTACGTCCGCAATACGCTCGTCGAACTGAACCTGGCCCTGGTCAAGTTCGCCGCCTCCCGGTTCCGCTCCCGCAGCGAACCGATGGAGGACATCATCCAGGTCGGCACCATCGGCCTGATCAAGGCGATCGACCGCTTCGAGCTCAGCCGGGGCGTGGAGTTCCCGACGTTCGCGATGCCGACCATCGTCGGCGAGATCAAGCGCTTCTTCCGCGACACCAGTTGGTCCGTGCGCGTACCGCGCCGGCTGCAGGAGCTGCGGCTCGACCTGGCCAAGGCGGGCGACGAGCTCGCCCAGAAGCTGGATCGTTCACCCACCGTGGGCGAGCTCGCCGACCGCCTCGGCATCACCAACGACGAGGTCGTCGAGGGCATGGCCGCGAGCAACGCGTACACCGCGAGTTCGCTGGACGCCAAGCCCGAGGAGGACGAGCACGAAAGCGCGCTGGCAGACCGTATCGGCTACGAGGACCACGGACTCGAAGGCATCGAGTACGTCGAGTCCCTGAAACCGCTGATCGCCTCGCTGCCGGGCCGCGACCGCACCATTCTCTCGCTCCGGTTCGTCGCCAATATGACGCAGTCGGAGATCGGTGAGGAGCTGGGCATCTCCCAGATGCATGTGTCGCGGCTGCTCTCCCGCACGCTGGTCAAGCTCCGGAAGGGCCTGACGCTGGAGGAGTGACGGGCATATCGCGCGCCCGCGGAACAACCGCACGGCGCAGCGCGAGCCCCTTGCGGAAGGACCTGCCCGGCAAAGGGCGGGTCCTTCCGCATGTTTGACGAGGTGTCATGAACGCCTTGTCACAGACGCCGTGCTGTGTCGGCCGGCGCTCAGACGACGCGCTCGCCGTGCTGCCAGACCGCGTGGACCAGCGGGACGCCCGGCCGGTAGGCGAGGTGGACATGGCTGGGTGCGTCGAGGAGGACCAGGTCGGCGCGGGCGCCGGGGGTGATGCGGCCGATGTCCGTACGGCGCAGGGCCGCCGCGCCGCCCGCGGTGGCGGACCAGAGGGCCTCGTCCGGGGTCATGCCCATGTCGCGTACGGCGAGGGCGATGCAGAAGGGCATGGAGGACGTGAACGACGAGCCCGGGTTGCAGTCGGTGGAGAGCGCGACGGTGGCGCCCGCGTCGAGGATGCGGCGGGCGTCGGGCCAGGTGGCGCGGGTGGAGAACTCGGCACCGGGAAGCAGGGTGGCGACGGTGTTGCCCTGGGCCAGGGCGTCGACGTCCGCATCGGTGAGATGGGTGCAGTGGTCGGCGGACGCGGCGTCGAGCTCGACGGCCAGCTGGACCCCGGGGCCGTGGCCGAGCTGGTTGGCGTGGACGCGGGGGTGCAGGCCCTTGGCACGGCCGGCGGTGAGGATGGCGCGGGCCTGGTCGCCGTCGAAGGCGCCCTTCTCGCAGAAGACGTCGACCCAACGCGCGTACGGGGCGCAGGCGTCGAGCATCGCGCCGGTGACCAGGTCGACGTAGCCGGCCGGGTCGTCGGCGTAGTCCGGGGAGACGATGTGGGCGCCGAGGTAGGTGACCTCTTCGGTGTGCTGAGCCGCGATGCGCAGGGCGCGGGCCTCGTCCTCGACGGTGAGGCCGTAGCCGGACTTGGTCTCGAAGGTGGTGGTGCCCTGGCGCAGTGCCTCGGCGAGGTAGCGGGCGACGTTGGCGGAGAGTTCGTCGTCGGTGGCGGCGCGGGTGGCGGCGACCGTGGTCCTGATACCGCCCGCGCTGTAGGGGCGGCCGGACATCCGGGCGTTGAACTCCTCGGTGCGGTCGCCCGCGAACAGGAGGTGGGAGTGGGAGTCGACGAAGCCGGGGATCGCCGCCCGGCCGCCGGCGTCGACGGCGTTGTCAGTGGTGGGTGCTTTGCTCGACTCACCGGTCCACACGACCCGGTCGCCCTCGATGACGACGGCCGCGTCCCGGATCAGACCCAGGGGGGAATCCGCACGGAGGGAGGGGTCGTTGGTGACCAGACTGGCGATGTTGGTGATGGCGGTCGTCGTCATCGGGAGACTGCTCTCCTTGTGTATCGGCTTGCGGGGCGGCCCGTCGGTGGGCCTGCGGGGCGCCGGTCGGGGCGCCCCGCACGGCGGTCTCCGGATCTACGGTCTCCGGGGCGGTGGGCTCAGCGGTGCAGTGCCCCGATGGCCGAGGCGAGCGCTGCGGGGACATCCTCGACCAGAGTGTGCTGCCCGTCACGGACGATGTGCCGGCCTGCCACGACCGTGTGCCGCACATCGGCTGCGGAGGCGGCGAATACGGCTGCTTCGGCAGCGAGCCGGGGCACCGGCCCCGCAGTTCTGACGGAGTCCAGGGCAACGGTCGCCAGATCGGCGGGTGCACCGGGTTCGATGATGCCCGCCCGAGGCCGGCCGAGCGCGGCATGTCCGTCGACGGTCGCGGCGCGCAGCAGGGCGGCCGCCGTCCAGTGACCGCGCGTCCGGGTGCGCAGCCGCTCGTCGAGCTCCATCGCCCGGGCCTCTTCGAAGAGGTCGATCACGGCATGGCTGTCGCTGCCGAGGGAGAGCGGCGAGCCGGCGCGCTGGAGGGCGACGGCCGGACCGATTCCGTCGGCGAGGTCGCGTTCCGTGGTGGGGCACATGCAGGTGCCGGTCGCCGAGGAGCCGAGGAGCGTGATGTCCTCGCCGGTGAGGTGGGTGTTGTGGATGCCGGTGGTGCGCGGGCCGAGGACCCCGTGGTCGGCGAGGAGCCGGGTGGGCGTGCAGCCGTGGGCGGCGAGGCAGGCGTCGTTCTCCGCGGTCTGTTCGGAGAGGTGGACATGGAGCGGGGCCTGCCGCTCCTCGGCCCAGGCGGCCACGGTGGCGAGCTGCGCGGCGGGGACGGCGCGTACGGAGTGGACGGCCGCGCCGATCAGGGCGTGGTCACTGCCCTTGAGGAGGGAGGCGCGTTCGGCCCAGGCGTCCGCGGTGGTGTCGGAGAAGCGCAGCTGGTGCTGGTCGGGCTCCTGGTACTGGGTGGGGCGCCGGCCGAATCCGGCGGAGAGATAGGCGGTGTCCAGCAGCGTGATCCGGATACCGGCCTCGCCCGCCGCCGCGATCAGTGCCTCGCCCATCGCGTTCGGGTTGCTGTACGGGGTGCCGCCCGGAGCGTGGTGCAGATAGTGGAATTCGCCGACCGCGGTGATACCTGCCAGAGCCATTTCGGCATACACGGCACGGGCGAGGTCGAAGTACGAATCGGGGGTGAGCCGGGAGGCGATCCGGTACATGGTCTCGCGCCACGTCCAGAAGGTGCCGGAGCCGACCTGGACGGTGGAGCGCAGGGCGCGGTGGAAGGCGTGCGAGTGGGTGTTGGCGAGCCCGGGAAGGGTGAGCCCGCGCAGCACGGTGGCGCCCGGTGGCGGGGTGGCGACGCCGGTGCGGACGCCCGCGACGATCCCGCCGGACACGTCCAGGGCGACGCCCGGCTCGACATGGGTGCCGAGCCAGGCATGGGACAACCAGTACGTCACGGTGCCGGGCGTGCCCGTCGGTTCCGATGTCAGCTGCACGCGAGACCTTCCAGTACATCGGCGAGAGCGATCACCCCGGCCACGCAGTCGTCCTCGGCGGCGTGTTCGGCCGGCGAGTGCGAGATCCCGGTGGGGTTCCGTACGAACAGCATGGCGGTAGGGACTGAAGCGGACAAAATACCCGCGTCGTGTCCGGCGCCGGTGCCGAGGACGGGTACGGCGCGATCGGCGTCGCCCCGGCCCGTCAGGATCTTGCCGAGCTCGTCGCGCAGGGCGTGCTCGAACTCCACTACGGGCGTGAAGGACTCCCGTACGACATCGAGGTCGATCCCGGCCCGCTCGGCGTGTTCCCGGGCGGCCCGCTCGATGCCGCCGACGACGGCGTCGAGGCGGTCCTGGTCGGCGGCGCGGGAGTCGAGCCAGCCGCGGACGAGGGAGGGGATGGCGTTGACACCGTTCGGCTCGACGCTGATCTTGCCGAAGGTGGCGAGGGCTCCGGCGAGCTCCGCCTCGCGGCGGGCGGCCAGCACGGTCTCGGCGTACGTGAGCATCGGGTCGCGCCGGTCGACCAGCCGGGTGGTGCCCGCGTGGTTGGCCTCGCCCCGGAAGTCGAACCTCCAGCGCCCGTGCGGCCAGATCGCGGAAGCGATGCCGACCGGGTCACCGGTGAGGTCGAGGGCGCGCCCCTGCTCGACATGGAGCTCGACGAACGCACCGATTCGGGCGAGCCGTTCGGGGTCGGGGCCGATGGCGTCGGGGTCGTATCCGGCCGCCTCCATGGCCTGCGGCAGGGTGATGCCGTCACCGTCGCGGAGCCGGTGTGCCGCCTCGACGGTCAGCTGTCCGGCGGCGAGCCGGGAGCCCACACAGGCGAGCCCGAAGCGGGCCCCCTCCTCGTCACCGAAGTTGCTGATGGCGAGCGGCCGGGTGAACTCCGCTCCCCTGCGGCGAAGTTCGTCGAGCGCGGCGAAGGAGGAGACCACACCGAGCGGCCCGTCGAAGGCGCCGCCGTCCGGTACGGAGTCGAGGTGCGATCCGGTGACCACGGCGTCCCCCGCGAGGGGGTCGCCGAGCCAGGCCCACTGATTGCCGTTCCGGTCGACCTCGTAGGTGAGCCCGCGCGCCTCGGCCTGCGCCCGGAACCAGGCACGGCAGTCGGCATCGGCCCCGGTCCAGGCGTAGCGGCGGTAGCCCCCGCTGTCCTGATGCCGGCCGATCGGCAGGAGCTCCCGCCACATGGCGTGGAACGACGGTGCGCCGCCGCCGACGCCGTCCCTTTCCCGGGTCACCGCCCCACCGACGTCCTCCCGGGTCACTGCCCCTCCGTCATCGGTACGCGCACGCCCTTGTCCGCGGCGACGGACTCCGCGATGTCGTACCCGGCGTCGACGTGCCGGATGACGCCCATGCCCGGGTCGTTGGTGAGCACCCGGCGGATCTTCTCGCCCGCCAGCTTCGTACCGTCGGCGACGGACACCTGCCCGGCGTGGATGGAGCGTCCCATCCCGACGCCGCCGCCGTGGTGGATGGAGACCCAGGAGGCCCCCGACGCCACATTGACCATGGCGTTCAGCAGCGGCCAGTCGGCGATCGCGTCGGACCCGTCGAGCATGGCCTCGGTCTCCCGGTACGGGGAGGCCACGGAGCCGCAGTCCAGGTGGTCGCGCCCGATGGCCAGCGGAGCGGCCAGCTCGCCGGAGGCCACCATGTCGTTGAACCGCTCACCGGCCCGGTCGCGCTCGCCGTAACCGAGCCAGCAGATCCGGGCGGGCAGCCCCTGGAAGTGGACGCGTTCACCGGCCATCTTGATCCAGCGGTGCAGGGACTCGTTCTCCGGGAAGAGTTCGAGCATCGCCTTGTCGGTCTTGTGGATGTCGGACGCCTCACCGGAGAGCGCCGCCCAGCGGAACGGGCCCTTGCCCTCGCAGAAGAGCGGCCGGATGTAGGCGGGAACGAAGCCCGGGAAGTCGAAGGCCCGTGCATATCCGGCGAGCTGAGCCTCGCCACGGATCGAGTTGCCGTAGTCGAAGACCTCGGCCCCGGCGTCCATGAAACCGACCATCGCCTCGACGTGCTTGGCCATTGCCTCGCGGGCCCGCTGCGTGAAGTCGGCGGGCTTCTCGGCGGCGTACGAGGCCATGTCGTCGAAGTCGACACCGATCGGGAGGTACGCGAGCGGGTCGTGCGCGCTGGTCTGGTCGGTGACGATGTCGATCGGGGCGCCCTCGGCGAGCATCCGGGGCAGCAGCTCCGCCGCGTTGCCCAGCAGACCGATGGAGAGCGGCTTGCGGGCGTCCCGGGCCTCGGTGGCCAGCTGGAGCGCGTGCTCCAGGGAGTCGGCGCGCACGTCCAGGTAGCGGTGCTCGATCCGGCGCTCGATGGCGCGCGGGTCGCAGTCGATACAGATCGCGACACCGTCGTTCATGGTCACGGCGAGCGGCTGGGCGCCGCCCATGCCGCCGAGTCCGGCGGTCAGGGTGATCGTGCCGGCCAGCGTCCCGTTGAACTTCTTCGCCGCGACGGCGGCGAACGTCTCGTACGTGCCCTGCAGGATGCCCTGCGTACCGATGTAGATCCACGAGCCGGCGGTCATCTGGCCGTACATGGTGAGCCCGAGCGCCTCCAGGCGACGGAACTCCTCCCAGTTCGCCCAGTCGCCCACCAGGTTGGAGTTGGCGATCAGTACGCGCGGCGCCCACTCGTGCGTCTGCATGACGCCGACCGGACGCCCGGACTGGACGAGCATCGTCTCGTCCTGCTTGAGCGTCCGCAGCGTGCGCACCATCGCGTCGAACGAGCGCCAGTCGCGGGCCGCCTTGCCGGTGCCGCCGTAGACGACGAGCTTGTCGGGGTGCTCGGCGACCTCGGGGTCGAGGTTGTTCTGCAGCATGCGCAGGGCGGCCTCCTGCTGCCATCCCAGGGCGCTCAGTTCCGTACCGCGCGGTGCCCGTACGGGGCGGGGTCCTGACATGGCGATGCCTCCTCGCAATTTGTAAATCTTCTATTCACATCCTGATGGTCTGAATACTCGTAGTCAACAGCTCCGCGCCGACAGCTGGACGAACAGCACCCGGCCGCCCCTCACACAGGGCGCCCGGGCGCACCTCCGGCACGCCCTTCGAAGATCCCTTGCGCATGTACCTATGGAAAATGCCAGAACCCCCACCTGGGGCGAGCACGTTGCGTAGCCTCTGGGTCACAGCCGTACGCCACGTCGGGAGGGGAGTGCGCGTGCCCGGAATCGACGAGTGCCTGCTCGAAGTCATGAGGCTGCCCGGCGCCCGCGGCGCCGCGGTGGTCGACTGGATGAGCGGCCTCGCCCTCGGCACCATCGGCGAATCGCCCAACGGCGATCACGAGGCCACCGCCGCGGAGACGGCCGAGGTCGCCAGGATGGCTGCCGAGCAGCCGGCCTTCGCACCGACGACCACCGCATCATCAACCGCGTTACCGGAAAGGGCCGTTACGGGAGCGCCGCCGGTGGAGGACGTCATCGTCACCACCCGCACCGGGTACCACATCCTCCGTTTCGTCGAGACGGCCTTCGACAGCAGCGTCTTCGTCCATCTGTGGCTCGACCGCGCGGAGGGCAATCTGGCCCTCGCCCGGATACGGCTGGGCGAGACGGCCGAGCGGCTGGTCCTTGCATGAGAACCGCCCCCGCCCCGGTCACGGCCCTCTCCCCCATGCTGCAGCGCCTCGCCGACGAAGGCGCCACCGGCGCCCTGATGCGCGACCGCGGCACCCTCTATCTCGCCGAGGGCCAGGTGGTGCACGCCGAGAGCCCGGCGACGCCCGGTATAGACGTCCTGCTCACCACGGGCGGCGCCCTGCACCGCGACGGCTGGTGGGAGGCGGTCGCCAGGGCGGGCGCCGGGCAGCGGGTCGGCCGCTATCTGGTGGACAGCGGGCGGGTGCCGGGCGGGGCGCTGGAGCTGTGCCACCTCGGCGCGCTGTACGACGCGGCGTTCTTCGCGCTCGCCCCCACCCGGACCCCGGCCCGCTTCCGCTACGGGGTCTCCCATTGGATCGGCCCCGTCCGCCCCGTCCCCGTCGATGCCGTGCAGCGCGAGACGCTCCGGCGCCGGGAGCTGCTGGAGCGGATCTGGCCCGATGCGGTGACCGACAGCGCACCGCTCGTACGGACGGCCCGTCCCGTCGACGCACCCGTTCCGCCGGGCCGGCGCCGCGTGCTCGATCTCGTGGACGGGGTGCGTACGGCATCGGACATCGCCCAGGAGCTGGGCAGGCCGGCGTTCCACGTACTGGTCGGCCTGCGGCGCCTGGCCGCGGCCGGACTGGTCGAAGCGGTACGGGAGTTGCAGGCCGTGACCACCCCCGGCCGGATCGCGCTTCCCGAGGTCACGGCCGACCCCGACGTCGCCCTGCTGCGCCGGCTCCGAGACGCATTGGAGGCCCTGTGATACGCGCGCTCAGACAGCGTGCCGGGAGGAGACAGCTGATGGTGCCCGAGGCCGAAGTGCAGGACGTCCTGGCCGAGCTCCAGCGGTTACGGGCCCGGGTCCCGCTCCTCTCCGGTGCCCTGGCGGCCAGCACCGACGGCCTCGTCCTGGCCCATGACACCCCCGGCGTGGAGGCGGAGGGCGTCGCCGCACTGACCGCGGCCGCGCTCGGTGTCGCGATCCGGATGGCGGACGCGACCTGCCGGGGCGGCTTCCGTGAACTTCTCGTACGGGGCGAGACCGGCTACATCGCGACGTATGCCGCCGGCTCCTCGGCCGTTCTCACACTGCTGGCCGAGGACCGGATCAACGTCGGCAGGCTCCATCTGGAGGGCCGCCGGGCAGGCACCCGTATCGGCGAACTGATCGACACCGCACTGGAACGCGCCGCACAGCCGGCGCCCCCGGCCCGCGCCCCCGAGCAGCGCCCCGCACAGCCCGGGCCGCTGCCTCACCGCACGTAACACCACATACCCCGGAAACAACCCACGGATCCGGTCGTCCCGGCCGGCCAGGAAAGGAATCGAGCACTCATGGCGAACGCCGAAGCGTCACTGAAGGAAGCGATGACGTCCATCGAGGGCACCCTCGGTGTCGCCCTCGTCGACTACACCAGCGGAATGGCGCTGGGCACCCTCGGCGGCGGCAAGGACTTCAACCTGGAGGTCGCGGCCGCGGGCAACACCGATGTCGTACGCGCCAAGCTCCGCACGATGGAGCACCTCGGCCTCCAGGACGAGATCGAGGACATCCTGATCACGCTCGGCGGCCAGTACCACCTGATCCGGCTGCTCAAGGCGCGCGGCAGCAACGGCCTCTTCCTGTACCTGGTGCTGGACAAGGGCCGCGCCAACCTGGCCATGGCCCGCCACCAGCTGAAGCGGATCGAGGCCGAGCTGGAGGTCTGACCCGGCGGTCTCAGCGTCGGCGCCGCGCCCCGCCGGGCGCGGCGTCACCCGCCATCGGCCCCGTCGTCCGATACCCCTTCACCTGCTTGCCGGCGGGCCGTCCGCGCTCCACCCAGTCGGTCCGCACCCAGTACAGGGCGTCGTCCCGGCGCTCACGCTGCCCGATCCTGACGGCCTTGGTCCAGAGCCCGGCCCCCGCGCCCGCGAGCACCATCCCGCCGGCCCCGGGCAGCAGGAACGAGCTCGCCACCGCCACGAGGAACGCCCCGAGCAGCCACCACCGGTGCCCGCGTCGCCAGTTGCGTACGGTCACGGCCCGGTCCTGGAGAAAGTCGGACCGCCCGGCGCGGGTGGCACCCCTGGCCAGTTCCGCGTACCGCCGGCCGCGTACGAGCGCCACCGAGGCCGCGGTGACCAGGAACAGCGCCGCTCCGGCCAGCAGCCCGATCCGGCGTCCGGTGAGCCCGGGCACCAGTGCGCCGATCGCCGCGGCGAGCAGCCCCGGCCACCACAGCGGTGCGGCTCCGGCCCGTACGATCACGGCCACCCTCGCCAACGACTGCGCTCCGCGCCCCACGTCCGTACCCCTCTCCGCAGCTCCTTCTGATCCTTCTGGGCCCGGAGATTAATAGCCGTAAATGAGCGATGCCTGAGAATCGTCGAGGCCGGTGGGGCCGCCCACGGGATCTGATCCCCATCAGGCCGCCGCCACCGGTCACTCGACGAACAGCCCCCGCGCCACCGCCCGCGCGTCGAACTCCTCCAAGCGCGCCTGCGCATCGGGAAGGTCGTCGCACATCGCCTCCAGCAGCACCCGGCCCAGCAACATGGGCGCGCACGCCGTGTCGAAGGCGAGCCCGGTGCCGACGGCGGCCGGGATCAGCAGGTCGCTGTGCTTGGCCACCGGAGCGAACGCCGAATCGGCGACCGACACCACGGTCAGCCCCTGCTCCTGCGCATACGCGAGGGCGTCCACGACCTCCTTCGGATGCCGGGGCAGCGCGAAACAGATCAGCGCTGTGGCGCCCGCCCGCCGCGCGGCGTCGATCCGGTCGTGCAGCATGCTGCCGCCCTCGTCGAGCACCCGGACATCGGGATGGACCTTGGCCGCGAAGTACCCGAACCCGCGTGCCTGGGAGGAGGCGGCCCGCAGTCCGAGCACGGGGAGCGGCCGGGAGGCGGCGAGCAGGCGCCCCGCCCGCTCGACGGGGCCGGGGTCGGCGAGCAGCCCGGCGAGGTGCTGCAGATTCTCGATCTCACCGAGGACAGCCTGCTGGTATTCGTTGTACGCACGTTCGCCCGCCCCCTCACCCGGCTCGGCGGGCCCCGGCGCGACATCCCGCAGATACCTCCGCAGCGCCGGATAGCCGTCGAATCCGAGGGCGACGGCGAACCGGGTGACGGACGGCTGACTGACCCCGGCCAGTTCGGCCAGCTCGACGCTCGACAGGAACGGCACCTCGGCAGCCCTGCGCACCATGGAGTGCGCGATGCGCCGTTGCGTCGGTGTCAGCCGGTGCCCCTCGAAGAGCTGCTGCAGTCGTGCGGCAGGGCTGCTCTCGCTCATACCGTCCCCCTCCAAAGTTCTGTGTAGTGGTCGAGCAGCTCCCCGGCCGCGACCTTTACATCATCGGTGAGCGGCCGGTCCGTGAGGTCGTCGTTGAGCAGAGAATCGGCGAGCACGAAGGCACGGCCCACCGGAAGATCCGGATCGGGGCGCAGATCCCGCTGGCGCAACGCCCTTACGGCGGCGACCAGTTCGCAGCCCACGACTTGCCGGTACGCGCCGCAGGCCCGCAACGTCTGACGGGCGGCGAGCGAGGCGAAGCTGGCCTGCTCCTCGACACCGCGGGACAGGACGGCGTGGCCGAGCGATGCGGGGGCGGAGTAGGTGCGCAGATCGCCGAGGGCGGCCCCGGCCGCGTACTCCAGGATCATCACGCCGGACGAGGCAGGTTCGCCGTCCGCGAGGAAGGGCCGCAGACGGGTCAGGGCCGGCTCGTTGAGTGCCGAGAGCCGGGAGGTGGAGAGCCGGGCGACCTGGGTCACGGCGAGCCTGAAGTGGTCGAGTGCCAGGGCCAGCTGGGCCAGGTAGAAGCCGCCGTGGTGGTAGGCGGCCGGGCTGTCGTTGGCACCGGCGTCCGGGCAGATGAGCGGGTTTTCGGCGGCGGCGTTGATCTCGACGGCGAGAACCCGTTCGAGGGCGTCGGCGGCGTCCTGCGCGGGCCCGTGGATCTGCGGCAGGCAGCGGAATCCGTACGGGTCCTGGATCCGGCCGAGCGGTGGTCCGGGGCGCTCGGGGACGCCGAGCAGCTCCCGCATCCGGGCGGCGACATCGTAGGAACCGGGGTGGGGGCGGGCCGCATGGACCGGTTCCGCGTAGGCCTCGTACGAGCCGTCGACCGCGAGCAGGGAGAGCGCGGCGACGACCTGGGTGGCGGTGACCAGACGGCGCAGCTCGTCGAGAGCGAGCGTGGCCTGTCCGAGGGTGAGGGCGTTGCTGCTGATCAGGGCGAGGGCGTCGTTGTTGTCGAGCGGCTGGGGCTCGGGGGCGGCGCCGGGGCCCTGCCAGGGGTGTTCCCCGGCGAGGGCGAGGCCGGCCTGGGCGAGGGCCGCGATGTCGCCGGTGCCGACCGAGCCGAATTCATTGACGACCGGGTGCGCCCCGGCCTCCAGCGCCTCGCAGAGCGCGGTGACGACGGTCGGCCGCAGCCCGGCGCCGCCCGCGAGCAGCTGGTTGGCTCGCACGGCGAGCATGGCCCTGACCTCGCGGGCGGGCAGCACTTCGCCGATCGCTCCGGCGTGGCTGCGCAGCAGCCGCAGCCCGTGGCCGGCTGCCGCCTCGGTGGGAACATCCTCGTTGCGGTTGGCGCCGACGCCGGTGGAGCGTCCGTAGACCCGTCCGGTGGCGGCCAGCTCCCGGGCGGCGCTCCAAGAGCGGTCGACGCGCTTCATCGCTTCGTCGGTGGGGACGGGGCGGGCGGTGCCGCGGGCGAGCCGGACGACGTCGGAGACCGGCAGGGTCTGGCCGTCGAGCACGACGACGCCGACGGAGCCGGGAGCTCCGGAAGAGCCGGCGGTCCCTGACACGGAGTCCTCGGAGTCCACCAGGTGGGACGACATCATGCGCAAACTCCTCCTATCCGGACACCTTGTCTCGCTCTTCGGGTCTCTGTAACCAGTGTTTTACCCCGAGGCATTGACAACCTATTCAGTAACGAAGAACTCTGCATGACTATATGCAGCCGGGGCAAGGGACGACTGATGATCAAATTCGACGCAGTGAACAAGCGCTTCCCGAACGGCACCACGGCAGTTCACGACCTCAGCCTCACCATGCCGGAGGGCGGTATCACCGTCCTCGTCGGCTCTTCCGGCTGCGGTAAGACCACCACCCTGAGAATGATCAACCGGATGGTCGAGCCGACCTCCGGCACCATCCGTCTCGGCGGCAAGGACATCCTCGAAGCGGACGCCGCGGAGCTGCGGCGAGGCATCGGATACGTCATCCAGCAGGCCGGCCTCTTCCCGCACCGCACGGTGCTCGACAACATCGCGACGGTGCCCCTGCTGCTCGGCCACGGGCGCAGGGCCTCCCGGGCCAGGGCCGCCGAACTCCTGGAGACGGTCGGCCTGCCCGCCGAGGCCGCCAAGCGCTATCCGCACCAGCTCTCCGGCGGCCAGCAGCAGCGGGTCGGCGTGGCCCGCGCGCTCGCCGCGGACCCTCCGGTGCTGCTCATGGACGAGCCGTTCGGCGCAGTCGACCCCGTCGTACGGACCCAGCTCCAGGACGAGCTGCTGCGTCTCCAGAAGGAGCTCGGCAAGACCATCGTCTTCGTCACCCATGACATCGACGAGGCGGTACGGCTCGGCGACCGGATCGCCGTCTTCCGTACCGGCGGCCATCTGGTGCAGTGCGCACCGCCCGCCGAGCTGCTCGCCCGCCCGGCCGACGACTTCGTCGCCGACTTCCTGGGTGCCGAGCGCGGACTGAAGCTGCTGTCGCTGAGCACGCTCGCGGCTCTGCCTCAACGGCCCCCGGCGACGGTGCGGGCCGGCGAACCGGCCGCCGCCGGGGGCAACGGCTCCGACTGGCTGCTGGTCGTCTCCGCCAGGGGTGAGCCGCTCGGATGGCTCGAGCGCCGGACCGCACCGGCGGGCCCTGCGGGCGACGCCCCGCTGCTCCCCGTACGCCCTCTGCGCGACACGGACTCGCTGCTCTCGGCGCTCAATGAGTCGATCGCCTCACCGACCGGTCTGATCGCCCGCGTCGACACCGACGGCGTACTTACCGGGGTCACCGCGCGCGAGGCCATCCACGACCTTGCGGGCGCGGCCCACACCACGGCCGCCGTACAGAAGGCCGGCACAGAGAAGTCGGCCGTCGCGGCACCGGCCGCGGACGGCAGCTCATGACCATCGAGTGGGCGTGGATATCCGACCACGCGAACGACCTGTTCACCCTCACCGTCTCCCACCTCCAAGCCGCGCTGAGTGCCGTGCTCCTCGGGCTGCTGATCTCCCTGCCGCTGGCCGTGCTCGCCCATCGCGTGCGCCCGCTGCGCGGAGCCCTGCTCGGCCTCTCGAACGTCCTGTTCACCATCCCCTCCATCGCGGTCTTCGTCCTGCTGCTGCCGGTCTCGGGGCTGACCCGCACCACCACCGTCATCGGCCTGACCATCTACACGCTGGTCGTGCTGTTGCGGAACACCGTCGAGGGACTGGACTCCGTACCCGTGAAGACGCGTGAGGCCGCCAGGGCGATGGGGGCCCGCCCGCTGCGGATCCTGCTGACGGTCGAGCTGCCGCTCGCCCTCCCGGTGATCATGGCGGGTGTACGCATCGCCACCGTCATGTCGATCTCGCTGGTCAGTGTCGCCACGTACATCGGCGACGGCGGTCTGGGCCAGCTCTTCACCGACGGCTTCCAGCGGAACTTCCCCACCCCGGTGATCGTCGGTGTGGTCCTGACCCTGCTCCTCGCGCTGGTAGCGGACGCGGCGCTGGTCGCGGTGCAGTACGCGCTCACCCCGTGGACACGGAAGCAGAGGGCCTGACATGTACGAACTCTTCGCGGACCTCGGCCGCTGGCTGACCGGCAGCGAGCAGTGGACCGGCCAGGACGGCATCGCCCATCGCCTCGCCGAGCACCTCCAGTACTCGCTGATCGCCACGCTGATCGCCACGGCGATCGCACTCCCGATCGGCCTGCTCATCGGGCACACCGGACGCGGTGCCTTCCTCGCCATCAATCTGTCGTCCTTCGGCCGGGCCCTGCCGACCGTCGGTCTGGTGGTGCTGGTCTTCCTGGCCGGCGGCCTGTCCATGACCCCGGTGTACGTGGCGCTGGTCGCCCTCGCCGTCCCCTCGATCGTCACCAACACCTACGCCGGGATGACCGCCGTCGACCCCGATGTGAAGGACGCCGCACGCGGCCAGGGCATGCGCGGTCCCCAGGTGCTGTGGCACGTCGAACTCCCGCTCGCCCTCCCGCTGATCATGACCGGGCTGCGGCTGGCGCTGATCCAGGTCGTGGCCACCGCCACCATCGCCGCCTATGTCAGCTTCGGCGGTCTCGGCCGCTATGTCTTCGACGGTCTCGCACAGCGCGACCTCGTTCAGGTGCTGGGCGGCGCGGTCCTCGTCGCGGTCGTCGCCGTCGTACTCGATCTGGCGCTGTCCGGGCTCCAGCGCGTCCTCTTCCGCCACCGCTCCGCCTGAGGAGAACCACCGATGACTCGCATGTCCCGCACATCCCCCATGAACCGAAGGACCCTGCTCGGCGGACTCCTCGCCGCGGCCTCCGTCCCTGCACTCGCCGCCTGCAGCAGCGGAATCACCTCGCTCGACGGACATGGCGGCGGCAGCGGCGGTGGCGGTTCGAGCTCCGGCGGCATCACCATCGGCACCGCCAATTTCACCGAGAACCAGATCCTCGGCCATCTGTACGCCGCGGCCCTCGGCGCCGCCGGTGTGAAGACGACGGTCCGCGCCAACCTGGGGACCCGCGAGATCCTCATCCCCGCGCTGAAGGGCGGCGACATCGACCTCCTGCCCGAGTACCAGGGCGCCCTGCTCCACTACCTCGACCCGAAGGCGAGCGCCACCGAGGAGGGCGAGATGCAGAACGCACTCGCCGTTGCCCTGCCCGCCGGTCTGCAGATCCTCCCGTACGGCATGGCCGAGGACTCCGACGCCTTCGCCGTCACCCGCGAGACCGCCCGGAAGTACGGCCTGTCCTCCCTCGCCGATCTGGCGAGGCACAACGGAAAGCTGGTCATCGGCGCGGCCCCCGAGGTCAAGAAGCGGACCGTCGGGGCCGTGGGCCTGAAGGACGTGTACGGCGTCACCTTCAAGGAGTTCAAGTCGCTGGACTCCTCCGGGCCCTTGGTGAAGGGAGCCCTGCGGAAGGGCGATGTCGATGTCGCCAACCTCTTCACCACGGACACCGACATCGCGGCCGAGGGCTGGGTGGTCCTCTCCGACCCCAAGAACCTGGTCCCCGGCCAGCATGTCGTCCCGCTGATCGCCGACCGGGCCGCGGACTCCACGGTCCGAAAGGCCCTGGCCCGGCTGGGCGCCGCACTCACCACCGAGGACCTCACCGAGCTCAACCGCCTGGTCGACAAGGACAAGAAGGACCCCGAGGACGTCGCACACGACTGGGCGAAACAGCACGGCATCGTCAAGAAGGGAAGCTGACCGATGGCAGGCCTGCTCGAACAGCGTTCCATCGATGTCGTGCCGGACAACGAACGTCACGGCACCGCATTCAGCCAGTTCACGCTCTGGCTCGGCGCGAACCTCCAGATCACCGCCGTGGTCACCGGCGCGCTCGCGGTCGTCTTCGGCGGCGGCCCGTTCTGGTCGGTCATCGGCCTGGCGCTGGGCAATCTGCTCGGCGGAGCCGTGATGGCCCTGCACTCCGCGCAGGGCCCGCGCCTGGGACTGCCGCAGATGATCCAGTCCCGAGCGCAGTTCGGGGTCAAGGGCGCAGTGGTCCCGCTGGCCCTCGTGATCGTGATGTACGTCGGCTTCTTCGCCAGCGGCAGTGTGCTGGCCGGTCAGGCGGTCGGGGAGCTCACCCACCTCGGCGAGACGCCCGGCATCGTCATCTTCGCGCTGGTCACCGCCCTGATGGCAGCGATCGGCTATCGCGTCATCCATATGCTCGGCCGGGTCGCCGGCGTGATCTGCGCGGTCGCCTTCGTCTATCTCGGCATCCGGCTGCTCGACCGCATCGATCTCGGAGCCGTCCTCGCCGACCGCGCCTTCGATCTGCCGATGTTCCTGCTCGCGGTCTCGCTCGCCGCCTCCTGGCAGCTGGCGTTCGGCCCGTACGTCGCCGACTACTCCCGCTATCTGCCGCGTACGACCAGCGCCCGCGCCACCTTCTGGTGGACGCTCTCCGGCTCGGCACTCGGCTCCCAGTGGTCCATGGTCTTCGGCGTACTGGTCGCGGCCACCGCCGGGGACGCCTTCCTGGCGGGCCAGGTCGGCTATGTCGTCGCCCTGGGCGGAACCGGCCTGATCGCCTCGTTCCTGTACTTCGTGATCGCGCTCGGCAAGCTGACCATCAATGTCCTCAACACCTACGGCGGCTTCATGTCGTTGGTGACCAGCATCAGCGGCTTCCGCGGTCAAAAGACCCTTTCCCCGCGCGGCCGGGCTCTCTACATCACGGGCATCATGCTTGTCGGCACCGTCGTGGCCCTGCTCGGCAAGGACAGCTTCCTCGCCTCCTTCAAGGACTTCCTGCTCTTCCTGCTGACCTTCTTCACCCCGTGGTCGGCGATCAACCTGGTCGACTACTACCTGATCTCGCGGGAGCGGTACGACATCCCGGCCCTTGCCGATCCGCGCGGACGGTACGGCGCATGGCGCTGGGACGCGCTGGCGGTGTACGGGATCGGGCTGGTCGCCCAGCTGCCGTTCCTGGTGACGCACTTCTACACCGGCCCGCTGGTCGGGCCGCTGGGCGGCGCCGACATCTCGTGGGTGGTCGGCCTGGTCGTACCGGCACTGCTGTACTGGCTGCTCGCCCGCCGCGACACCACGCACATCCCGGAACATACGATCCTCCCCGCCCAGGTACCGGCAGGCGAGAACAACGGGGCCGGCACGGCGTCCGCCCGCGCGTAGCCGCAACGGCCGTGGTGCGGGGAAACCCGCAACGGGCCGTCGTGGCCCGGCACCATCGGCTCCACCGTGTCCGGCGGAAAGAGGGGGGGTAGCCCCACTGACCGGGGCGCTCCCGATTCGTACCGTAAAGGACATGGAAACCCGTGACCCTGAGCTCAAGAGCGAGCTCGACGCCACCCTGCATGCCCGTAGTGAGCTGGGTTCGGATTACGAGTCCGCGCTCGTCGAGTCATTCCTGGAGAAGGTCGAGCAGCGTCTCGACACCACGCTCGACCGTCGTGTCCGGCGCCATCTCGCCGAGCAGCAGGTGAGCGTCGCCAGGGGTGCACGGCCGTCGCAGCCCATGGGGAACTTCGGCGAGCGCTACGGCTTCGGGATCATCTCGCTGATCCTGGCCATCCCGCTGTCGGCGATCGGCGCTGCGGCCGCCCATACCGGGGGCCTGGTCGTCGCCTGGCTCGGGATCGTCGCCGTCAATGCCGTGCACGCCGCCCGCAACTGGCCCTGGTTCCGGCACCGTTCCGGGCGCACCGAGTCCGACTGGGAGGACTGAGGGCCGCGGGCCGGGCCCGAGGAAACGGGGCGCTACGCCTGGCGGGTGGGCAGCACGATCAGCTGGCGCAGGTTGATGTGACGTGCGCGACTGGTGGCGTAGGCCACGAGATCGGCGATCTCCTCGCTCGACAGTGCCCCGATCGCGTCGAACATGCCGTCGAGCTGCCCGCTCAGCTCGGCGTTGTCGATGTGGCCACCCAGTTCCGTGTCGGTGAGACCCGGTTCGATGTTCGTGACGCGGACGTCGCGCGGTCCGAACTCCGTGCGCAGCGACGACGACAGGTAGGTGAGCGCGGCCTTCGTCGCCCCGTACACCGCGTAGTTGGGGAACGCGACGTGCGCGCCGATGGACGAGATGTTCACCAGGTCCGCGGTGCGGCCGTCGGCGGCCACCGCCACCAGGTCGGACGTGAAGGCCCGGATGATCCGCAGGGCGCCCGTCACATTGGTGTCGATCATCCGCTGCCACTCGTCCTTCCGGCCCTCGTCCACCGGGTTCGGCAGCATCACACCGGCCGCGTTGACCACCAGGTCCACCTGCCCGAACGTGCTGTGCACCCGCTCGGCCGCGGCGTCCACGGACGCCTGGTCGGTGACATCGGCAGTGACGACGAGCGCCTCACCGCCCTTCGACTCGATCATGGCGGCCAGCTCCTCCAGCCGCTCCGCGCGCCGGGCCAGCAGTGCGACCCTGACGCCCTGGGCGGCGAGCAGCCGGGCGGTCGCGGCGCCCATGCCGCTGGCGGCTCCGGTGATGACGGCGGTGCGGCCTGCGAGGGTCCCGTACGACATGTCCGTACTCCTTGCGTTCTCAGGACCGGGGCGTTTCCCCGGGCCTGGTCCCACTCTGCGCGGCTGCCGCCCGGCTACCCAGGGATGCGTTGTTCCTGGGTCTGCCAGTACCAGGTTCAAAGCCCGCGCTTCTTCTACGATCGGTGTCATGGACGGCGACCTCGGTGATTTCCTCCGCTCACGGCGAGCCCGCATACAGCCAGAGGACGTGGGGCTGAACGCGTACGGCGGCCGACGGCGGGTTCCCGGACTCCGGCGCGAGGAGGTCGCGCAGCTCGCGGGGGTGAGCGTCGACTACTACATCCGGCTGGAGCAGGGGCGCGGCCCGAGCGTCTCGGACGCCGTGCTCGACGCGATCGCCCGGGTGCTCCAGCTGGACGAGACGGAGCACACGTATCTGCGTACGGTGGCACGCCCGGGGCCGCGCGCCTCGGCCCCGGCCGCAACCCAGCGGGTCCGCCCCGGCCTGCGCCTGCTGCTGGACACGCTCGGCGGGGCCCCGGCGTTCATCCTGGGCCGCCGGATGGACGTACTGGCGTGGAACGCGCTGGGGGACGCGGTAATCGGCTACTCGCGGATGCCCCCGGCAGAACTGAACATCCCGCGCCAGGTCTTCCTCGACCCGGTGGCGCGCGAGCTCTATCCGGAGTGGGCCGCGGTGGCGGCGGAGACGGTCGCACATCTGCGGCTGGACGCCGGGCTGCACCCCGATGACAAGCAACTGGCCACACTGGTGGGCGAGTTGTCCATGAAGAGCGAGGACTTCCGCCGGCTGTGGGCGGATCACCAGGTGAAGGCGAAGACCTACGGCGTCAAGCGCATCGACCACCCGGTCGCGGGCGAGCTGACCCTCCCGTACGAGACGCTCGGTGTGCCCGGCGACCCCGGCCAGTCCCTGGTGGTCTACACCCCGGAGCCCGGCAGCGAGACCGCGGAACGCATCGCGCTGCTGGCGAGCTGGGCGGCCGCACCGGCCGGGTGAGCGCCGCCGGGTGAGCGAACGGCGCCCCTGGCGGTCCAGACACTTGTCCGTCGCACACGTCCGCGCAGATGACCGCCGCACATGGATGTATCGCGGGGACCGCCGCACCCCCGGTTTCCCAGGGGGCGGGACGACGGCGGTCCCCGCGAGGGACACGGTCCGGGTCAGGGCCGGTCACCGCGTCCTGGCGACGGTGGAGGTCCGGGAGCCGCTCCGTAGTCCGTGTCGCCGTATCGGGTGTCGGCGGGTTTCCCTGCCGACACCCATCAATCTGCCGGACTCGTGTTAAGCCGGTGCTGCGCGTACGTGTCGCGCTCGTACCGTTTTCGCGAAGCCCGGCCCTCCCGGCCGGCTACGGCTTGCCGGCCGCCGCGTCCTTGGCGAGGAACGCCAGCAGGTCCTGCCGGCTGACCACGCCCTTCGGCTTGCCCTCCACCAGCACGATCGCCGCATCCGCCGCGTTCGTGCCGCCGAGCACCGCCATCAGGTCCGCGACCGGTTCGCCGGAACCGACCTGCGGCAGCGGCGGCGACATGTGCTTCTCCAGCGGGTCGGAGAGCGAGGCGTGCTGCGCGAACAGCGCGTTCAGCAGCTCCCGCTCCACCACCGAACCGATGACCTCGGCGGCCATCACGTCGGGGTGGCCCGCGCCCGGCTTCACGATCGGCATCTGCGAGACGCCGTACTCGCGCAGGACGTCGATCGCCTCGCCGACGGTCTCCTCGGGATGCATGTGGACGAGCGTCGGGATCGGGCCGTCCTTGTGGTCGAGTACGTCCCCGACTCGTGCGGACGGGCCGGTGTCCTCCAGGAAACCGTAGTCGGCCATCCACTCGTCGTTGAAAATCTTGCTGAGGTACCCGCGGCCGCTGTCGGGAAGCAGGACGACGACCACGTCGTCCGGGCCCAGTCGCTTCGCGACCTCCAGGGCGGCGACGACCGCCATGCCGCAGGAACCGCCGACCAGCAGGCCCTCCTCCTTGGCGAGGCGGCGGGTCATCTGGAAGGAGTCCTTGTCGGACACGGCGACGATCTCGTCCGTGACCGTACGGTCGTACGCGCTCGGCCAGAAGTCCTCGCCGACACCCTCGACGAGGTACGGGCGTCCGGAGCCGCCGGAGTAGACAGAGCCCTCCGGGTCCGCGCCGACGATCTTGACCGAGCCGCCGCTGGTCTCCTTCAGATAGCGGCCGGTGCCGCTGATCGTGCCGCCGGTGCCGACACCCGCGACGAAATGGGTGATCTTCCCGTCCGTCTGCTCCCACAGCTCCGGACCGGTGGTCTCGTAGTGCGAGCGCGGGTTGTTCGGGTTGGAGTACTGGTCGGGCTTCCAGGCTCCCGGTGTCTCGCGGACCAGCCGGTCCGAGACGTTGTAGTACGAGTCGGGGTGCTCGGGGTCAACGGCCGTCGGGCAGACGACGACCTCGGCACCGTAGGCGCGCAGCACATTGATCTTGTCCGTGGACACCTTGTCGGGGCAGACGAAGATGCACTTGTATCCCTTCTGCTGGGCGACGATCGCCAGGCCGACGCCCGTGTTGCCGCTGGTCGGCTCGACGATCGTGCCGCCGGGCTGCAGCTCGCCGCTCTGTTCGGCGGCCTCGATCATGCGCAGGGCGATGCGGTCCTTGACCGAACCGCCGGGATTGAAGTACTCGACCTTGGCCAGGACCGTCGCCTGGATGCCGGCCGTAACACTGCGCAGCCTCACCAGCGGGGTATTGCCTACGAGACTGATCATCGAATCGTGGAATTGCACCGTGTACTCCGGGGTCTCCGAGATGGTGCGGCAAGCGTATGCGTACGGGCACGGGATTGGGCGAAGCGATTGAGCAACGGTCGCTGCGGGGCAGTTAGCTGTATGTACGGCGGTACGGCAACGAGGAGGTGGACCGGACTGTGTCGAGGGCAAGGGTGGCACGGCGGATCGCAGCGGGCGCGGCCTACGGCGGCGGCAGCATCGGGCTGCTCGGCGCGGCGGCGGTAGGCGTACTGCTGGCGGAGGTCCAGCTGGCGAAACGGCAGGTGGGCGGCGGTATCGCACCGGTTCCGCCGAGCGCCGACGGGCGGTACGGGGTAGCGTTCACCGGCCCTGCGGAGCCGTTGCGGCTGGGGTTGCTCGGTGATTCGACGGCGGCCGGGCAGGGGGTGCGCCGGTCCGGGCAGACACCGGGGGCGCTGCTCGCATCGGGGCTCGCGGCGGTGTCCGAGCGGCCGGTGGATCTGCGCAATGTGGCGCAGCCGGGCGCCCGGTCGGACGATCTGGAGCGGCAGGTGTCGCTGCTGCTCGCCGACCCGTCCCGTACGCCCGACGTGTGCGTGATCATGATCGGGGCGAACGATGTGACGCATCGGATGCCCGCCACCCAGTCGGTGCGCTGTCTGACCACCGCCGTGCGCAGGCTGCGTACGGCGGGTGCGGAGGTGGTGGTCGGCACGTGCCCGGATCTCGGCACGATCGAGCCGGTCTACCAGCCGCTGCGCTGGCTGGCCCGGCGGGTGAGCCGGCAGCTGGCGGCGGCCCAGACGATCGGTTCGGTGGAGCAGGGCGGGCGGACGGTGTCGCTGGGCGACCTGCTGGGGCCGGAGTTCGAGGCGAATCCGCGGGAGCTCTTCGGTCCGGACAACTACCACCCGTCGGCGGAGGGGTACGCCACGGCGGCGATGGCGGTCCTGCCCACGCTCTGTGCGGTGCTGGGACTGTGGCCGGAGTCCGACCGTCTGGACGGGGCCCGGCGCGAGGACATGCTGCCGGTGGCCAAGGCGGCCTCCCAGGCGGCCAGGGAGGCCGGTACGGAGGTCACGGGGGCACGGGCGCCCTGGGCACTCCTCAAGCACCGCAGGCGGCGGCGCCTGCCCGCGGCCACGGAGCCCCATCCGCACCCGGAGACGCCCGGGGAGGCCCCCCCGGAGACGCGCGGGGAACCACAGGGGGACTCGCACGAGGAGGCACACAAGGACACACACAAGGAGACGTACGGGGAGTCGCACGGGGAGTCGCACAACCTGCCCGCCAATTGATTGACTGAGCGGTCGCTTAGAAAAGAGGTCGGCGTCACATGCGCTGCCCGGTGACCCAGCACCTACGTACAGGTAACTTCCAAGTCAGCACCTGCCAGAACCCGCCTTCCAGCCCTCATGGAGCCGCGTGATGCCCGAAGCCGTGATCGTCTCTGCTGCCCGTTCCCCCATCGGCCGGGCCTTCAAGGGTTCGCTGAAGGACCTGCGCGCGGACGACCTGACCGCCACGATCATCCAGACCGCGCTGGCCAAGGTGCCCGAGCTGGACCCGAAGGACATCGACGACCTGATGCTCGGCTGCGGCCTCCCCGGCGGCGAGCAGGGCAACAACCTGGGCCGCATCATCGCCGTACGGATGGGGATGGACCACCTTCCCGGCTGTACGGTCACCCGCTACTGCTCGTCCTCCCTCCAGACCAGCCGGATGGCGCTGCACGCCATCAAGGCCGGCGAGGGCGACGTCTTCATCTCGGCCGGTGTCGAGATGGTGTCCCGCTTCACGAAGGGCAACTCCGACAGCCTCCCGGACACGCACAACCCGCTGTTCGCCGACGCCGAGGCCCGCACCGCGGCCCGCGCCGAGCGGGGCGGCGACGACTGGCACGACCCGCGCGAGGACGGCCTGGTCCCGGACGCGTACATCGCGATGGGGCAGACCGCGGAGAACCTGGCGCGGCTCAAGGGCGTCACCCGCCAGGACATGGACGAGTTCGGCGTCCGCTCGCAGAACCTCGCCGAGGAAGCCCTCAAGAACGGCTTCTGGGAGCGCGAGATCACCCCGGTCACCACCCCGGACGGCACGGTCGTCTCGAAGGACGACGGCCCGCGCGCGGGCGTCACCCTGGAGGGCGTGCAGGGCCTGAAGCCGGTCTTCCGCCCCGACGGCCTGGTCACCGCGGGCAACTGCTGCCCGCTCAACGACGGCGCCGCCGCGCTCGTGATCATGTCCGACACCAAGGCGCGCGAGCTGGGCCTGACCCCGCTGGCCCGGATCGTCTCGACCGGCGTCTCCGGCCTCTCCCCCGAGATCATGGGATACGGACCGGTGGAGGCCAGCAAGCAGGCGCTGAAGCGCGCCGGGCTGACCATCGACGACATCGACCTGGCCGAGATCAACGAGGCGTTCGCCGCCCAGGTGATCCCCTCCTACCGCGACCTCGGCCTCCCGCTGGAGAAGGTCAACGTCAACGGCGGCGCCATCGCCGTCGGCCACCCCTTCGGCATGACCGGCGCCCGGATCACCGGCACGCTGATCAACAGCCTGCAGTTCCACGACAAGCAGTTCGGCCTGGAGACCATGTGCGTGGGCGGCGGCCAGGGCATGGCGATGGTCATCGAGCGGCTGAGCTGAGCTGTAGCGGAGGGTAGGGGTCGCCTGAGGTACGAAGGCGGCACCTGCCCGCAGCGGAAGCGAAGCGAACGCGACCACAAACCCCAGCGACTGAGCCGAGCCGCAGCGGCCCCCGGCCATGCCGTCAGCCGGTTCCCGGCCGACGGCATGGCCGGTTCCGAGCCCCGACCGTGACCGAATCTCCCCCAGGATGTGACCTATCTCCTGGGGGAGAGTCATTCCCGCAGGTCACACCCGTAACAGGGTTAAACCCCAGGCACAAAGACCTGTCCAATTCGTGACGTAATGCACTGACACCGGGCGCAGGTAGAGGACAAGCTGAGGTAGGAAGTCGGAGGATCGATTGAAACCGGGAGTATGTCAGTGAGCGTCATGCCTCTTGCCCTGTTGCTGACCACCGCCGCTGCCACGGCCGTCGGCGCTGCCGCTCTGCACGCCGCTCACGGGCTGCGCAAGCAGATCACGGCCCTTCGTACGGAGCTGACCGTGGCCCGCGCCCACGGTGCCGCCGTGCCCGCGCAGAGCCGCAACGACGTGACCCCGGCCGCCGAGATACGCGCGGCCGTGGCCGAAGCACTCGCCGAGGAGCGGGAGCGCGAGCTCGCCGAGGCCCGCGCCTTCTGGGCCACCCAGGAAGCGCGCGATGCCGCCGACGCCCCGTCCCTGCTGGGCGGACTGACCGGGATCGGCGAGGACGTGCCGTTCTTCATGCCGCGTCAGGCCGACTTCGCGGGCCTTGAGGCGATGGACCTCGACGCCACCGAGGCGCTCGAAGAGCTGACGGAGCTGGCCGAGCTGGCCGAACTGACGGACATGACCGAGCTGCCCGAGACGGCGGAGTTCGCCGAGGACTCCCCCGAGCTGGCCGCGGCCCGTCGCCGTCACCCCTCGCACCCCGACTTCGTTCCGGTGCAGACTCCGGTCGTCACCGACCACGAGCGCACCGTGAACCGCCTCGAAGAGCTTGCCGACAGCCGTACGGAACTCGCCGATGTGCGCCCCGGCCCGCTCGGCACTCTCGACGTCTATGTCTTCGCCGACGGCACCACGCTCTGTATGACCCCCGGCCACCGCGAGACGGCCGAGCGCCTCGCCAAGTCGCTGCTCGCGGGTGAGCACCCGGTACTGCTGGGCGGCTCCGGCGTCTCCGGCGCGTACGCCCTGACCTTCTCCTGCGGCAAGGAGAACGTCTACATCCTCGCCGACCGCGTCATCGCCTCGTTCTAGCTCCCCGCGCATCCGGGCAGAGCGGCTCTCGCCGGCCCCTGCCCCCGGGCCGGCGCCCGCCCGCCGCTACGCGAACGCCCGCGCAGCGGCCTCCGTCACGAATTGCACGGCCTCGTCCAGCTCAGCCGACGGGGCCGTTTCCAGTGCCACCGCCAAGTCGCGCCCCGCGACGGCAAGTTGGTCGCCGATCGCGAAGATCCCGGCGTCCGGCATGATCCGCGGTTCCCGGTCCGGCGCCTCGATGCGCTGGGCCCGCAGAGCCAATTCCCTGGCCGTGGCCAGTCCTTCGGCAGCCGCGCCGCGCTGCAGACGGCTCTGCGGCGCGGCGCGCAGCCGGTCGGCGAATCGGTCCACGGCGGTGATCAGCGGGGTCGTATCGAGCACTCCGCGACCCTACGCGCCCTCCCGGGATGGTTGCCAACGGGCCGATGCTCGGGCACGGTGTCGGGAAGGACCAGCAACGCGCAATGCGTCGGAGGCGCCGATGTCCCAAGTCTTCTCCGAAGAGACCCATCGCAATCTGCTCTCCCGAATCCCCCGCTGCACCGGTCGTGAAGTCTCCGACTGGCTCCGCACCGTGGAGGAAGGCCCCGCTCTCCGCTTCGAGGAGAAGGTCAGCTGGCTGCGGAGCGAACACGACCTCGCCTACGGACACGCAAAGGCGCTCATCCACGAGTACGACCTCAGAAGGGCCGCGCGCAAGCTGCTCTAGGCGCACGTGAGAAAGGGGAACGGCCCGCAGGCACAGTGCCTGCGGGCCGTTCCGTTCCCGTTGCGGGGTGGTGCGTCAGTCGTCGCCGCTGAGGATGGAGAGCAGACGCAGCATCTCCAGGTAGATCCACACCAGGGTCATGGTGAGGCCGAAGGCCGCCAGCCAGGACTCCTCGCGCGGGGCGCCGAACGCGATGCCGTCCTCGACCTGCTTGAAGTCGAGAGCCAGGAAGCATGCACCGAGGACGATCCCGATGACGCCGAAGAGGATGCCGAGGCCGCCGCTGCGGAAGCCCAGGCCGTCACCGCCGCCGAAGACGGCGAACAGCAGGTTGACCACCATCAGGAGCATGAAGCCCATGGCGGCGGCCATCACGAAGCCGTAGAAGCGGCGGGTGACGCGGATCCAGCGCATCTTGTACGCGAGAAGCACACCGGCGAAGACACACATGGTGCCCATCACCGCCTGCATCACGACGCCCGGCCCGATGTACGTGCTGACCGCGCTGGAGATCACTCCGAGGAAGACACCCTCGAAGGCCGCGTACGCGATGATCAGCGCCGGGACCGGCTTGCGCTTGAAGGACTGGACGAGCGACAGGACGAACGCCACCAGGGCGGCGCCGATCGCGATGCCGTAGGACTTGCCGAGGTTGGCCTCGTCGACCGGCAGCAGGGCCCAGGCGAGCACGGCGCCGAGGACCACGGTGCCGAGCGTGAGCGCCGTGCGCGTGACGACATCGTCGATCGTCATCGCACCGGAACGCGCCGGTGCCTGCGGGACGCCGTACTGGGTGTCCTGCTGGGCGTAGGGGTTGGTGGCGTACGGGTTGGCGGCGGTGCCCTGCGCGTACGGGTTGGCACCCGCTGCGGGGGCCCCGGCCTGCGGCGCCGCGTTGAAGCCCGCATATCCGTTGTCGCGGCTGAAGCCCCGTCGCGAGAAGACCGGGTTGCTGCTCCTCATCTCACTCCTCCATGGCCACCCTGCGCGGCCTTCCCACAAGAGTAATGGGTAGGCAAAACAATCAGGCTAGTGCTTGGGGAGGATCTTTATGGAAACCGGCGGCCGGAGCGCCGCCCGCCCTGCACCCCGACCCGGACGCGGCCTTTGGTCTGTCCGGGTCGGTGGCGCGCAGGTCGGCCAGGAGTGCGGCCCGGCCGGCGAGGACCCCGGACAGGGTGATCCGAACGACCCGAACGAATCGCCCAGCAAGATCGCCACCGGAGCCGGTGGCCCACGGCCTGCCCGGAGCTGCGGACCGGCCGGGTGCGGGTACCCGGTCCCGGAGCGGCTGCACGAAGAGGTCGGCTTCAAACGCCTGACCGTGACGAAACCTCGAAGACCGCATCCGGCACGCGACCGCCACGCCCTCCCGCCCGCTCAGCCTCATGCGCGAAGTGGTGCCCGGAACCGGACTCGAACCGGTACGCCCCCGAGGGGCAGCGAGGTTTAAGCTCGCCGTGTCTGCATTCCACCATCCGGGCCTGGCGCGCGGCTCCGCGTTGGCACATGACCCTATCCGGGGGCTTCCCCCGATCAGCGGATCAGTGGCGCGATGTTGTCTTATTTTATTGACCGTTTGAGGGGTCGTCAGCACTTGCGGAGGGGCATCGCCACATGCCTGGGCGGGGTAGCGGGCGCGGCGACCGCTAATCCGGATTGACGTAAAGTCGCCGCACCCGGACGGCGCATTCGCCGGGCGCGCGCCAGTGATCGCCATGGGCACGCCCTCCCGGCCGGGCAACGGGGGTCGCGCCGATGTCCTCAGGGTCGGTGTCATACCGCAGGAGGACACAGGGGTTCCCCGGTGCGACTCAAGACGGCCCCTGGAACGGGCACGGGGTCTGACGACCTGAGGCAATACGGCGGTGACGATGGAGGGGTTCCAAAGACAACCGAACGCAGCCCGGACGAAGCCCTCGGCCGGAGCCCCGAATCAGGAGATTCCCGTGACCACCACTTCCACCGCACACCGCGTCACCACGGTGGCTGCCCGCGCCACGGATCTGTCGAAGGTCTACGGAGAGGGCGAGACCAGGGTCACGGCCCTGGACCGGGTCTCCGTGGACTTCCCGCGGGGCGAGTTCACCGCGATCATGGGCCCGTCCGGCTCCGGCAAGTCCACGCTGATGCACTGCGTGGCCGGCCTCGACAGCTTCAGCAGCGGTTCGGTACGGATCGGCGAGACGGAACTGGGCTCCCTCAAGGACAAGCAGCTCACCCAGCTCCGCCGGGACAAGATCGGCTTCATCTTCCAGGCGTTCAACCTGCTGCCGACCCTGACCGCGCTGGAGAACATCACGCTTCCCATGGACATCGCGGGCCGCAAGCCCGACGCCGAGTGGGTGCGCAAGGTCATCGACATGGTGGGCCTCTCCGACCGGCTGACCCACCGGCCGACCGAACTCTCCGGCGGCCAGCAGCAGCGCGTCGCCGTGGCCCGCGCCCTGGCCTCGCAGCCGGAGATCATCTTCGGCGACGAGCCGACCGGAAACCTGGACTCCCGCTCCGGCGCCGAGGTCCTCGGCTTCCTGCGCAACTCGGTGCGCGAGCTGGGGCAGACCGTGGTGATGGTGACCCACGACCCGGCGGCCGCCTCCTACGCGGACCGGGTCATCTTCCTCGCGGACGGCCGGATCGTCGACCAGATGATGCACCCCACCGCGGACGGGGTTCTCGACCGGATGAAGGCGTTCGACGCCAAGGGCCGCACCAGCTGAAACCCGCCCTCCCCCGCGCCCTCCTCCGGAACCCCTCCCCATCCCAGGACTGACAGACATGTTCCGTACTGCCCTGCGCAATGTGCTCGCGCACAAGGCCAGGCTGCTGATGACCGTCCTCGCCGTGATGCTCGGCGTGGCCTTCGTATCCGGCACCCTGGTCTTCACCGACACCCTCGGCAACGCCCTCCGTAACCAGTCGGCGAAGAGTTACGACGGCGTCGCCGTGGCCGTCACCACCTACGCCGACCAGCGCGACGAGAAGACGCCCGGCATCACCGCCGCCACCCTGAAGAAGATCCAGGGCCTGGACGGCGTCGACACCGCCACCGGCCGGGTCTCCGGCTTCGCCGGGGTCGCCGACCCCGACGGCAAGCTGATCGGCAACGGCTGGTCGAACACCGGCGGGAACTACTCCCCCGGCAAGAACGGCAAGGACTCCGCGTACACCTTCGTCGACGGTACGGGCCCGGTCGCGGCCGACCGGATCGCGCTCGACAAGGAGACCGCGAAGCGGGGCGAGTACCACGTCGGTGACCGGGTCCGGGTCGCCACGAACGGGCCGGTGAAGGAGTACACCCTCTCCGGTGTCTTCACCACCGAGGACGGCGCGGTCAACGCGGGCGGCAGCCTGGTCCTCTTCGACACCGAGGTCGCCCAGAAGCTCTACCTCAGGCCCGGCGTGTTCAGGGACGCCAACGTGTCCGCCGCGCCCGGCGTCTCCGCCGAGAAGCTGCTGGCCGGAGTGAAGCCGCTGCTGCCCAAGGACGCCGAGGCCAAGACCGGCCAGGCGCTCGCGGACGATCAGGCCAAGCAGATCGAGAGCGGTCTGAGCGGTCTCAACGGGATGCTGCTCGCCTTCGCCGGCATCGCCCTGTTCGTCGGTGTCTTCCTGATCGCCAACACCTTCACCATGCTGGTGGCCCAGCGCACCAAGGAGCTGGCACTGATGCGCGCCGTCGGCGCCTCCCGCCGCCAGGTCAAGCGCTCGGTGCTCCTCGAAGCGGCCGTCGTCGGCGTGATCGCCTCGGTCGTCGGCTTCGCCCTCGGCCTCGGCCTCGCCACCGGACTGCGCTCCGCGATGGGCCTGTTCGGCGGAAAGATCCCGGCCGGACCGCTGATCATCTCGCCCACCGCGGTCATCGCCGCGTTCGCCGTCGGTGTCCTGATCACCGTGCTGGCCGCCTGGCTGCCCGCCCGCCGGGCCGCCAAGATCCCGCCGGTCGCGGCGATGAGCAGCGTGCACGCGACGGCCACCGTCAAGTCCCTGGTGCTGCGCAACTCGATCGGCGCGGTGCTCACCCTGCTGGGCGGCGCGGCGATCGTGGCGGGCGCGTCCAAGTCCGGATCGACCGGCCGGACCGTCATCGCCGTGGGTGCCTTCCTCACGCTGATCGGTGTCATCGTGCTGATCCCGCTGCTGTCGCGGCCGGTGATCGCACTGGTCCGCCCGCTGCTGACGCGGCTGTTCGGGGTCTCCGGCAAGCTGGCCGCGCAGAACGCGGTCCGCAACCCGCGCCGTACCGGTGCCACCGCCTCCGCGCTGGCGATCGGCCTCACCCTGGTCACCGGCATCTCGGTCCTCGGCGTCACCCTCGGCCAGGCGGTCGACCGGATGACCACGGACAACATCAAGGCCGACTACATGGTGACGATGGCGAGCGGCGGTCCGCTCGACGAGTCGGCGCTCACCGCCCTGCAGAAGGCCGACGGGGTCTCGGCGATCTCGCCGCAGCAGGCCACCTCGCTCGAGGTCAAGGGCGAGTACCACTCCGCGTCCGCCGTCGTCCCCGGCGATGTGCAGAAGCTCTTCGCGCTGCCGACCGTCTCCGGCTCGATCGACGCGCTGGACAAGGGCGAGATCGCCGTCGACGAGAAGACGGCCAAGTCCAACGGCTGGAAGACCGGCGACACCCTCCGAGTGAAGTTCGACGACGACAAGAAGGGCGAGCTGAAGGTCGGGGCGGTCTTCGAGGGGAACGAGCTCCTCTCCCCGGTCCTGGTCCCGAAGAACGTCGCCGATGCGCACGGCAGCATGTCGGACATCCGCGAGATCTGGCTGAAGATGGACGGCGGCGCGAGCGAGGCCAACGAGCAGGCCCTGGTGAAGGCGCTGGGTGACAACCCGGGGATGAGCATCATGGACCGCCAGGACATCCGCGACATGTTCGGCGGCTCGGTCAACCTCGCGATGAACATCATGTACGGGCTGTTGGCGATGGCCCTGATCATCGCGGTGCTCGGGGTCATCAACACCTTGGCGATGTCGGTCTTCGAGCGCCAGCAGGAGATCGGCATGCTGCGGGCGATCGGCCTGGACCGGCGCAGGGTGAAGCGCATGATCCGGCTGGAGGCCGTGGTCATCTCGCTCTTCGGTGCGGTGGTCGGTGTCGTGCTCGGCATGTTCCTCGGCTGGGCGATCGGGCAGACCCTGGCGTCGGAGATCCCGGAGTACGCGCTGGTCATCCCGTGGGACCGGATCGCGGTCTTCCTGGTGCTGGCAGGGGTCGTGGGTGTGCTGGCCGCGCTCTGGCCGGCCCGCAGCGCCGCGAAGCTGAACATGCTGACGGCGATCAAGACCGAGTAGCGAACCGGGCGGCATTTCGCCGGACGCGCCCGAGGGCCGGTACCCGCAGCACGGAGCTGCGGGTACCGGCCCTCGGTCCGTCCCGGTGCCGGTGCCGGTGTCAGCCGTTTCCGGTGTCTCCCGGTGCCGGTGTCAGCCGGTCGCCGACGCCCTCCAGTCGCGGGCCCGCAGCGGCATGCGGGCGGCCCCGCCCTCCGCCGGGCGCACCACGAGGATCTGGTTGACGCCGATCTTGTTGTGTTCGAAGGAGAGGGCGGAGGCGGCCATGTAGAGGCGCCAGACCCTGGCCCGTCCCGGCGAGGCCATCCGGACCGCACGGTCCCAGTTCTCCTCCAGGTTGGTGACCCAGCTGCGCAGGGTCAGTGCGTAGTGCTCGCGGATCGACTCGACGTCACGTGCCTCGAAGCCGGCTTCCTCGAGGGTGGCCACGGTCCGTCCCACCGGGGCCAGTTCGCCGTCCGGGAAGACATAGGCGTCGATGAACTCGTCCACGTGGTACGCGGACTCGTCCTTCTCGGGGCGGCGGGCGATCTGGTGGTTGAGCAGCCGGCCGCCGGGCTTGAGGAGCGCGTAGAGGTCGTCGGCGTATTCGCGGAAGCGGACCGAGCCGACGTGTTCCGCCATGCCGATGGACGAGATGGCGTCGTACGGGCCGTCCCTGACGTCCCGGTAGTCCTGGACCCGGATCTCGATCCGGTCGGTCAGGCCCTTTTCCGCGATGCGCTTCCTGGCGTAGGCGGCCTGTTCGACGGAGAGGGTCACTCCGGTGACCCGGGCACCGTACTCGCGGGCCGCATGGATGGCCATGGAGCCCCAGCCGCAGCCGACGTCGAGAAGGCGGTCGCCCTCCTTCAGCGCGAGCTTGCGGCAGACCAGGTCGAGCTTGTCGCGCTGGGCGTCCTCAAGATTCCCGTCGTCCTCCCAGTAGGCGCAGGAGTAGACCATGGACGGGCCGAGGACCAGTTCGTAGAAGTCATTGCCCACGTCGTAGTGGTGGCTGATGGCCTCCTTGTCGCGGCGCTTGGTGTGGAGGGTGCCGGTGCGGCGGCGTACCTCCTCGGGCGGCGGGGGCGGCGGGAGCCAGGGGCCGGCGAGCTGCAACAGCCCTTTGGCGAAGGCCCGCACCTTCGGGTCGCGGACCGGGTGGACGCTGTCCTTGGCCTCCACGCCCCGGTCCCAGATCAGCGAGGCCATCAGATCCAGGGCCTCGTACAGATCACCTTCGATGTCGAGTTCGCCCGCCACCCAGGCGCGGGCCAGGCCCAGTTCACCGGGCTTCCAGAGCAGCCGGCGCAGCGCGCGGCGGCTGTGGATGACGAGGACGGGGGCACCGGGCGGTCCGGATTCGCTGCCGTCCCAGGCCCGGATACGGACCGGCAGCCTTTCTCCCAGCAACTCCTCCGCGAGAGCGGTCAGCCGCAATGCGGCGTCTGCCATGGCGCACACCTCCGTGATGGTGTTCCCAATGTGCCCAAACATGTCCAAACATGCCTGCAACCACGCCGAGCACCCGCGGCGCCACGACGAGGTACTACACCGTCAACAGTCGCCGGAGCACGCACCATCCCGCTACAGCGCAATGGAACGGCAAAATACCTGTATGGCACATGTATCACTTGGTGCGCCGCCATCGGGCCCCCGCACCGTGCCTCGTCACGCGGCGGCCCGACACACCGAAGGGGCCGCCCGCACCACGGATGGCGGACGGCCCCTTCGGGCGTTGTGCACGTACTGCGCGGGCGAGTGGACCCGCGGGCGGACTAGGAGGCCTTGGCCTTCTCGCCCTCGGCCTTGGCGACGGCCGGTGCCGGGGCCGGCTTGGCGGCCTCGTAGAACTCCTCGCGCGGCGTCTCCATGGCGCCGAGCGAGACGACCTCGCGCTTGAGGAACATCGCAAGGGTCCAGTCGGCGAAGATCCGGATCTTACGGTTCCAGGTCGGCATCGCCATGCCGTGGTACCCACGGTGCATGTACCAGGCGAGACGGCCCTTGAGCTTGATCTTCATCTTGCCCATGACGATCATCGCGACGCCCTTGTGCAGACCCAGACCGGCGACCGCACCCTTGTTGGCGTGGCTGTAGTCCTTCTGCGGGAAGCCGCGCATCCCGGAGATGACGTTGTCACCGAGGACCTTGGCCTGACGCAGCGCGTGCTGGGCGTTCGGCGGGCACCAGGCGTTCGGGTTGCCGGCCTTGCGGCCGACCATGTCCGGAACCTGGGCGTTGTCGCCCGCGGCCCAGATGTAGTCGGTGCCCTGCACCTGGAGCTTCTCGGAGGTGTCCACGTGACCGCGCGGACCGAGCGGCAGACCGAAGCGGGCCAGCGCCGGGTTCGGCTTCACGCCGGCCGTCCACACGATCGTGTTGGAGTCGACCTCGAGGCCGTTCTTCAGCACGACATGACCGTCGACGCAGGAGTCCATGGAGGTCGAGAGGAAGACCTCGACGCCACGGGACTCCAGGTGCTCCCGGCCCCAGGTGCCCAGCTTCGGGCCGACCTCGGGAAGGATCTTGTCGGCGGCGTCGACGAGGATGAAGCGCATGTCCTCGCGCTTCACGCTCGTGTAGTACTTCGCCGCGTCGCGGGCCATGTCCTCGACCTCGCCGATGGTCTCCGCACCGGCGAACCCGCCGCCCACGAAGACGAACGTCAACGCCCGGCGGCGGACGTCCTCATCGGTCGTCGAGTCGGCCTTGTCCAGCTGCTCGAGGACGTGGTTGCGCAGGCCGATGGCCTCCTCGATGCCCTTCATGCCGATGCCCTGTTCGGCAAGGCCGGGGATCGGGAAGGTGCGGGAGACCGCGCCCATCGCGATGACCAGGTAGTCGAAGGGCAGCTCGTAGGCCTCGCCGACGAGCGGCGCGACCGTGGCGACCTTGCGGTCCTGATCGATGGTCGTGACGCGGCCGGTGAGAACCTCGGCCTTAGGCAGTACGCGTCGCAGCGGGACGACGACATGCCGAGGCGAGATGCTGCCGGCGGCGGCTTCGGGGAGGAAGGGCTGGTAGGTCATGTACGACCGGGGGTCGACGACCGTGACGGTCGCCTCGCCGTAGCGCATCTTCTTCAGAATGCGCCGAGCTGCGTACAGGCCTACGTACCCACCGCCTACTACGAGGATCCTGGGACGCTCCGTGGTGCTCATGCCATCGAGTATCCACCCCCCTCGGAGGGCATGCTCGTGAGCCCCTTCACAAGGTATGGCCCACCCTCTGCTACACTTCGCCGCCCGCGTGACCGAGGTCATGGCGCCGGAGGGGAACCACGGTGCAGCGGCGAACGTTGTTCACCGCCTGTGAGCTGGCCCTTGAGCCTCCGGGCCGGGTGAACCACCGCCCCGATTCACACGCCGGCAACGCGTCCGGAACAGTCCCGTATCGACACGGAACGACCCCGCGAGCGGCCCTGGATGCCCATACGGACCAGAACTGCCCCCCGCGGGGCCGAATTCCTTGTGAAGAAGTTCACGAACTTCGTTGCGACGTGTCTCGCGAGGCGCCCCCCGAGTGGCCCACGAAGGCTCAAAAGTGCAGGCCGGAGTGCGCATGAGCACTGTTCTCCCACCCTGCGGAAGGCCCGCCGCACGCCTCCCGCGCACGAGCGGACCTACGCGATCGACCAGCCGATTCCGTCGAGGATGTCGTGCTCGCTGACGACGATCTCCTGTGCCCCGGTCCGCTTCATCACTGCGAGCAGGATCAGCGCTCCCGAGGTGATCACATCGACCCGTCCCGGATGCATCGCACCGATCGCGGCACGCTCGGCATGGGTGGAGGTGACGAGCCGTCCGGTGATCTCCTGGACCTGGCCGAGGGAGATCCGGGAGTGGTGGATCGCCTCGGAGTCGTACACGTCGAGCCCCAGGGCGATCGCGGCGACCGTGGTGACCGTCCCGGCGAGGCCGACGAGAGTGGCGGCCCCGGTGAGCGGGACGCTCTCCTCGGCGAGATCGAGGGCGGCGTCGATGTCGGCGCGGATCGCGGTGATCTGACCGAGGGTCGGCGGATCGCTCACGACACCGTCGTGCACGAGATGCCGCTCGGTCATCCGTACGCAGCCGATGTCCACGGAGCGCGCGGCCCGCACATGGTCGTCGCCGACGACGAACTCGGTGGAGCCGCCGCCGATGTCCACGACGAGATACGGCTTCGCGAGGTGATCTCGGCCCGCGAGCTCCTTGGTGGCGCCGGTGAAGGAGAACTCCGCCTCCTGGTCGCCGCTGATCACCTCGGGCTCGACGCCCAGGATGTCCAGCACGCCGCGGACGAACTCGTCCCTGTTCTCCGCGTCGCGGGAAGCGGAGGTGGCGACGAAGCGCACCTTCTGCGCCCCGTGCTCCTTGATCACCTCCGCGTACTGGCGGCACGCGGCGAACGTCCGCTCCAGGGCCTCGGGCGCGAGCCGGCCGGTGCGGTCGACGCCCTGGCCGAGGCGGACGATCTCCATCCGGCGGTCGAGCTCGACGAGCTCACCGGTGGACGGGTCCGCGTCGGCGACGAGCAGACGGATGGAGTTGGTACCGCAGTCGATGGCGGCCACGCGAGTCATGGATGCTCCTGTGGAATCAAGCCCCTCCGGCGATCGAGGAGCGGGGGCCGGGGGCCGGAGCCCCCGGGAACGGTCAGGCCTCGTCGCCCGCGTCCGCCAACTGGCAGGGCGTCACGCACGGCCCCTTGCGCCACCACTCCGGCAGCATCGCGATCGCCTCGTCGCCGAGCGGGTTCACCCCGGGCCCCGCGGCCAGCGAGTGCCCGACCAGCACGTGCAGGCACTTCACCCGGTCCGGCATGCCCCCCGCGCTCGGGAAGCCCTCGAGGACCTCGATGGCATCGCGCCGGGCGATGTAGTCCTCGTGCGCGGCCCGGTACGCGGCGGCCAGCTCGGGGTCCGTACCGAGGCGCTCGGTCATCTCCTTCATGACGCCGTTCGCCTCCAGCGTGCCGATCGCGGAAGCGGCACGCGGACACGTCAGGTAGTACGTCGTCGGGAACGGCGTACCGTCCTCCAGCCGGGGCTGCGTCTCGACCACGTCCGGGTTGCCGCACGGGCAGCGGTGCGCGATCGCGCGCAGCCCGCGCGGCGGGCGGCCCAGCTGCTGCTGGAACGCGGCGATGTCCGCCTCGGTGGGCGCGGTGGACTCGGTCTGCGGAGGGGGGGTTTCCATGCCTGCCTAGGTTCTGATCGGGCTGCTCGAACTGCGGTTCTGCAGATGGATGAAGAGAGTCAGTCGCGGTCGGCGCTGTCGACGCCGTCCCAGAGATTGGAGTGCCACGGCCGACCGGACTCGTCCGTCTTGCCGTTGCGCTCCTTGACCGCGTCGGGGTCGATCACCGTGTAACCGGTCTCCCCGGGGAGAAGGTAGTGCAGGTGCTTGCGGGCCAGCTGCCTGATGTACGCATCGTCCTGGAGGCGCGCCTTCTCGTCGCGCAGCTCCTCGGTGCGGGCCGCGGCCTCCTGCGCCATACGCTCCTGTTCGGCGATCTCGTCCCGCTGCGACACGTACTGCCGCATCGGGTACGCGAGGGCGACCACCAGGGAACAGACGACGAGAGCGAGGAAGGCCGCCCGGCCGGTGAGCCGGGAGCGGCGGGCCTGACGGCGGCTCTGCGACCGGTAGACGCGGGCGGCGGTCTGCTCGCCGAGCAGCCGCAGCCGGGTCGCGGTGGAGAACCGGTCCCGGTCCTTCGCGGCCATGTCTCCGCCTCCCCATTACGCACGTCCGTCCCCGCACACGGTACGGGACCGAGTGCGGGGACGGACGGAGGCCGGGGACTTCTGCCCTCGAAGGGCCGGTGCTCAGCCCTTGAAGCGCGGGAACGCCGAGCGGCCCGCGTACACCGCGGCGTCGTCGAGGATCTCCTCGATGCGCAGCAGCTGGTTGTACTTGGCGACGCGGTCCGAGCGGGCCGGGGCGCCGGTCTTGATCTGACCGCAGTTCACCGCGACGGCGAGGTCGGCGATGGTGACGTCCTCGGTCTCGCCGGAGCGGTGGGACATCATGCACTTGAAGCCGTTGCGCTGGGCCAGCTCGACGGCGTCCAGGGTCTCGGTCAGCGAACCGATCTGGTTGACCTTGACGAGCAGGGCGTTGGCGGAGCCCTCCTCGATGCCGCGGGCCAGACGCTCCGGGTTGGTGACGAACAGGTCGTCGCCGACGATCTGCACCTTGGCGCCGAGCTTCTGGGTGATGACGTTCCAGCCGGCCCAGTCGTCCTCGTACAGCGGGTCCTCGATGGAGACCAGCGGGTACGCGGAGACGAGCTCCTCGTAGTACTCGGTCATCTCGGCGGCCGAGCGGGACTTGCCCTCGAACTCGTACTTGCCGTCCTTGTAGAACTCGGACGCGGCGACGTCGAGCGCGAGCGCGATGTCCTTGCCCGGGGCGTAGCCGGCTTCCTTGATGGCCTCGAGGATGAGGTCGAGGGCGGCGCGGTTCGACTCCAGGTTCGGCGCGAAGCCGCCCTCGTCGCCGAGACCGGTCGAAAGACCCTTGGTCTTCAGGACCTTCTTCAGCGTGTGGTAGACCTCGGCGCCCCAGCGCAGGGCCTCGGAGAAGGACTCCGCGCCGATCGGGGCGATCATGAACTCCTGGATGTCCACGTTGGAGTCGGCGTGCGACCCACCGTTGAGGATGTTCATCATCGGGACGGGCAGCAGGTGCGCGTTCGGGCCACCGAGGTAGCGGAACAGCGGCAGGTCCGAGGCCTCGGAGGCGGCGTGGGCGACGGCCAGCGAGACGCCGAGGATGGCGTTGGCGCCGAGCGAACCCTTGTTCTCGGTGGCGTCCAGGTCGAACATCGCCTGGTCGATCAGCCGCTGCTCGGTCGCGTCGTAGCCGACGAGCTCCGGGCCGATCTGCTCGATCACGGCGAGGACGGCCTTCTCGACGCCCTTGCCCTGGTAACGGTTGGGGTCACCGTCGCGAAGCTCAATGGCCTCGAACGCACCGGTGGAGGCGCCGGACGGCACAGCAGCACGACCCGTGCTGCCGTCGTCGAGGCCAACCTCGACCTCGACCGTGGGGTTCCCCCGGGAGTCGAGGATTTCCCGGGCTACGACGACGTCGATGGACGGCACGAGGCATCTCCTTCTGGGATATGACACTGATTGTGCAGGGTCACTTTGGCCTTGCGACAAGAGCCTAACCGGCCCGGCCCGCTCAGCCGGACGACCGCCCGCCCCCTGGGACGAAAAAGGACCCAAGAACGCACATTGCCTGACAAACGGTCAGAATTTTACTGGTCAGTAACTACAACAGTTGAACGATCACCCATAGTCGGCGTCCCTGTTCGACAGACGACACAGAGGTGACGCGTCACGCGGAAACCCCGGCCCGGCGCATACGGGGGATTGCGCGCCGGGCCGGGGTGCTCAGGGGGAGAGCCCGGACTACTTCGTCAGGTGGAGCTGCTGACCCGGGTAGATCAGGTCGGCGTCCTTGACGATGTCCTTGTTCAGCTCGAACAGCTGCTGCCAGCCGCCCTTGACCTTGTGGTCGGCGGCGATCTCGCTCAGGGAGTCGCCGGCGGCGACCTTGTACTCGCCGTCGCCCCTCTTGACCTTCTCGCCGGTCGGGGTGGTGACGGTCTTCTTCGACTCGGCCTGCGGGGCGGCGGAGCGGTCCGAGCGGGAGGCGGCCGGGGCCTCGGTGCGCTCGGCCTTCTCCGGCTGGGCCTGCTTCGGCGCGGCCGGGGTGCTCTTCTGCTCGGTGGCGTTGGAGCTGGAGGTGGAGTTCGAGGAGGAGCCGGCGTCGACGCCCGGGTCGACACCGTCATTGGTCAGGTTGCCGGCACCGGCGCAGCCCCAGGCACCCGGCCCCTGCATGTCGAGGAGCTTCTCGGCGACGGTGATCTGCTGAGCCTTGGTGGCCAGGTCGGCACGGGGGGCGTACTGCGTACCACCGGCGGCCGCCCAGCTGGACTGCGAGAACTGCAGACCGCCGTAGTAGCCGTTGCCGGTGTTGATGGACCAGTTGCCACCGGACTCGCACTGGGCGACGGCGTCCCAGGTGGCGACGGAGGCGGCGGAGGCGCCGGTCGCGCCCATCAGCGGTACGGCGACAGCGGTACCGGCGACACCGGCGAGCGTGGCGATACGGACGGCCTTGGACGGGCGGCGGTGCTTGCCCTTGCTGGAAAACAGCATGGAACTTCTCCTCACCGACGCCTACGAGGTGAGCTGTCGGGTTCGGGCCAAGTGAGTTGCCCGGTCGCACGTCCTAGCACGCGACTTCACCCCAAGCCGGTCCTGATGCGTCTCTCGACGATCGGGCCCGGCGCTTACCTGGGTCCCCCGCTCCTGCCTACGGCGCTTTACGCGTCTGTTCCCTTCGACCGACGGCAGGATTCGGCGTGACGGTCGACGGGGCCCGCGGTGCGAGCGGTTCCGACCGTAAACATACGCAACCCTCACATTCAAAGACGGACACATCGGACAATCTTCCCCTACTTGCATCTGAGGAACCGTCGTTTTCGCAGGTGGGGGCGGTGCGGAAGGGTTCCCCAGGCGCGACACGCCAGTTGACGCAAAGAGACCCATGTCTCACTTACACATAAGCGGACATAGGTCCCTGAACTACCCCAGTTTTCGAGGCTCTTTTAACCGATTTTCAGACTGTCCTCACTCGGCCTTCACATCGAGATCGAGGCTCTGGCCAGGGAGGATGAGGTCCGGATCGGAGCCGACGGCATCCTTGTTGGCCTCATAGAGCGCGGGCCAGCCACCGGCAACCTTCTGTGCGTCAGCAATCGCCCAGAGGTTGTCGCCGGGGTGCACGGTGTACGTACCGTCGGCGGCCGAAGCGCCCGCGTCGCGCGCGTCGGCGTCACCGCGGGAGGCATGGCGGCCCGACTCGCGGTCGGCGCCGTTCGCGTCCTGACTCGCTTCGGGAGCCGGTGCGCCACGGTGCTTGCCACCGACACCATCGGATGAATCGGATGAGCCGGATGAATCGGGCATCTTGGTGGACGGAGTGGCCGACGCGGTGGCGGAAGGCTTCGCGGACGTCTTGGCCTTGCCGGCCGACTTGTCGGCGCTCTTCGAACCCTTCGAGCCGCCCGTAGCGTCCGAGGCGCTGTCCGACGGCGTGGCGTCATCGGACGGGGCCGCCGACGCACCGTCAGCCTCCTCCGCGCTCTGCGTCGGCTCGGAGGAGGGCGCGGACCCCGGGTCGACACCCGGCAGCGTCCCGTCCACCGCGAGGCCGGAGATGACCGCACAGCTGGGCCACGCCTGCGGGCCCTTGTCGTCCAGGACCTTCTGGGCCACGGCTATCTGCTGCGCGCGGCTGGCGAGGTCGGCACGCGGGGCGTACGCCTCGCCGCCGTACGACTTCCAGGTCTCCTGCGAGAACTGCAGCCCGCCGTAGAAGCCGTTGCCGAGGTCGGCGCTCCACATGCCGCCGCTCTCGCACTCCGCCACCCGGTCCCAGGTCGTGGCCTCGGCCGCGTGCGCACCGGCCGCGCCGAGCAGCGGGATGGCGATGGCCGATCCGGTCACGCCCGCGGCGACGACGATGGCGGGTGCCTGACGAGGGCGACGGTGTCTGCCGTTCGCGGAGCCCATGGGGTTGCCTTCCGTGTGACTGACGAGTGACTGGTGAGTCGAACGGTGAACCTAGCGGGACTCGAACGTGTGTCACAAGTCGATGCAGCGCAGATCACGTGAAAGTCACAGAGTTGACGAAGTGTCACTTTGCGTCGGGGCGGACCCCGGCGCGAACTCCACAGGCAGAGTGCGCAGTCCACGCATGATGAGCCCACCACGCCACCGCAAATCGGTAGGTTCCACCGCAAGCCGCAGATCCGGAAGGCGCCTCATGAGCGTCGCGAGCGCGGTCTGTCCCTCCAGTCGGGCGAGCGGTGCTCCCAGGCAGTAGTGGATGCCGTGCCCGTATCCGAGGTGCTGATTGTCACGCCGTGCGAGGTCGAGCGTGTCGGGGTCCTCGAAGCGCTCCGGGTCGCGGTCGGCTGCGGCGAGTACGACGAGTACGGGGTCGCCGGCCGCGATGTCCTGCCCGCCGAGCGTCAGCGGCTCGGTGGCGAACCGCCAGGTCGCCAGCTCCACCGGGCCGTCGTACCGCAGCAGTTCCTCGATCCCGGTCTCCAGCAGATCGCTCTCCTGCGCGTCGAGGGAGTGCTGCAGCCGCTCGCGCTGCGCGGGGTTGCGCAGCAGGGCGTACACCCCGTTGCCGATGAGGTTGACCGTCGTCTCGAAGCCGGCGAAGAGCAGGATGAAGGCCATGGCCGCGGCCTCGTTCTCGGTGAGGTGCTCGCCGTGGTCGCTGGCCCGGATCAGCCCCGAGATCAGGTCGTCCCCCGGGTTCTCCCGCTTGCGGTGGATCAGTTCGGCGAGATAGCCGCGCATCTTCTTCACCGACCTGGCCACCCCGCCGCGCGGGCCGCCGCCGTGGCGGATCATCATGCCCGCCCAGTCCCGGAAGTCGTCCTGGTCCTCGCGCGGGACGCCGAGCAGATCGCAGATCGCGTAGATGGGCAGCGGGAACGCGAAGTCGTGGATGAGGTCCGCCTTCCCCTCCGCGATGAAGCGGTCGATGAGGTGGTCCGTCAGTTCCTGCACCCGCGGCGCGAACTCGGCGACCCGGCGCGGGGTGAACGCCTTGGAGACGAGGCGGCGCAGCCGGGTGTGATCGGGCGGGTCGATGTTCAGCAGATGCGTCATCAGCTCCGCCTTGCGCTCGCCCGGGATGCCCGTCTTGCCCTTCGCGTGCGCCGGCTCGGCGTGGTGCGCCGGGTTCTTGGAGAGCCGGGTGTCGGCGAGCGCCTGCCGGGCGTCGGCGTACCGGGTCACGAGCCAGGCCTCGACACCGCTGGGCAGCGCGGTCCGGTGCACGGGACTGTGCTCGCGCAACCAGGCGTAGGCCGGGTACGGGTCGGTGGCGAACTCCCAGGTGAAGAGTTCGGGGGCGCCGGCGGGGCAGGCGGCGGGGTGATCGGCTGGGCGGTCGGCGGGGCTGTGGTTCACCCCCCGACGTTATCCGTTGCCCTCCGCCGCCCGGATGGCGTCCCGGTAGGCGCGGCCCGCGGCCCGCAGTGCGGCTTCGGGGTCGACGCCGTCCCGTTCGGCGCGTACGGCGAGGGCGAGGAGCTCGTAACCGATGCCGTCGCCCGTGGGGAGCGGCACATCGAGTCCTGCGGTACGGACCCGGCCGGCCAGTTTCGCCGCGAGCGCCAGCCCGGGCTGGCCGAGCGGGACTCCGTCGGTGACCGAGTCCCGCTGCTTCTCGATGGCCTTGGTCCGCAGCCAGTGGGCGTGAACGTCCTCCGGGGTCTCGGCACTCTCGTCGCCGAAGACGTGCGGGTGGCGGTGGATCAGCTTCTCGACGAGGGTCGCGGCCACGTCGTCGACGGAGAACGGCTCGTCCTCGGCCTCCTCGGCGATCCGGGCGTGGAAGACGACCTGCAGGAGTACGTCCCCGAGCTCCTCGCGCAGCTCGTCGCGGTCACCGTCCTCGATCGCCTCGACGAGTTCGTACGCCTCCTCGATGGCGTACTTGGCGAGGCCCTTGTGGGTCTTCTGCGAGGTCCAGGGGCATTCGATCCGGATCCGGTCCATGACCTGGACCAGATCGAGGAGCCGGGCGCCCGGCAGATCGTACGAACCGGGCAGCAGCTCCAGGTCCGGCATCTGCACCCGGCCCGAACCGGCGAGCCGGGCCAGCCCGTCCGTCAGCGGCTGGTTGCCCTCGCCGCCGGTGACGACCACGACGGTCCGGCCGCCCGCGCAGGCGTCGACGAGCTCCTGCGCGGTGGGCGCGGAATGCTCGACGCCGACGCCCGCCTCGCGCAGATACGGCAGCTGCGGGTGGTCCTGCTCGGCGCAGAGCACCCGGTCGGCGGCGTGCAGCGTCTGCCAGGCGGGCCAGGACAGAAGTCCGGGCGCGACGCGGTGGCTGGCGGTGAGCAGGACGATACGGCCGGGGTCTTCAGCGTTCACCGTTCGAATCTACCCCGGTCGGTCCGCTCGTCGTTTTCCGCAGCCTTCTAGGCGCCGGCCCCGACACCCGTCTCCGCGGGCTTGGTGACCTGGGTGATCCAGGGAGCCTTGTAGTTGGCGAGCTGGGTCTGCTTGTTGTCCCAGGTGCCGTAGCGCGGATTGACGTCGACCTTCAGTGCCTTCGACGCCTTGCTGAGCGCATCGCCGACGGCCTGCTGCCCCTCGGGCTGCTGCAGGTCGGCGCCGAGCGCCTGGGCCAGCTTCGTCAGCTGGACCTGCTCGCGCAGGACGGCATCGATCTGGCCGGGGGCGACCCAGCTCTGCTGGAGCATCGCCGTCCGCAGCTGCGCCTCTCCGCCGGACTGGGCGGCCGCCGCCTTCCGCATCTGCTGGATCTCGTTGCGGCTGACGGTCACGCCCGCGTCCTGCGCGGCCCGGTCCAGGACCCGGTCGAAGATCATGCCGTGCAGCTTGGCCCGGCTGAGCTGCCCGGACTTGTCGATGAGCTGGGACGCGTCCTTCGAATCACGCTGGGCCTCGCGTACGGCCGCCACCTGGCCCTGGAGCGTGGACACCTCGATCCGGTCCCCGCCCACGAGGGCCGCGGCGCCCGGGTGGGCCTGGCCGCCGCAGGCGGTCAGAAGTGGGGCGCCGGCGAGCAGGGCGGCGGAGACGGTGAGCGCGGTGCGACGGCGGCGGTGCAAAGGAACCTCCCGGGGAGAGTTTGTGCATCAGTGCACAAGACCTTGCGGTGATCGATGTTAGGCAGTGGATGTGGTTGGGGCCACTGGTTCGACCAACGATTCGGAAGGAGTTGGGGATGTGGGCCCTCTCAGGGGTGCCCGGCGACGCTCAGGACACGCGTTCGGCCGCCGGGACCTTGCTGTCCGGGCGCAGCATGATCGTGCGCGAGACGACGAATGTGATCGGGATGGCCGCCGCGGCCGCGACCAGCGGCGCGTACCGGCTGCTGAACCCGGCGAGGTCGACCAGCAGATAGACACCGCCGGTCGTGATGACGAAGTTGGCGGCGTTGGTGAGCGGGAAGAGCAGGAACTTCCGCCAGGTCGGACGGGTCCTGTAGGTGAAGTAGGAGTTCAGGAAGAAGGAGCCGGTCATGCTCAGCGCAAAAGCGACCACATGGGCGGCGATGTACGGCAGCCAGGTCAGCAGGACGAGGTAGCAGCCGTAGTAGGTGCCGGTGTTCACGACTCCCACGAGGGCGAATCGGGCCATCTGTGCCTTGACCGTCATCGGCGTACGAACTCCTGGGGCTTCCGTATCGGCTGCGGCGCCGCTTGGGTGTTCGTGGCCTTCACCAGGAAGTGCGGGCGCCGCTTCACCTCGTAGTAGATACGGCCGACATACTCACCGACCACCCCGACCATCACCATCTGGACCCCGGCAAGGGCGGTGACCACGACGAGCAGGGTGACATAGCCGGGGGTGTCGACGCCTCGCACCAGCGCGACGCCGACGATCCACGCTGCGTAGGCGAAGGCGACGGACAGCAGCAGCATGCCCAGATAGAGCGCTGCGCGCAGTGGCTTGTTGTTGAAGGAGAGAAGCCCGTCGAGACCGTAGTTGAGAAGCTTTCCGAAGGTCCAGGCGGAACGGCCCTGCTCGCGGACGGCATTCTCGTAACTGAAGGTCGTGGTGCGGAATCCCACCCAGGCGAAAAGGCCTTTGGAGAACCGGTTGTATTCGGTGAGTTCCAGCACGGCATCGACGGTGCGGCGGGACAGCAGCCTGAAGTCGCCGACGCCGTCGACCAGTTCCACGTCCACCAGGCGGTTGATCAGCCAGTAGTAGGCGCGGGCGCTGACGGTGCGGGTGACGCGGTCGCCCTTGCGGGTGCGGCGGGCGATCACCTGGTCGTAGCCGTCCTCGTGCTCCTGGATCATCCGGCCCACGAGCTCCGGCGGGTGCTGGAGGTCGGCGTCCATGATGACGACCGCGTCGCCCTCGGCGTGCTGGAGGCCGGCCAGCATGGCGGCCTCCTTGCCGAAGTTCCGGCTGAAGGAGACATAGCGGGCCCGCGGGTCGGCGGCGGCCAGCTCCTGGAGGATCACCAGGGTCCGGTCCGCGCTGCCGTCGTCGACATAGACCAGCTGGAATTCATGTCCCAGTCTGGTCATTTCATCCGTGACGCGTTCATGGAAACGTTCGAGGATCTCTTCCTCGTTGAAACAAGGCACCACCAGCGAGATCAGCACGGATGTACATCAACCCGTCCACATGTCGGAATCCGATGCTTCATATGACCGATGGGCGTCCATCAAGTGAACTGACCCATTTAGACAGGGGTTTATACGTTCGAGGCTGGCATATTCCTGCGTATGCCGACTCTCCGTCCCCGCCTGCGCGCGGGCTCGCTCGCCGCGCTGCTCACCGTCGCCGCCGTCTGTGCGGGTGATGCCTGGGCGCGCAGCTTTCCGTTCGGGCCGCGCACCCGGAGCGTCAACGACCTGGGCAATCAGTTCGTGCCGTTCCACGCCCGGCTGTGGGACCTGCTGCACGGGAGCGCCGACGGCGGAGTGCTGCTCAACTGGTCGTCCGGGTACGGGACCAGCTTTCTGCCGGATCTCGGCACCTATCTGACCAGCCCGTTCGCCCTGCTCGTCGGGGTCTTCCCGCGTGACCGGATGGACCTCGCGGTCTATGTGGTGACGGTCCTGAAAATGGCGTCGGCCGCGGCGCTCATGGCCCTGTTGCTGCTGACGCTGCGCGGCGGTCGCTGGTGGGCGGCGGGCGTGCTCGGTGGTTCGTACGCGCTGTGCGGCTGGTCGGTCGTCGAGGCGTCGTACAACCCGATGTGGCTGGACGGTCTGGTCGCCCTGCCGCTGCTCTGTCTGGCCGCCGAGTGGGCCCGGACGGGGCGGCACCGCATCGCCGCGCCGTTGCTCGTCGCGGTGGTGTGGGCGGCCAACTTCTACACGGCCTACATGGCGACGCTCGGGGCCGCTCTGGTCCTTGCGGTCCGGCTCTTCACGGAGCGGGAGGACCGGCGGGCGGTGGGCCGGGGGCTGGTGCGTGCGGTCTGCACGGTCGGGGTCGGCGTCGGTCTCGCGGCGCCCGTCCTGATTCCCGTCTATCTGGGGACGAAGCATGCCTACCCGGGCTGGGACCGGACGTTCGCGCCCGCTGCCTGGCCCGATGTGCTCGCCCGGCTGCTGCCCAACACGTACAGCTTCTTCACCCCGGCTCTCTTCCTCGGCACGGGCACCCTGCTCCTGGCCTGTGCGCTGGCCTTCCAGCGGTCCGTGCCGCGGCGCGAACGGTGGGCGTGGGCGGGGCTGGTGGCAGGGGTCGCGCTGTCGTTGCAGTGGGGGCCGACGCATCTGCTCTGGCATGCGTTCGCCACACCCAACGGCAGTCCGTACCGGCAGACGTTCGTACTGGCCGGACTGGTGGTGATCGCCGCCTGGATCTCGGTCGCGTACGACTGGCCAAAATGGCGGGCGCTGCTCGGCGGCGGCACGGTGCTGGTGCTGCTCGCGGCCGGAGCCGGCATCAGCGGTCTGGTCACGCGTTGGACGTATCCGCTGTTCGCGGCCGGTCTGGTGGCGGCGGTGGGTGCGCTCCTGCTGGTCGGGCGCGGCCGGAGGTTCGCGGTGCTCGCCGCCGTGCTGCTGATCGGCGCACAGGCCGGGCAGGCCGCCGCGACCACCGCGTTCGCCGACCGGCAGAAGCTGAACCGGCTCGACCACTACGCGCCCTGGGGCGAGCGGCAGCGGATACAGGCGGCGGCAGTAGCGGGCGCCGACGGCTGGCCGCGCTATCGCACGGACCCCGGCCGGGAGCAGACCACCGCGAACGATCCGCTGCTGGTGGGCGGGCAGGGCGCCGCGTACTACAGCAGCCACACCCCGGCCGTGCTGACCCGCACGCTGCGGGCGCTGGGCGGCGGGTGGACGTCGAACGGCCGGGCCGTGCAGAGCCTCGACAACCCCGTCACGGACGCGATCTTCTCGGTCGGTGCGCGGGTGCGCGGGCCGCGCGATCCGTATCAGGTGTGGAACGCCCCGGACGACCGGCCGGTGACGGTGAGCCGCGAGGAGGCGCCGCCACTGGTGACGGTACGACGGCCGGGCGGGCCCGTGCCCTTCGGCCGGTCGCCGTTCCGGAACCAGGAGGAGCTGCTCGGCTCGGCGGTCTACACGGTCCCGAAGACGGTGCTGCGCGCGGCGGCGGGTGGCGCGGTGACGGACCGGGGTGCGTACGACTACCGGGTGGGACGCGGTACGTACACGCTGACCGCCCACTGTCCGGCCGCCTCGGAGGCATATCTGTGGACGCCCGACCTGTTCGGCTCTGCACGGCTCGGCAAGGGCCCGGAGGTCGAACTCAAGGGGCAGCTCCCGGCCCGCCGCGCCCCGATGGAGCGCCTGGGGACGGCGGGCGGGAGCGCGCCGGTGGTGGTCACGCTGACCTCCGTGCGCGAAGGGACCGTGCCGCACGAGGCGATCGGCTGCCTGGACCGGTCCCGGCTGGCCTCGGCGATCGCCGGTCTGAAGCGCACAGGTGCGACCGCCGTCCATGTCACCGCCGACGGCATACGGGCCGAACTGCCGCCCGGCAGCACCGGAACGGTCGTGATCGCCGCGCCCCGGATCGCGGGCTGGAGCTGCCAGGGGCGGCCCGCCGACAGCTATCTGGGCCTGGTCTCCGCACCGGTCCCCGCCCGCGGCACCTCCGTCGACTGCACGTTCCGGCCCCCGGGCCTGCGGGCGGGTGCGACGGTGGGCACGGGCGCGGTGCTCGTCCTGCTGGGGGCCGGGGTGTGGGGGGCGCGGCGGCGACGGCGGGGTCCGGCCTGAGGGAACCAGCCCACGATCGCGACCGGGGCGTCCCAGGCGTTCCGGTCGATCGTGAGCGTGCCCCCGGTGGTGTCCCCGCCCGCTCAGGGGTTCCCACGTCATGCGAGGCGGCAGCGGCTTCTACGGGCGCTGGTTGGTCACACGTCAAGCCGCTGTGGAGCGGTTGCCCGGGGGCGCTTCGTCAGGATCGCGGCCGTCGTGCGGGGTGAAGACGAAAGCTGAGGTATCGCCGTCGAGGTCGATGGTCAGCGACGCGTCCAGGGCCTTGGCGAGGCGAGTGAGCAGTTGCAGGGTAGGCACGGAGTCGCCGCCCTCGATGTGAGAGATCTGCGGCTGGGTCATGCCTGCGCGCCGCGCCAGTTCGGTCTGCGACAGACCGAGTTCGACACGGCGGTCGTAGACGGCCTGGCCGAGTGCGAACGCATACCCGGCTTCCCGGTAGGCCGGGGACTCCTCGACCGAGTCTCCCAGGAGCTTCCTCGTCCGGCGGGTCTTCCACTGGGAGTGGTTCACGGATTCTCCTCCTTGATCCGGTCGTAGCTGTGCTCCGCAGGACCGTGGTCCGCCTCGCACGATTTCTGTGCCTGGCGCGCGCTCGACCTCGGTCGTCTCGCGCTGCCTGGTCTTACGGAACACCGTCAGCAGCACGATGTGCCGGTCAGGAGCCAGCCAGTACGTGATGCGCACGGCGTTGCCGTCCATGGTGAAACGCAGCTCGCGTACTTTGCCGCCGAGGTGGCGCGAGTACGGCTCCCCCAGAGTCGTTGGCTGGGCGGCGAGCATGTCGGCCGCCCGTTCGGCCTTGTCGTACTGGGCATCCGAAAGGAGTTCCAGCCAACGTCGGACTTCCGGCTCGATCTCAAGCCGCCAAGGACCACTCACGGAAGCGACAATACAGAAATCTATATGAACCCGCAGTGCTGTCCGGACTGGTTGCCACCCCGGCCCCCCGCCCGCGGCACCTCCGTCGACTGCACGTTCCGGCCCCGGGCCTGCGGGCGGGTGCGACGGTGGGCGCGGGCGCGGTGCTCGTCCTGCTGGGGGCCGGGGTGTGGGGGGCGCGGCGGCGACGGCGGGGTCCGGCCTGAGGGAACTAGCCCACGATCGCGACCGGGGCGTCCCAGGCGTTCCGGTCGATCGTGAGCGTGCCCCCGGTGTGCGTCACCTTCTTGTTGACGGCGTACTGGTGACCTCGGCGGTGCCCGGTGTACAGCGTCGAGGCGTACGGGAAGCCCTTGGTGGTGGAGTACACGTCGTCGTAGCGGGCGTACCAGAGGATCTCCGGCAGGTCCGTACGGTTCGTGGCGCTGGCCACGACGGCGGCGCTGGAGTTGCTGAAGCCGTAGAAGCCGGACCAGTACCCCTTGGCCTTGACCGTCTTGTCGAACGACCGGATGTAGGAGAGCACCGTGTTCACGCAGGAGGTGTTCTTCGGGTCGAAGTACTCCATGTCGAGGTAGACCGGGCTGCCCGGCTTCATCCCGAGCGCGGCCTCCTTCGCCACCGCGTCGTTGGCATCGGTGACGGCCAGCGAGGTGGCGTTGGCGGCGGTCATCTTCTCGGGGTTGGCGCTCGTCTGGCACGGCGGCTGCGCGCCGACGTACAGCGGGACCAGTTTCCATCCGGTGGCGCTGACGGACTTCACCCAGGAGGCGGTGAGGTTGGGCTGAGCGCAGCCGCGGTTCTTCCCGCCGACGTACACGGCGGCACCGTGGTAGACGGAGGAGCTGTACCAGCCCTTCATGGTGGTCAGCGACGGTGCGGTGCAGGTGTCGAAGACATGCCCGGTGTAGATCTTCGGCGCGGGCCTGGAGACCGTGGTGGCGGTGGCGGCCTCGGCGGCGAACGCGCCACCGGCGAGAACGGCCACGCCTGCCACGGCCATGGAGATGCGGCGGTGCTTCTTGGATATGCGGTGAGAAGGCACAGAGACCTCAACAGTGCTCGAAAGAAGTGAGAGGCCGACGGGGCAGGCGAGTCGTCAGCCGCCCCGGCGGCAGATCACGGTCTCACGCCGGAGCCGGCCTTCGCCCCCGGCCGCGGTCTCCACGACAATCCATTGCGGAAGCTTGGCGTGTCCATTACTCGCCCTCGTCGCGACCGTCGCCGGCTCCGCCGCCCCGTCAGCCGCCGTGCACCTCCACCTGGCGGTCGAGGCGGCGGCGCAGCTCCACCGGCAGCGGATGGTGCGGTCCGTATGCCCGCTCCGTGTCGTACAGCAGCCCCTGCAGCTGTACGCGCGCCGCCACATGGTCGCCGACCGCGAGCAGCAGGTGCCCGATGCGGTTGCGGATCTCGAAGGAGCGGGCCGGGTCGTTGCCCATGGCGTGGTGATTCTCGTAGTACGGGAGAACCGCGCGGTACTCGGCGAGCGCGGCGGCCGGTTCGCCGAGCTGCTCCAGGCACTGGGCCGCGTCGTAGCGGAACTGGAGCGTCTGGGCGTCGGCCGGGCCGGCCTCCGCCGCGCGGTCGTCGGCGAGGCGGCGCAGTTCGGGCAGGGCGCGGCGGTACTGGCCGTCGTCCATCAGCGTCGCCGCGTACTGCTTGCGCAGGATGCGGACCACGGCGGAATCCTCACCGTGCTGTTCGGCCGCGACCGGGAGGATGGAGCCGAGGATGTCCACGGCCTGGGTGATGCGGCCCTCGCCGAGCAGCTTCTTGACGTCGTCGACGGCGGCGGCGACATCGGGCCGGGCTGCGGCCCGGGCGGGCGGGGCCGGAGGCGGGGGCGGGGTGGTCGCGCGGTCGGGCCACGGGGCGTGCGGGCGCAGGAAGGGGCGGGTCGGGTCGAGAGGTCCTGTCGGGAGCCCTGTGCCCCGGGTGGGCAGCAGCGGGGCGAGGTGTTCGTACACCTCCTGGGCGCCGGACGGGCGATGCTGCGGGTCCTTGGCCAGCAGCCGCAGCACCAGCGTTTCGAGCGGTTCGGGGATGTCGGGCCGGATCCGGCGGACCGGGAGCGGTGGCTCGTAGAGGTGGCGGTGCAGCACACCGAGGGCGGTCGACCCCGCGAACGGCACGTCGCCGCTGAGCAGTTCATGAAGGAGCACACCGAGTGCGTACAGATCGGTGTACGGGCCGACGGCACCGCCCATCGCCTGCTCGGGAGCCATGTAGGCCGGGGAGCCGATCGGCGAACCGGTGTGGGTGAGACGGGTGGTGTCGGTGTCCAGGACGGAGGCGACGCCCAGGTCGAGGACGGTGACGGTGCCGTCCGGACGCACCATCACATTGCGGGGCTTGAGGTCGCGGTGGACGATCGGCACCGCGTGCACGGCACAGAGGACGGCACAGAGCTGGGCGGCGACCGCGACGGACCACTGCCAGGGGTACGGGTCGTGCTCGGCGAGATGGTCGGCGAGGTCGGCGCCCTCCACGTACTGCATGACGAGGTACAGGTCGTCGCCGTCGCTGCCCGCGTCGTGGACGGTGACCAGGCCCGGATGGTCGACCTGGGCGGTGACCCGGCACTCGCGGACGAAGCGGCGGCGCAGCTCGCCCGCGGCCTCGCTGCCGATGGGGCCGGTGACCCGGTCGGGGCGGAGCAGCTTCACCGCGACCCGGCGGTCCAGGCGCTGGTCGTAGGCCGTCCAGACCTGGCCCATGCCGCCCTGGCCGAGGATGGTCGCCAGCTGGTACCGCCCGCCGATGAGGCGTCCGCTCACCGTCCCTCCTCCTTGCGGAGGTAGTCGCTCAACTCGTCGAGCTCGGCGCGGACCTGGTCGATGCGCTGGGGCTGGGGGTGCGGCTGGGGGTGCGGTTGGGAGTGCGGTTGGGAGTGCGGCTGGGAGTGCGGTTGGGGGCTCGGTTGAGGGTGAACCGAAGGATGCGGCTGGGGCTGCTGGTACTGCTGAGGCGGTGCGGCGGGCGGCTGCATCGGCTGCCTTGCCTGCATCGGCTGACGCAGCGGCGGCTGTTGTACGGGCACGGGCGCGGGGGCGGGCACACGCATCGGCGCCGTGGGCGCGTAACCGTACCCCGGCACCGAGGGCGCGTAACCGCCCATGAGGTTCTGCTTCGTGAGCTGTTCGTAGTGACGGATGTCCCCGACCAGGTAGTAGGCGGAAGCGGCCGCCATCGCCAGCAACAGCAGCGGTATGAGGACGTTGTCGATGCCTGTGGGCTCGTCATTGCCGTCCCTTCCGAGGATCGGCAGGAGCACACAGACGAACACGAACCCGGCCCCGGCCAGCCACCAGTCGGACGTCCGGCGGCGCACGATCGCGAGGCGGAGCAGCGGGCTCCACAGCAGCAGTCCGAGCGAGCACACCGAGAGCACGACGAACAGCACGCGCATCGAGACGATCCAGGCCCGGCTGGGAACCCGGCGCGGCTGCGTCGGCGGATGACCCGGGGCGTACATGGCTGCTCCTGAGACCTGGTCGTGAACGTCCGCGCACACGCTCCGTGTACGCAGATCCGAGCGTAAGGGGCGACACCGACAACCGGCCCCGGGTTGTACGGAACCGTTGTGGTTCACCTCACTTCGGCGCGACCGTGCCGTCCGTCAGTCCGTCGTACATCCCCTGGACCAGTTGTCCGCCGAGCCGGCCGGCCAGCCGGAGCGCGTCCTCGAACTCGGCCAGGGCTCGGAACCGTTCCCCGTACCTCTGCTGCTCCGCGAGCGGCAGCCGGGGCAGTTGGAGTCGGCGGGCGTCCAGCCGGGTGGCGGTGGAGGCGTAGCTGCTGGCCTGGCGGTTGTTGGCGGTGCCGCGCAGGAAACCGGCGAGGAACCAAGGGTCGAGGGCGGCCGGATCGGGACGCAGCAACTGGAGGTTGCGGCCCAGTGCGGCGCCCGCGGTGGCGTCGTCGATGACACGGGCGACGGAGCCTCCGCCGAGCACGGGGACGACGACATCGCCCGGTTCGACGAGGACCGGCTCCTCGGGGGGCCCATCGACCGGGAGGCTTCCCGAAGGGGCAGTGGAGCCGAGGACGTCGTGCTCCGTGAGGACGGGGACCGGGCCGGTGCCGGAGCCGCCGGTGCGGAGCTGGAGGGCGCCGGCGCGGGCGAGTTCACCGACGGTGGTGAGCGGCCAGTGGGCCGGATCGGAGAGGGTCACGGCCGGCGGGGTGAGGGTGCCGGTGAGACCGAGCGTCTCGCTGAGCCGTTCCCGTACGCGGATCAGCTCGGCCGGTCCGCCCGCGGCTGCCGGGGGCGGCAGATGCCGGGCGGGGGCCAGGTCCACGTCGTCGTCGAGGAGTTCGATGACGGGGACGGCGCGGCTGACGCCCGGCCGGACCCCGAGCGGGTGGCCGTGGCCGGTCCGGTCCGCCCGGCCGGGCCTGCCCCTGCCTGCACCCTCGTCCTCGCCCTCGCCCTCGAACGACTGCCAGGCGTCGAGTACGGCGCTGCGCACCGCCTGCCAGTCCAGCCGGTCGCGTCCGCCTGACGGGGCGGCGGACGCCGGGCCCGCCGAGGGGGATTCGGCGGGTTCGGCGGTGTCGACGAGCAGCAGTTCGGGCGAGGGATGCAGGCCGCTGCCCGGCTTGCGCAACACCCAGAGGTGGAGCGGGATGCCGTACGGGGGTGCGGCACCGGCGGGGAGCGCGATGACGGCGCGCAGGGCGCCGCGGCGCAGCAGATCGGCGCGGATCCGGCGGCCGGAACGGCGCGACGCGGCGGCCGGGGGCATCAGGACTACGGCGGTACCGCCCTCGCGCAGATGGGCGAGGGCGTGCTGGACCCAGGCGAGTTCGGACTCGGTACGGGCCGGGAAGCCGTACTCCCAGCGCGGGTCGTAGGCGAGTTCGTCGTGACCCCAGTTGCGTTCGTTGAACGGCGGGTGGCAGAGCACGGCGTCGGCGGCGAGCCGCGGGAAGGCGTCGGCGCGCAGGGTGTCGCCGGTCCGTACCGCGAGGGTGCAGCTGTTGTCGGGGTCGGTGAGCAGGGCGAGCCTCAGTGCGGTGAGCGCGGCAAGGTCGGGGTCGGCCTCCTGCGCGTACAGGGCGGTCGGGCGGCCGACTGCGCGCAGCAGGGCGCCGGTGCCCGCGGCGGGGTCGAGGACCGTGCGGGCAGGCTGTTTCCCGGTCTCCACCAGGGCAGCCATCAGTTCGGCGAGGCCGGGCGGGGTGAGCGTGTACTGGCGCGGGTTGGCGTCAAGTTGGCGGCCGAGCAGGAACTCGAAGGTCTGCGGGGCCCCGGCCTCGGCAGCGAGTTCCGCGATGCCGCGCAGCAGCGGAATGGACGGAAACAGTTCCGCGCGGCTGGGGGTGTGAACAGCCCGTCCGGCTTCCGCGGCCGGTCCGAAGCGGGCGGCGAGCACGTCGTTCAGGGCGAGGGACAGCACACCGGCCATCCGCTCGTCCGACACGGCGGTGATCTCGGGCCAGACGGTGGGGCTGTTCCGCAGGAGCAGTAGGGCGCAGCCCGCGTGGACCAGGGCGGGGACCGCGCCGGCCGGGTGTCCTGCGAGCTGCTGCCAGACCCGTTCACGGACTGGGACCTCGGCGAGTTTCCCCTGGTCGCGCAGCCACTGCTCGACCTCGGGCAGCGCAAAGGACGGGCTCGTCTCAGTGCCGCCGACGGGCTTGGGGAAGTCGGCATGGCGACGCCGCCAGTTGCTGACGGCGGCGCGCCCCACGCCCGCGAGCCGGGCGATCCCGGCCGCGGTCACCTCTGTCGAGTTCTCCGGCACTGGCTGTCTCCCTGGTCGTGATCCTGGCGGTCCTGGCACTCGTCCCCGTACTGGTTGTCGGCGAGCATACCGACCCCGTTCACGCGACATCGATTCACAGCGTGCATCAACCCATCCGACGTGAATCGTGTTGACTCGGTTCACAAGCTCTGCTGTTATTGACCTGTCGCTACACGAGAGCGATGCACGAACCGCTCACCACCCATCTCTGCATTTGCCGGAGGGCACAGCCATGTCCCAGTTCACGCAGCCGCCGCAGTCCCCGCAGCCCCAGCAGCCGTACGCCCCCGCCCAGACGCCGGGCATGCGCCCGGCCCGTAACGGACTGGGCATCGCCGCTCTCGTCCTGGGTGTCATCGGCGCCGTCTCGGGCCTGATCCCGTTCTTGTTCTGGCTGGCGGGCATCCTCGGCGTCATCGCCCTGATCCTGGGCCTGGCCGGCCGGGGCCGGGCCAAGCGCGGCGAGGCCACCAACAAGGGCATGACGACCTTCGGCGCCGTCCTCGGCCTGATCTCGCTGATCCTCGCGGTGGTGGGTGCGGTGATCACGTTCAAGGCCGTGGACGATGCGGTGAACGACCTCAACAAAGCGGTGTCGGACACCACGGCCTCCGCGAAGCCGAAGCCCGGCAGCGACTCCGCGAAGGACGGGGACGCGGAGAAGAAGAAGGACACCGGCAAGGCGCTGGAGGCCGGCGACTCGGCCGTGTACGACGACGATCTGACGGTCACGGTCGGCGACGCCACCTCGTACACCCCGGACACGTACGCCGCCGGGCACACCAAGGGCAACAAGGCCTACCGGGTCGCCGTCGTCATCGAGAACGCGGGCAAGGAGAAGTTCGACTCCGCGCTCGTCAGCGTCACGGCCCGCGCCGGCCAGGACGGTGTGGACGCCGATCAGATCTTCGACGGCAAGGTCGGCGAGGGCTTCAGCGGCACGGTACTGCCGGGCAAGAAGGTCACGGTCCAGTTCGCCTTCGACGCCCCTGCGGACGCGAAGAACCTGACCGTCGAGGTCAACCCCGGGTTTACGTACGACGCCACCCAGTGGGACCTGAAGCTCTGACCTTCCCCCTCGACCGGAGCCGACCACCATGCGCCCACTCGTCCGCACCGCGGCAGCCGCTCTCTGCACCGTGACAGCCCTCGGCCCCACGGCGGCCTGTGACACGCTCTTCGACGATGCACGAAGCGCCGCTCCCTATGCACGGCTGACCGGCCCCGAGGTCGTCGACAAGGCCCTCGCGGCGACCCGGGGCGCCAAGTCGGTACGCATGACGGTGGAGACGACCTCCTCCGAGGGCCCGGTCCAGGCGTACATCGCCACGGACGTCAGGGGCCAGTGCACGGTCACGCTGTCCATGGGCGCGGCGGGCACGATGGAGCTGGTGCGGACGGGCGGCACGGTCTACACCCTGTCCGACGCCGCGATGCTGCGGGCGGCCGCCGCTCCGGGCAGGCCGCGCAAGGATGCCGAAGCCGAGATCAAGAGGCTCACGGGCCGCTGGGTGAAGGCACTCGCCGACGACCGGCACACCGGGCTGGCCCTGCGCTACTGCGACCGGAAGGGATTCCTCGACCTTCTCGCGTCGAAGAGCGGAACGGCCCACAAGGGGAAGACGGCGACGCTCGGCTCCGTACCCACCCTGACCGTCACCGGCAGGACGGACGACGGGACATGGGCGGCGAGCATCGCCGCCGAGGGCAGGCCCTACCTCCTGAGGACACGCCTGGCGAACGGCGCACGCGGCAACGGCCGCGCCCTCACCGTCGAGTTCTCCGAGTTCAACAAGCCGTTCACGGCGAAGAAGCCGAAGATCTCACCCGCCTGACCCGCCCGGCACCACGGAACCCGCCCTCACCCGGGCGGGTTCCGTCTGCGCGTTCACACCCGGTGCCGCACCCACACATTCGGCTCCACGTACACCGCGTAACCCCGCTGCACCGAACAGCGCACCGGAGTCAGCGCACCCGGCACCTCCACATCGCCCGCCTCGTCGAACGGCAGCCCGGTCCACTTCCGCCACTGCTCGAGCGACCCGGTCACCCGCATCGACTCCGCCGCGATTCCCACGATCTCACCGCCCGCCCGCACATGGACGCGCAACCAGGGGTCGTGCGGCAGCCCGTCTTCCCGGGTCCGGTACGCGTACTCCTCGATCGGTGCCCGCATCTCCAGGTGTTTGGCGTTCGGCCGTACCGGCGCGACAACCTCACCGAATCCGAGCCGCCCGGCGTTCTCCCGCATCGCGGTGAGCATCCGGCCGGAGATCCCCCGCCCCCGGCGGTCCCCGGCCACGGCGATCTCGATCGCGCTGACCGTGTCCGGCACCCGCCCGTCCCGCAGATCCGCGAAGGCCCACAGCAACACCTGGTCCCAACCGGCGTCGGGCAGCTCCCCGCGCGGAACATCCACCGCCGTCAGTGCGAACGGCACGCTGAACCCCCGTGCGACGACCGTGCCGTCCGGCTCCGTCGCCACGAGCGAGTACTCCGGCAGCTCGGCGGCGATCCGCCCGAAGTACTGCCGCCCAACAAGGTCGTGCTGTATGAACTCCGGCCAGGCATCAGGCATCAGGAGTGCCGCGTCGGCAAGCTCGGGCCGCCGGGCGAGTGTGGTTATGGTCAGGTCCATCCCGTACACACTAATGCGGTGACGGCAGGGGGCGGCCGGATCCGTCCGGCACCGTCAGAGGCTGGGACGCGACCGGGGACCCTGGGCTCCACGACACGCGATCACCCGCCGCACTGCTCCAGCATGGTCCGCTTGTCCGCGGTCGTCACCGGCAGTCCGTACTTCAGGGACACCTGCGCGAACCGCACCGCGTACGAGCAGCGGACCGGCTTGTACGGCGGCAGCCAGGAGGCGGGGCCCGAGTCCCGCTTGGCGTTGTTGGCCGGGCCGTCGACCGGAATGAGGTTGAGCGGGTCGTTGGCGATCTGCTGCCGCTTGGCCTCGTTCCAGCGTGCGGCGCCCATCTGCCAGTCGTACGAGAGAGGCATGACGTGGTCGATCTGCACCTTGGTGGCCTGCTGCTTGCGCCAGTCGATCGTCGAGCCGGTGTACGGGTCCTTGAGGGTCATCGACACGACCACACAGTCCGAACCGGACCGCAACTTCACGTCCTTGCCGTCCCTGGCGAGGAGGTCGTTACGGGTGTCGCAGCCGTTCCTCGCGAGCGGTATCCCGTCGATCGAGTCCTTCCACGCGTAGCCGAACTTGTCGCGCGCGTACCCGGTCTTCGGCCCCCGCCCCTTCGTCGCCACCTTCTCGATGATCTTCCGGCCGGCCGCCATGTCCGCCTCGGAGGTGAGCGGTGCGAGCCCCGGCTTCGTACCGTCGGCGTTGTCGAGCGGACTGGCCCCGAATCCGGTGACGGCCTGAGACCCGTCCCCCTTCCGCCCGGTCCCGGAGGCCGCCTGCTCGGGGTCGCAGCCGGCCAGGGCCAGCACCGCCGCCACGCTGAGGGCGGGCAGCGTCACTCGGTATGCGCGGGGAGATATCACTCGAAGCCGTCCTGACGGGGAGAAAGCCGAACCCGGGAATCCTACGGACGCCTTCCCCGCTGACGGGCGTTCATGAGTGCGCTTCCTGCAGGATGCGGCCGGAATCACACTGCCCGGCCCGCCCGGCCGCTCACACCTTCCCGATGCCCAGCGTCGTTTCGGACGGCAGCAGCCCGGAGCCGATCACCGCCACCCAGAGCGGCCCCAGCAACTCGACCAGCCGCTCCCGCTCCTCCTCACCGAGCGCCCTCCACGGGGCGGCAGCCGCCTCATCCGTACGCCGCTCGACTTCGGTGCGCAACGCCCGCCCCGCTTCGGCCGCCGTACCGTCCCCCGTCAGCAGCCCGCGCTTCACGAGCCGTTGACGAGCCGCCTGCCACTCCTCCTCACCCCACCCCCGGCTTGCGAACACCTCCGGGAGCGCCGCACCGATGGCGGCGAAGGAGACCAGCGACTCGACCGGATCGAGCTCGGCCCCGGCAAGCGCGGCAACATGCCCGTCCCCGCGATGCTCCCGCAGGATCGTCGCCGCCTGCCAGAGCACCAGATGCGGTTCTTCCGGCCAGAACAGGGCGGCGTTGGCCGCGGCGAGCGGCCGGCCGGCCGTGTCGGCAGCCTCCGCGACGCGTCGTACGAGCGCGGCGGCCTCGGCAAGCTCCGGACCGGCGACCTGCTCCCCCAGCAGCCCCCGGTACGCACGGTCGACCGCCCGCGTCCGGGCGGCGAGCACCGCGCCGGAAGAGGCGACGGACCAGGCGGCGGGGACGTACTCGCGCACCATCGCCGGGCTGAAGCTGTAGAAGGTGCCGGCCACCCGGTCGGTATCGACTTCCCCGAGCGGCGCGGCGCGCCAGGCGAAGTAGCTCGGCCAGCGCTCATCGGTGCGGTAGCCGAGCCCGGCAGCCTCCTCGAAGGACTCCGGCGCGTAGTACAGAACAGCGTGCAGGGGCTCCAGCAGGTGCCACATCTGCCGCACCCGGCCCAGCTCCTCGGACATGTCTCCGCCCTCCACAGCGTCACGCATCTTGTCACTGACTAGATCCCCAGAGTGCTCTCCCCTTCCTGAACTTGTCAATGACTAGATTCCGCGTAACCTGCTGCACATGACCAGCGAGCGCACCTATCACCACGGCGACCTGCGACGCGCCGTCCTCACCGCCGCACTCGATGTCATCCGCACCGAGGGCCCGGGCGCGCTGAGCCTGCGCGACCTGGCGCGCCGGGCCGGCGTCTCCCACGCGGCCCCCGCCCATCACTTCAAGGACCGCACGGGCCTGCTCACCGCCATCGCCGCCGAGGGCTACACCCTCTTCGCCGACGCACTGGCCGATGCCCCGGACCTACGGGAGCGGGGCGTGCGGTACGTACGGTTCGCCACCGACCACCCGGCACACTTCCAGGTGATGTTCCAGCCGGACCTCTACCGCACCGACGACCCCGAACTGCTCGCCGCGAAGGCCCGCGCCACGACGGAGCTGCGGGCGGGCGTCACCGACCTCCCCACCGCCGGACGCGGCGACGACACCCGGCTCGCGGGCCTCGCCGCCTGGTCCCTGGCCCACGGTTTCGCCACCCTGCTGCTCAGCGGCAATCTGAGCGGCCCGGTGGGGAGCCAGGACCCGGAGGACGTCTTCCGGTCGGTCACCGGGCTGTTGTTCAGGCCGGACATCGCACACCAGGAGCAGCCCGCATCGTCGCCATCGCCCCGCAAACGCAGTTGAGTCGCCTCAGGTGCGCTCGGCCGTGAACTCGTACTGCAACTCGTACAGATGGCCCGCCTTGACCATGACGGTCGCTTCGACGGGCCGTTCGTCGTCGCTGTAGACGACACGCAGCGTCCGCAGAACCGGCAGCCCACCGGGCAGCCGGAGCGCCTGGTACTGATCCTGCGTGGGCACCCGCGCGGACACGCGGTCCACGCTGAGCCGGGGTGGGTAGCCCATTTCCGCGAGCAGGGTCGGCGTGCCACCGGGGATCTTCCGGCGCTCCGCCATCGCCGTGCCCCGGGCGATCTCCAGCGGGTAGTACGACGCGACGAGCTCGACCGGTTCGTCGTCGACCATGAGGAGTTGTCGTCGCAGAAGTGCGGCGCCGGCCTCCGGGAGCCGGAGCGCCTCGGCGACATCCGCAGGCGGCTCGCACTCGACGACCTCAAGGAGTGTGCTGTGCGCGCGGGATCCGTCCTTCGCAGCTTCGGCCAGCCAGCGGTACGGCTCACCCGAACCTGCCGGGGCCATGTACGAGGCCGGGCGGACGGTTCGTTGACGATGCTCGCGGACCGTCACCGCGGCACCCGCCCTGCCGACCACCAACTGTTCGTCCTTGAGCAGCTGCAGCGCCTTCTGCACGGTCGCGTTCGAGGCGTTGAACCGTTCCTTGAGGTGCACGGTGGACGGCAGACTGGCGCCGGGAGCGAGGTCCCCGCCCATGATCTGGTCCCTGAGGTCGGCCGCGATCCGTTCGTGCAGTGAACGGCGGTCGACGGCATCCGCTTCGGGTCTGGGCACAGTCATCCGATCCTGATCTCGTACCGCAACTTCTGACGCCGTGGAGGCATGGCCATCACATCGACCTGAATGGGCCGGTCCGCGTCGTCCAGCGTGAGCCGGGTCAGTTGCAGTACGGGTTCTCCTGCCGCCAGTCGCAGTTGCTCCCGCTCATGCCCGGTCGCCGACCGTGCGGTCACGTCCTCGCGCACGCGGACACCGACATGACCCAGGTCCGCCAGAAGCCTGATCGCCCCGCCCGGGATCTTGGCAGTCCCGGCCAGACCGGTGCCGCCCGCAATGTCCACGGGGTAGTACGTGTCCGTCAGCTCGCACGGCTCACCGTCGAGATACATGATCCTGCGACGAGCGACGACGCTCTGCCCGGCGGGCGTCCCCAGCAGCTCCGCGACCGCTCCCGGCGCCTCCACTTCGCCCGCCTGAACAATGCGCTGACTGCCCCGGCGCCCCTCCGATGCGGCCTCCGCCGCCCACGCGTCACCTTGAGCTCCGGAGGGCGCGGCGAGATAAGGCACCGAGGTGCTGATCCATTCACTGCCGCCCATGTCCTTCTCCTCCGCAGCCAACACCCTTACCGGCCTGCCGCATCACACGGTAGGCGACTCCGGCGCACCCTCACAGAGTAAACCTTGCCGCTTTTCACGAATAGCAGTACAGTCCCCATCACGTTACGGCCCGCGAGCAAGGCGGTGAACAACCGTGTCCCTGTCGCAGCAACGACGATTTCCCCGCAGGCGCACCTCCGTTGGTGCCTCACGCGACTTCGTCACCGGCGTCCTCGTCGAGTGGGAGCTCCACCCTCTGGTCGAGGACATAAAGCTGTGCGTCTCGGAGCTCGCCACCAACGCGCTGCTGCATGGCGCGCCACCCGGGCGTGAGTTCTGCGTCGGCCTCCACCGGGGCGAGGAGTTGGTGCGGCTGGAGGTCCGTGACAGCGGCCCCGGTCAGCCGGCGGTCCAGCGCCCCGACGACGACGCCTGTTCGGGGCGCGGATTACACCTGGTGAGCGAGCTTGCCGACGACTTCGGGGTCGATGATCACGTCGTCGGCAAAACCGTGTGGCTGGTCTTCAAGATCTCATCCGCGCCGGATCCGGCGCCCCTCAAGACCCCAGAATCGTAGTGAGGAACTCCCCCGTCCACGCCAGCAGTTCGCGGCCCACGACCGGTTTGCCGCCGATCCTGCCCGTGGTGGGGCGCGGGACCAGGATCTGGTGGACGGCCGGCTTGATGATCGTCTTCGGGTAGAGGCGCTTCAGGCGGAGCTCCTGCGACTCGCGCAGCTCGACCGGGGCAAACCGGATGTTCGAGCCCTGGAGCACGATCTCGCCGACGCCGCAGGCGCGGGCCAGCATGCGCAGGCCCGCGACCAGGAGCAGGTTCTCGACCGGCTCGGGGAGCTTGCCGTAGCGGTCGGTGAGTTCCTCTCGGACCGCTCTGATGTCGTCCTCCGTGTTGGCGGAGGCGATGGCGCGGTACGCCTGGAGGCGCAGCCGCTCGCCGGGGGCGTAGTCGTGGGGGACGTGTGCGTCGACCGGGAGCTCGATCTTGACCTCCAGGGGCGGCTCCTCCTCCACGCCGCCTTCGAGGGAGGCCCGGTAGTCGGCCACCGCCTCGCCGACCATGCGTACGTACAGGTCGAAGCCGACGCCCGCGATGTGGCCGGACTGTTCGCCGCCCAGGAGGTTTCCGGCGCCCCGGATCTCGAGGTCCTTCATCGCGACGTACATGCCCGCGCCCATCTCGGTGTGCTGGGCGATCGTGGCCAGGCGCTCGTGGGCCGTTTCGGTGAGCGGCTTCTCCGGGGGGTAGAGGAAGTACGCGTAGCCGCGTTCCCTGCCACGGCCCACGCGGCCGCGCAGCTGGTGGAGCTGGGAGAGGCCGAAGTTGTCGCCGCGCTCCACGATCAGGGTGTTGGCGTTGGAGATGTCGATGCCGGACTCGACGATCGTCGTGGAGACCAGGACGTCGAACTTCTTCTCCCAGAAGTCCACCACCACCTGCTCCAGAGACTGTTCGGACATCTGGCCGTGGGCGGTCGCGATCCTCGCCTCGGGGACGATCTCGCGCAGGCGCGCGGCGGCGCGGTCGATCGACTCGACACGGTTGTGGATGTAGAACGCCTGACCCTCGCGGAGCAGTTCACGGCGGATCGCCGCGCCGATCTGCTTCTCCTCGTACGGGCCGACGAAGGTGAGGACCGGGTGGCGCTCCTCGGGGGGCGTGGTGATCGTCGACATCTCACGGATGCCCGTCACGGCCATTTCGAGCGTACGGGGGATGGGCGTCGCGGACATGGTGAGGACGTCCACGTTGGCGCGGAGCTTCTTCAGCTGCTCCTTGTGCTCGACGCCGAAGCGCTGCTCCTCGTCGACGATGACCAGGCCCAGGTCCTTGAACCTCGTCTCGGAGGAGAAGAGGCGGTGGGTGCCGATGACCAGGTCGACGGAGCCCTCGCGGAGCCCTTCCAGGGTCGACTTGGACTCGGAGTCGGACTGGAAGCGGCTCAGCGCCCTTACGTTGACCGGGAATTGGGAGTAGCGCTCGGTGAACGTGCCGTAGTGCTGCTGGACCAGGAGGGTCGTGGGTACGAGGACGGCGACCTGCTTGCCGTCCTGGACCGCCTTGAAGGCCGCCCGCACCGCGATCTCCGTCTTGCCGTAGCCGACGTCGCCGCAGATCAGCCGGTCCATCGGGACGGACTTCTCCATGTCCTCCTTGACCTCGGCAATGGTGGTGAGCTGGTCGGGCGTCTCCGCGTACGGGAAGGCGTCCTCCAGTTCGCGCTGCCACGGGGTGTCGGGGCCGAAGACATGGCCGGGGGCCGCCATCCGTGCCGAGTAGAGCTTGATCAGGTCGGCGGCGATCTCCTTGACGGCCTTCTTGGCGCGTGCCTTGGTCTTGGTCCAGTCGGCGCCGCCGAGCCGGTGCAGGGTGGGCGCCTCGCCGCCGACGTACTTGGTGACCTGCTCCAGTTGGTCGGTCGGGATGTAGAGGCGGTCACCGGGCTGGCCACGCTTGGCGGGGGCGTACTCGACGAGGAGGTACTCGCGGGTGGCGCCCTGCACGGTGCGCTGCACCATTTCGATGTAGCGGCCCACACCGTGCTGTTCGTGGACGATGTAGTCGCCGGTCTCCAGCGTCAGCGGATCGATCGTCTTGCGGCGGCGGGCCGGCATCCGGCCCAGGTCCTTGGTGGCGGTGCGCTGGCCGGTCAGATCCGTCTCGGTGAGGACGGCGAGCCTGAGCACCGGGTCGACGAAGCCCTGGTCGATCGCGCCGCAGGAGACGTGGACCAGCGACGGGGAGATCTCCGCCAGGTCGGGGTCCAGGCGGGCCGCGATGCCTTCGCCGCTCAGCACCTCGACGGTACGGGAGGCGAGACCCTGGCCCTCGGTGACGTACACCGTGCGCCAGCCGTCGGCGATCCAGCCCTTGGTGTCGGCGAGCGCGCGGGCGGTGTCGCCGCGGTACGACTCCGGGGCGTGCATCGTGAGCTTGAGGGTGTCCTCGTCGAGCTCGTCGTCCGCGGCGAACGGGGAGACCGACCACCACATCATCTCCAGCTCGCGGGCCCGGTCGCGGACGTCCGCGATGCCCCACAGGGAGGCCGCGCCGACATCGATCGGGGCCTCGCCGCCGCCCGCGGTTGCCGCCCAGGACGCCTGGAGGAACTCCTGACTGGTGGCGACCAGGTCCGCTGCCCTGGTGCGGACCCGCTCCGGGTCGCAGACCAGTGCCATCGACCCCTTCGGCAACACGTCGAGCAGCAGCTCCATGTCGTCGACGAGGACCGGGGCGAGGGACTCCATGCCCTCCACGGCGATTCCCTCGGCGATCTTGCCGAGCAACTCCCCCAGCTCCGGGTGGAGTTCGGCGAGCGCCGCGGCCCGTTCCCGTACCTCGTCGGTGAGCAGCAGCTCGCGGCAGGGCGGCGCCCACAGCCCGTGCTGGGCGATCTCCAGCGACCGCTGGTCGGCGATCTTGAAGTAGCGGATCTCCTCGACGTCGTCACCCCAGAACTCCACTCGAAGGGGGTGCTCCTCGGTCGGCGGGAAGACATCCAGGATGCCGCCGCGCACGGCGAACTCGCCGCGCTTCTCGACCAGTTCGACCCTGGAGTACGCGGCCGCCGCGAGCGCGTCGACCGTCTTGCCGAGGTCGGCGCTCTGCCCGATGCGCAGCGCTACGGGTTCCAGGTCGCCGAGCCCCTTGACCTGCGGCTGGAGCACGGAGCGGACCGGTGCGACGACGACCTTGACCGGACCGGTCTCCGGGTCGTCCTTCCGCGGGTGCGCCAGGCGCCGCAGCACGGCGAGGCGGCGGCCCACGGTGTCGGAGCGGGGCGAGAGCCGCTCGTGCGGCAGGGTCTCCCACGACGGGAACTCGGCGATCGTGTCCGGCGGCAGCAGGGTGCGCAGCGCGGCCGCCAGGTCCTCGGCCTCCCGACCGGTCGCGGTGACGGCGAGCACGGTCCGTCCGGCCTCACGGGCCAGCGCGGCCACGGCGAAGGGGCGGGCGGCGGGCGGACCGACGAGGTCGACGTGCATCCGGTGGCCGTCGGTGGCGGCCTTCACCGCTTCGGAGAGTGCCGGATCACGTACGACGACATCCAGCAGGCCGTGCAGGCTCATGAAGGGCTTCCGTCCGGGTAACGAGGGCGAGGTCTGACAGCCGGCTGCCGCCAGGGGGCAACGCGAAGGGCAACACGAAGGACCCGACACGTCTCACGGGCCGGGGGGTTCCAGCGTACGACTCCCGTGTGACAGCCGCGTGCGCAATCGCCCGGGGCAGGAGGAGCGCGGCCTGATTCCGGCGGACGGCGGCGGGTGGGTCCGCGGGCCCGCCCGGGTACCGGCCGGTACCGTCCGTCGCGCGCCCGGCGCCGCTCGTCGCGGGCCACACACCGTTCATCTGCGTATCGCACACAGTTGCGTCCGGGATCGTCACAGAAACGATCCCAGCGTCTACGCTTTGGCCGAAGATTCCACAAACAGTTGCACGGGCAGTGAGTACGGCAGCCGTCGACCCGCACTCACGGGCGATCCCCGCAAGTGCGCGGCCGCGCATGGACCAGGCAGCGGGGGCACACGTGGGCGAGAACGAGATGTCCATATTCGGAGTCTCGGAGGCCGAGGAAGAGGTCTACCGGCATTTCCTGCGCAACCCCGGCACCGCCACCGACGACCTGCACCTCCTGCTGCACACCGACCCGCAGGTCGCGCGCTCGTGCATCGAACGGCTCCAAGAGCTCGGACTGCTCCATCCCGAGGGCTCCGACCTGCGCATTTTTCCGACGGACCCCGAAGTCGCGCTGGCCCGGCTGATCGACTTACGTCTGCACTCCCTCCACCAGGAGCTGCAGCGTGTCACCCGGTCCCGCCATGTCATCGACGGTCTACGCGCGGAGCAGGGGGCGCGAAGACCCCCTCCACCGGGCATTGAGCAGCTGGAGGGGCTCGCGCAGATCCGCAACCGGATCGACGACCTCGCGTTCTTCGCCCGGGACGAGATCCTCTCCGTGGAGCCGTACACAAAGCTGTCGCCCGAGAACATCGCCCGCTCGCGCCCGCTGGACCTGCGATGTCTGCGGCGCGGCGTGCGGATCCGGAATGTCGTCGCACAGGCCGCGCTGCGGGATCCGGCGACTGCCGCCTATCTGCGGGAACTGGCCGAGCACGGGGCCTCGATCCGGGTGACGGCGTACACCGCGGAACGGCTGCTGGTGTACGACCGCAAGGCCGCGCTCGTCCCGCTCGATCCGCGCAACACCTCGCGCGGTGCGCTGCTCGCCCACCGCAGCGGTCTGGTCTCCAACATCATCGCTCTCTTCGAGAAGATCTGGGACCAGGCGGACGATCTCTCGCAGGCGAGCGGCGAGGACACCGGGGCGGCGGACACCGGCCTTTCGGAGACCGAGCGGCGGGTGCTGGTGGCGATGTGCACCGTGGGCAAGGACGACGCGGGCGCCCGGGAGCTGGGCGTCTCGGTGCGGACGTACCGGCGGTACGTCGCCGATCTGATGCAGAAGCTCGGCGCGGCGAGCCGCGCCCAGGCGGCCCTGCTGGCCCGGGAGCGCGGCTGGATCTGAGTGCGGGGCGCGGCCCCGGGCCCCTTGCGCAGCCCGGCCCGGGACCGCCCCCGCACCGCCGCGCCCTCACCGCTCCTCCGCCCAGCCCTCCAGTGCCCGGTCGGCGAGGGCACTGGAGACGGCACGACGGACCGCCTGCCGGTCGACGGCGGGGTTCAGGGCGATGCGCAGGGCGATCCGGTCGGGGCCTACGGAGCACGGGTTACAGGTCCAGTGGGCGGGGAGCAGACTCAGCAGGCGTACGACGGTGGTCTCGCCGGTCGGGGCGGTGCTGTCCCGGCGGACGGTGACCATGTCGACATGGCCGACGGCGTGGACGGCCTCCTTGCCGGGGCGGGTCATGGCATGTCCCCTTCCGGGGCCAGCACATGTCTGGCAGCCGATGCCATCGCCGCGATCCCGGCAGGCAGAGCGGTACGGACGTCCGGGGCGAACTCCGGCGCGTGGTTGGGCGGTACGTGCGGTCCGCCGTCCCGGGCGGTGCGCCACTGCCGTACCCCGGTCACGCCGAGCATCCAGTACACCGTCGCCACGCCCTGGGAGGCGAACCACGAGAAGTCCTCGGTGGCCGTGAGGGGGCCGCAGTCCGTCACCCGCTCCGGTCCGAACAGCGCCTCGTGCACCGCGCGTACGGATGTGGTGGCGGCGGCACCGGTCAGCAGGGCGGGCGAGCGCGCGGTAACGGTGAAGTCCGGATCCTGCGGGCAGCCGGACGCCGCGCATTCGGCAGTCACGATCCGCAGCGCGGCGGCCGTCATCCGGTCGAGCACCGGCTGGGACAAGGCCCTCATGCACAGGGCGAGTTCGGCCGTGTCCGGGATCACGTTGCCGCGCTCACCGGCCCTCAGCATTCCGACGCTCAGCACCGCCTGCTCGGCCGGTGCGGTCTCCCGCGACACGACGGACTGGAGCCGCAGGACGGCAGCCGCCGCCGCGAGGACCGGGTCGACGGTGAGGTGCGGGGTGCCCGCATGGCCGCCGCGACCGTACAGGGTGACATCCACCGCCGTGCTGGCCGCCATCAACGGGGTACGGAAGTCCGCGGCGTGCGCGAGCGTACCGGCGGGTGCCGGCGAGGCGTGCTGGGCGAGGACGACGTCCGGAGTTCCGAACCGCTCGTACAGCCCGTCCGCCAGCATCTCCTGCGCCCCGGTCAGGGTTTCCTCGGCGGGCTGGCCCGCGACCAGGACGGTGCCGCTCCATTCGGAGCGCGTCCGCGAGAGTTCGGCCACCGCTCCGGCGACCGCGGCGAGATGCAGGTCGTGTCCGCAGGCGTGCATCACGCCGGGCACGGTGCTCGCGTAGGCGAGGCCGGTGCGCTCGGTGACCGGAAGAGCGTCGAGTTCGGTGCGGAGCATGACGGTCGGACCGGGCCCGTTGCGCAGGACGCCCACGAGTCCGTGACCGCCGCCGACCTTCCGGGTGACCGCGCAGCCGCTCGCCTCCAGCCGGGCGGCGAACCGGTCGGCGGTGCGCTGCTCGGAGCCGGAGAGCTCCGGGTGGGCATGGACATCGAGGTAGAGCTCGATCGCGGAGCGCAGGGCCGCCCGCGCAACGACCGGGGGCGTCAGGGGTGGTGAGGGCGAGGACGGAGGCGTGGCCGGGGGCGGGGTTTGGGGTGGGGTGGGGTTCTCCTTCATGTCATCTCACCTCGTTCCGCTGGGCGGGATTGGGGCCTTGTCCGTGAGCCTGCGCCGCCCCGGCTTCAGGAATTCGGCGTTCCGCTGTCATGGGGTGCCAGCGATCTGACAGCGAAAGCGCGGCCGATGTGACAGCGGCCCCCGCTGCAATGGCATCAGCGCAGGGGAACAGCGCCGGACCGGCCGGCCGATCCCCGTGACCCAAGGGAGAACACCATGGCCCCGAAGACCGAGCTCGCCACCCTCGCCGACGAGATCCTGGAGCTGGAGTCGGAGACCTTCGAGATCTCGGACTACTCCGACGCCGCGGAGGTCGTGCTCGCCGGTTCGACGTCCTGTTCCTCGACGTCGACCTGCTCCAGCACCACCAGCACCACCTCCTGCTGCGCCTGACCCGGTCGCACATCGCGCATGTCCACAAGCCCTCTTCGCGGATCGAACGCGAGGGGGGCTTGCGGACGTCGTGCCGGCACCGGTCACGGGAAGGGGTGCGGGACGCGCTTGATCGCGGACTCCGGAAGATTGTCACTCCGCCGCCCCGCCGCCCGCAGCGCGGTCCGCAGCCTGGGCATCAGGAGGGCGCGCTGCCGTGTCCAGCCGAAGTCCAGCGGCAGGAAGCCGGGGACGAGGGTGGCGACGGTGCGCAGACCCATCCGGCGCTGCTCGGGGGTGGTCTGGTCGACCGCGATGACATCGTGCCCGGCGGCGGTGAGCTGGTCACGCAGCAGGTTCAGGTCGTCCAGCAGGTCCCCGGTGCGGGGGCGCTGCGGCTCCCAGTCGCCGAAGGTGTCGGCCAGCGGGTGTACGGCGACGGGGTCCAGGTACTCCTTCGCGTGCTCGGTCATCGCGGGCAGCCCGTAGAGCTGGGCGTGGTCCTTCAGATGCCGTACGAGGGTGAAGTCCTGGGCCATGGCGGCGAGTTCGCCGTGACGCTCGGCAACCTGACCGGGCAGGTGCGGAATGTACGTGAGGACTTCGGACAGGGCCGACTCGACGGTGACCTCCGGGTCGAATCCGGCGGCGGCGGCGAACGACAGCATCCCGTACCCGCCGTCCCTGCGTACCGCGAGGGCCGTGACGACGGGGACGGCCAGGTCCATCCGCGTATCGAAGGCATGGACGTCGTAGCCGTGCAGCGCGGCCCGGTCGGTCATCGTGCGGACGGCCGGGGAGCGGCAGGTCCCGAGATCGATCGCGGTGAGGGGGGCGCGGCCGTACCACGCCAGGAGGAAGGCGTCCCGCTCGACGATTTCGAGGAGTCCGAAGAAGATCGCCTCCTCCAGGCTGCCGCCGGTGGCGCAGCCGTTGGAGCATTCGAAGACGAAGTTGTCGGCCTCGACCCCGGCGCTGTAGTGGGCGAGCCTGGCGGGCACCAGGACGGGGCGGTCGTCGCGCAGGGAGTGGCCCCACACCCAGGGGATGTTCCGGTCCGGGTCGAACGGGGAGACCATGGGATCGCTCGCGTAGGTCTCCGGGGCGTAGAGACCGCAGTCGGCGGGGTTGAGCGCATGATCGGCCAGCTGCGTGTAGGCGCCGACGACGGGTGAGGTGCCACGTCTGCGCGTGGTGCCCGCGTACCGCTCCAGGCCCTCCAGGTGGGCGAGGATGCGGCTGGTGTCGTAGTTGTTGGCCTGGCCGCTCCACGTGACGTCGTTGAGACCGGCGTAGCCCCGTACGAAATGGGTGCCCGCGACCGGTGCCGTGGTGGTGGACGTCGGGTTGATCCAGGTGTCGGAACCGAGGGTGCCGCACACCGGGTTGGCGAGGGCCGCGGTCGGCAGGGGGTAGGAGGCGAGGGAGCGCAGCCGGTAACCGTCCGGGTCCGGTTTGGGGGCGGGGCGCAGGACCATACGGGCCGAAGCGGCGGAGTCGGGGACCTCCTGGACGCAGGAGGGGCAGAGGGGTTCGGGCAGGAGCGGGAACGTCGCGGTGGCGAGGGTCGCCAGGTCGGTCCGGGTGACCCGGGGCAGGGGGCGGTCGGCGGGGGTCGCGTCGGGGGTGTCGTGGCCGCCGCTCAGTGCGGCGCGGTAGAGGGACCAGACGGCGTCGACCGCGTAATCGGTGAGGACCGGCCAGTGGACGGCACCGTGCGGTGCGCTGCCGAGTTCCAGTGCCTCGCGCTCCGAGCGGCTGCGCAGCCGCTGCCAGCGCATGGCCAGGCACTGTCCACAGGCTGTGGTGCCGGGCTCGCCGCCCCAGGGGCCGATCAGCACGGCACGGGACGTGAGCTGGACGTTGGCGGCGGGACGGGTGTCCGCGTACGGGTCGGGGCGGCCGAAGCCGAGGGTGTCGGCCGCGCCGAGGGGGACGACGAGCGGGGCGGGAAGTGCCGACGGTGCGGGCAGCCTCGCGTACCGGGCGGTCAGTTCGTGCTGGAGGTCGGCGCGGGCCGCTTCCAGCGGAGTCTCGCCACGCACGGGTGGGGGGACGGTGGCGGTCGTCATGATTTGTCGCTCCAGCGGAAGGTCTTGAGCGCGATCGCGCAGAGGACGAGGGCGAAGCCGGCGAGCACCGCGCAGGACAGGCCGATGTCTCCGGTGGTGCCGTCACCGGTGAGGGCCCCGGAGATCCCGTCGTTGAGGTAGCGCAGCGGAAGTACGCGGGAGAGGTTCTGCATCCAGCCCGGCATGGCGTCCAGCGGGAAGAACGAACCGGACAGGAACGCCATGGGAATCATCAGGCAGTTGGCCACGGCGGCGACGGCTTCGGGCGTCTTCGCGTAGCTGCCGACGATGACGCCCATCGCGAGGAACGCGGTGATGCCGATGACCAGCACCGGCAGGGCGAGCGGCCAGCGGCCGTCCAGTTGAAGGCCGAACGAGGGCAGCAGGGCCACGGCCACGAAGAGCGCGGCCTGTACCGCGCCGATGCCCAGCGCCAGGACATAGCGGGAGGCGAGGACGGCGGAGACCGGAGTCGGGGTCATCCGGATGAGGCGCAGGATGTCGTCGCGCCGCCACTGCATGAGGACGAATCCGACCCCGAACACGGCGGCGTTGCCGACGCCCCACGACAGGACGCCGGGAGCGATGTAGTTGATGTACGGCTTGCCGCTCTCCTCGACCGTCTGGCCGTGGAAGATCAGTCCGAAGACGACCAGGAAGATGAGCGGGAAGGCGAAGGTGAAGAAGAGGGTGGTCCTGTCGCGCGTGTAGGCCCGGTATCCGGCCTGGCTCAGCGCCGCGTATGCGCTCATCGGGGTGTCTCCGTATCGCTGGGTGCGAGGGTGGTGGGGCCGTGGGGGCGAGCGGTTCGGCCCGTTACGGCTGCGGGTATCCGGCCTGCGCCCCGGTGAGCGTCAGATAGACGTCTTCGAGGCTGGCGGTGCGCGTCTGTACGCCCTGGAGTCCGGCGAGGGCGTCGATCGCGGCCAGGACCCTGCCCGATTCGAGGGTTTCCAGCACGAGCGCGCCGGGCTCCTCGGTGACGCTGTCGACGCCCTCGATGGCCCGGGCCTCGTCGAGGGTCAGGCGGCCCTCGGGGACCAGCAGTCTGGTGGTGGGGCCGGCTGCGGCGATGAGGCGGGCGGGGCTGTCGAGGGCGGCGACGGAGCCGTCGACCATGATGGCGACGCGGTCGCAGAGCGCCTCGGCCTCATCGAGGTGGTGGGTGGTGTAGATGATGGTGCGGCCCGCGCCCTTGAGGTCGCGCAGCACCTGCCACAGGGCGCGCCTGGCCTGCGGATCGAGGGCTGCGGTCGGCTCGTCCAGGAAGATCAGTTCGGGTTCGTGGACGAGCGCGGAGGCGATGGCGAGCCGCTGCCGCTGGCCGCCGGAGAGGTCGTCCACCCGGGTGTCGCCCTGCTCGGTGAGGCCGACGGAGTCCAGCGCGCGTTCGGCCGCCGCACGGTCCACCCGGTAGAGGGCGGCCATGGTGCGCAGATGTTCCCGGGCGGTGAGGCGGACGAAGAACGCCGAAGTCTGCGTCTGTACGCCGAGCCTGGGGAGCAGGGTCGCGTTGCGCGGCCAGGGGGCGGCGCCGAGGACGGTCACGCTCCCGGAGTCGGCCCTGCGCTGCCCCTCCATGATCTCCACGAGGGTGGTCTTGCCCGCCCCGTTGGGGCCGAGCAGTCCGAAGAACTCGCCGCGCGGCACGGTGAGGGACACCCCGTCGACGGCGTGCGTGTCGCCGTACCGCTTGTGTACGTCGTCGAGGACGACGGCTGCCGGGTGCCGGCCGCCGTCGTCCGGGCCGGCCTGGTTCCCCGGGGAGGTGGACGGGGCGGTGGGGGTCATGGACTTCTCCTTGTCCGCCGCTGCTCGGCGGGTCGGACGTTCGGGGCGGTGGGTCGGCATGGGGTCGGTGGTCACACGGTCAGCAGATGGTGGGCACCCGCCACGACGGCGGCGAGGATCAGCACGAGCACGAACACCGAGCCCAGTCCGTAGGCGAGGTACGCGGTCCGGGCTCGGCGTGGGTAGTCGGCCGCCGCCGGGTCGCGGCGGGCGGCCAGGCGCAGGTACGTACCGGCCGACGCGGCCAGTTCGGTGGCCCCGCACAGCTGGCTCACGATCCGGTAGCCGTCGAGCGGCGGAAACGGGACCAGCATGGCGAGCGCCTGTGCACTGCCGAGGAGCAGCAGGGCGCCCAGCGCTCCGTGCGTGGCCGCGTCGAGCGGGGCGAACAGCCAGAGAGCGCAGAACGGAAGCAGGAACAGCAGATTCATCACCGCTCCCGCCAGCGCAGTTTGGATGCGTTGCCAACGGGAGCCCAGATAGAGGTAGTTGCCCACCGTGCAGTACATGATGACCACGGGCAGCCGCCAGCGCAGACCGATTTCGGCCACCGTGCCGCCGTAGTGCCGGGCGACGACCCCGTGGGCGAGTTCATGCAGGGCGGTACTGAACCAGAGCAGCGTGGCAGCACCCGTCAGCAGAACCGGGTTCGTGAACAACTCCCTTGTGCTGACGAGAAGTTCATCCGCACGCAGGGCGACCACCACCTCCATCGCGAGCACCAGGACCAGCAGGGGCACCAGCCACCCCGGAGCCAGCAGGAAGCCGACCGCCCGGTGCAGCCGGGCGGTGGTGGCGTCGGCGTCGGCGACCAGCCGGATGCTGCCGCGCAGCACCCCGCGCCCGGACTCGGCGGGCCGGGCGGGCCCGGCGGCGGGTGCGGCGGGAGCACGGCCGTCGGCCCCGGCCAGCAGGCCGCGCGTGCCGAGCATCCGCAGGATCTGCTGCCAGCGGGCGCCGTCCAGCCTGCGCCCGTACTCCTCGGCGTACTCCTCGCCGATCTCCCGCAGGCTGCGCTCCCCGTCCATCCTGGCGATGAGGAAGTGCTCCTTGGGGCCGACCCTGAAGGAGCTGCCGCTGTCGGTGTCCTTGATCAGGTGCACCGTCGCGGCGCCGTGCAGCAGCGCGTCGCTGAGCAGGACCCGGGGCCGCAGTGCCGGCCGGTATTCGGCGAGGGCTTCGGCGGCCCCCTGCGCAGCGGCGCTCATCCCGGCTCCCGCAGGGCCCGGCCGAGCACGTGCGAGAGGTATGCCTCGTCCCTGATCGTCACATGCAGCCGGTTGTTGGTCATATGCATGTACGGGGAGAGGAGCAGCGGCAGCGAGGCCGCCGGGTCGGTGACCTGCTCGTCGCGTTCGCCGTCCCAGGAGCGGAACGTCAGATCGCCCTTGAGGGTCAGCGCGACGACGCTGTTGCGCAGTTCGACGCAGTGCTCGGCCCAGCCGGCGAGGAATCCGGGCAGTCGTGCCGCGCCCTCCTCGCCCGCCACGGCGGCCCGGACATGGGCGAAGCGGGCAGCCAGTCCGGGGGCCATCGAGGCGTAGTTGCGGTCGTACTCGTCGCTGCCGATGAAGCCGGTGCCGGGGAAGGCCCGGTGCCAGAACTCGTAATAGCTGTCGAGGTAGTCGGCGAGTTCCTGCCGGTCCGGCAGGAAAGCCGCTGCCATCACCATCATCAGCTGTGCGGAGGTGCCGAGCAGCACGGTCCGCAGATGGAGGTTCTTCGTCCGGAAGGCGTCGATGACCAGGTCGCTGGAGTGCCTGAAATGCCATTCGGCGAGCTCGATCCCGGCCGGGCCGCCGTATTTGCCGTACTCCGGTTCGTAACGCTCCTCGCTGCGCGAGTTGTTGGGGCGGAGGTTCATCCGGCCCTGGTCGTCCATGTAGTGGCCGCGTTCGGCTCCGGGGAACTCGATGTCGAACAGAGTGTTGTAGAAGTCGTTGAGGAACCCGGAGTCCACCTCGTACAGCGCGGGCCGTTCGGCCAGGAACGCGTCGACGGCCGCCTCCGTACGGCGCCGGACCTCGGCTTCGGCGTCCGGGGCCGTCGGCCTGATCCGCAGCCGCACATGCGGACCCTCCAGCCAGTAGTTGATGAAGAAATAGCCCGCGAGCAGACCGTCCGCCTCCAGTTCCGCCACCAGCGGGCGGATGCAATGGGTCAGCATGGGCCGGGGGTTGGCGGCGTAGAAGATGTGGGTGGCCTGCCACGCTCCCTCCGGGCGGATCCCCGTGGCGGCCGGGGTGGATGGGGCTGAGCTCATGAGTGGTCTCTCCTTCGGGCGGGGGTGGCCGTCTCCACCGCGAGTTCGGCGACATGCCGGCCCCGGCCGGAGACGGTGTGCAGCCCGTCCTCGTCGGGCAGCATTTCCCGGAACACGACCCGGGCCTCGGCGGTCCTGATCAGTGCCTCGAACGCGGACAGGGAGAGCGGGCTGTCGAAGTCGACGTAGCTCGGCTTGGCACCGGTCGCCCCGCGCGCGCCGCTGTCGGCGACGGTGGCGAAGACCCGGTCCGGCAGACCATGGGCGCGGCGGAACGCGTGCCAGTCCAGGAACCACGTGTCGTCCCCGGCCCCCGGCCGGCGCAGTGGCAGCACGGCGGCGGGCGCGCTCCAGCTGCGCCTGCTGAGCACCACACTTCCGTGCCGGACCCGCGGCCTCGTGGTGACTCCGCCCTCCGGTACGCCCTCGGGCACGCCGCCCCACACATTGATCGGGGACATGGAGGTCGGCGAGAGCAGCAACAGGGTCCGGGGCAGCTCGGGCAGGGCCAGGGGGACGAGGTAGCCGAGGTAGACGGGAACCACCTCCTTGCCCAGCCGGGTGGAGCGCAGGACGAGCCGGTCCGTGGTCCGGTCGTGGGCGAGGTGGAGGTCGTCCAGGTGGATGCGGTTGGGGGCGGGCAGGGTGCCGCGCTCGCCGGGGCAGACGATCTCGTACTCGGTGAGCCGGCCGTGCAGATTGAGGTTGCTGGTGACGGGCCCCCCGGTGACCTCGGCGAGGACGGCGCCCTCGGGTACGAGGCCGGCGGTGGCGGCGAGCAGCTGTTCGTCGAGGCCGTCGAAGAGGTGTGTGAACCTGCTGAACGGGAAGGAGACACCGCCGTAGGAACGGTTGAGGACGACCAGCGGATCGGCGGGCCGGTCCACGATCTGCACATGGTGTGCGAGCGGACTGAACTCCGTTGTCAGCGGGGACAGTTCGGAGGCGACCTCGTCGAGGATGTCGTCGTCGACGTGGATCTCGCCACTGCCCGTGCCCGTCTTCTCCCAGGCCGACCACAGGGCGCGCATCCGTTCCACGAAGGTCTGCCGGGCCGTGTCGAGGGCCTTGAGCTGCGGCAGGGACAGCCAGTTCTCCTCGGGTACGTAATTTCCGTCCGCGTCGAACGTGGTGTGCTTCGCGGTGAACGACATGTACTGGTCGAAGAAGTCCTCGTGGAAGTCGTGGACCAGCTTCAGCAGATCGTCGCAGCGTCCGCCCTGTCCGTACCGGGCGAGGAAGAACCCCTTGAACGTGACGCGCTGCGGCAGGGTCAGGTCGAAGGCGGGCAGGATGCGTTCCACCGCGCCGAGCGGCCCGGCCGCCAGCCTCTCCCAGGCCGGGGCGGACAGTTGGGCGCACTGCCCGGCCGCCACGTCCTCGTACAGCAGGGTCTGCGGAATTCTCGCCCGGTCCATGCCGAGCTCCTCCTCCTGGAGGGTGCGCAGCGCGGTGCGCAACTCATCCATCAGGGCCCGCCGTTCGGCCGGACTCGCGTCCGCGAACCGTTCGACACAGGAGGCGGGGGCGTCCAGACGGCCGGCGAGCCGGTCCGCCCAGGGGCGGCCGAGTCCGCGCAGCGAGGTCTGGAACGCGCGCAGCGGATCGATGTCGTGGACCTCGGTCCGCAGGCAGGGGACCTGCACCATGCCGAGGTCGAGGAGCGCCTGGAGGTAGTGGGCGCACTCCTCCTCGTCCGCTCCCTGGTCCTCGGCGAGCCAGCCGGCCAGCTCCCCGTAGCGAAGGGTGCCGCGCTCCTCGAACAGACCGAGGAGGCGTTCCAGGGTGCCGCTGCGGCGGAGGAAGAACAGCCGGTCCTTCACCGCGTCGAAGGTGACGGCGGTGTCCTCGTCGCCCTGGGTGACCCAGCGGCGCACATAGCGGACCCGGTCGTCGTCGCGGCCCCAGCCGGAGGCCGGGGCGACCGGCAGATCGGCGCGGCGGACCGGGTCCGCGATCACGGCCTGCGCGAGTCTGCCGACGGCGACGACATTGAGCCGCAGCCGCCCGGCCCATTCGTCGTCGACCCGGACTCGGAGCCCCTGGTCATCGGCGGGCTCGCCGAAGGTCCCGGGGGCGACCCCGGTGAACGTGGAGAACGGGCTGGTCTTGCACGCCGTGCGGTAGAGGTACGAGAGCAGCGAGCGCTCGATCTTGCGCTGCTTCTTGTCCGGGGGCGTGGCGGCGCTGCTCCTCGCATACGCGTCGAGCTGTGCGTCCAGCGCCGGGGACGCCAGCAGCAGCCCCTTGCGCAGCCGCTCCTCCCCTGCCAGCCGGCGCAGTACGTCGCGGGCGCGGCCGGTCTCGTCGGCGAGCAGGGCGCGGCCCACCGCCCGGTGCTCCTCCAGTCGGCGCCGGCCGGTCAGCCAGGCCGCCAGCGCCGCGCCGGCCGCCGCGTCGAGGCCCTGTACGAGGGCCGACGAACGGCCGGCGGCATCGGGCCTCGGCAGCCGGTTGTTGAAGACGTCACGGCGCAGGCCCAGCAGCGTGCGGCGCAGCGCCTCGTCCTCGCTGCCGCCGATCAGGCCGTGGATCAGGTCGCCGAGCCGCTCGCCGTCGGCGCGCAACCGTTCGGTGGCGTAAAGGACTTCGTCGGCCCAGCGGCGGCTCTGCGGGCAGCGCAGCGCCTGCACGCTCTCGACCGGCAGGCCGGCGACCCGCAACATGAAGCGGGAGCGGGTGGCGGTGGATGGGTGGTCCGGCGTCATGGCAGGGTCTCCCCTTCTCGTTCCGGTCGTCGTCGAAGGTGGCGGCGCTCAGGCGATCTCGTACCGGAAGTCGGCCGGGGCCGGCCGCTCGTTGCCGATCATCATGATCAGCAGCGGCGCTTCGCCCGTCCCCGCGAGAGAGAGTTCCTCGATGTACGAGATGTTGTCGAAGCCGAGCGCCACCCCGCAGCCGATGCCCACAGCGGACGCGGCGGTGTAGGCGGTCTGGGCAATCGCCCCGACGGTGGCGTTGACCAGGCGGTATCCACGGTCCCCGACGGCGTCGAGGACGGCTTCGGTACGGACGGTGGGCACCAGGACCGCGCCGGCCTGCTCCAGGTTGTAGTTCGACAGGAAGTAGTTCTTCTGCAGGAACTCGCCCGGTCTGCCCGCCTTCACCAGCCGCAGACTGTGCGCGTCGGGGTCGTACTCGTACGCACCGGGCGCGATCCCCTCGACATGGCTGACGAACACGTAGAGCTTCGCCAGCCGCTGTCCTCCGGTGTCCCCACCGATCCGCGAACCGGCCACGGAAGCCGCCAGACAGGCCGCCAGCTGCTGCGCGCCGATCGGGTGCTGTGCGTCGAAGCGGCCGAAACTGCTGCGGCGGGCGCGCAGTGCGGTGCGTACGTCCGTGTCGAGCGGCGGACCGGGCGGCAGTGCCACCTCCGGGCGGGCCGGATCGGCGGGGTGCGCGGCGGCCGGGGCGAGAGCCGCCGGGGCGGGACGGTCGCCGGCACGGGCTGCGGTGGCGGCCTGCATCCGCCGGAGCGCGTCGAAGGTGAGGACCGTACGCGAACGCTCACGGTCCCGGTGGCGCACGGAGACCGGGGAGGCGGACGGTGTGCGGGAGACGGCCCCCGCCCACTTCAGCGGTACGACGGCGAAGATGCCCTCCGCCGCCGTGTCCACACCGAGCAGCCGTCCGAGCCGCTCCTCGTCGAACCAGAGCGCGGGCTGAACGGACAGCCCCCGGGCGCCGGCCCACATCCGCCAGGTCTGTACACACGCCCCGAGGTCCATGGACACGGCGTGGAAGGAGAAGTTGTTGTACTTGAAGGCGTTCTGCCAGTACTTGATCCCGAGAACCAGATACTGATCGGTGTCCGGGCCCGGCGCCCCGTCCCCGAGCGCCGCCCGCACCTCGCCCGACACATCGCCGGTCAGCAGCCGCTGCATCGTGTGGTGCCGTGTGGAGTAGTAGTGCACCCCCGGTGGTACGGGACCGCTCGGGCCGGACACCCAGTAGAGGCTGACCGGGTAGAGCCCGCCGCCGGACGCGGAACCCCGGGACCAGTTGGCGAGCGGGTAGTACGGCAGGGCGCCGAGGTCGGTGTTGGTCTGGACGCCCAGACGGCGGCCGGTCAGCCCGTAGGAGTCGCGGAGCATCCCGGAGAGCAGCGTGAGGTCGAACTCCGCTTCCTCATCGGTCTCCTGGGCGAGACCCCGGTCGAGTGCCGCGTGGTCGGGGTAGTCGCAGGCGGGCAGTGGCAGGCTGTCGACGCCGGGATAGAACTTTGCCTTGCGCGGGCCGTCCGACCAGTTCGGTACGAAATCGGCGGGGTCCATCGGGACCCGGCCGCGCTGGAGGATCGCGGCGGCGTATTCATGGGCGTACCCCATGGCGGGCTCCTCGGTCACGGGAAGGGGTGCGGGGCGGGGTTGAGGTCGGCGTCGGTGAGATCGCTCTCGCGCAGTCCGGCCTCCCGCAGGGCGGTGCGCAGCCGGTCCATGCCGAGCGCGCGCTGCCGGGTCCAGCCGAAGTCGATCGGCAGCAGCCCGGGCACTATGACGCCGACCGTGGTCAGGCCCAGCTCGCGCTGTTCCGGCATGGTCTGGTCGACGACGATCACGTCGAATCCGGCAGCGGTGACGGCGTCCACGCATCGGTTCAGGTCGTCCCGCAGATCGTCGGAGACGGGAAGCACCGAGCCGTCCGCATACAGCTGGTCGAAGGAGCGCAGGGGCGGGCGCGGCGCTCCCGGTCCGCCGATCAGGAAGTGCGCGTGGCGGCCCATCTGCGGGATGCCGTAGGCCAGGGGGTGGTCGTGCAGCGCCTCGACCCGGTGGAAGTCGTCCGCCATGGCGGACAGCCGCTCCAGGTCGCGCTCGGTGCGACGGCGGAGGTTCACCGCGTCGGTGGCGATCTCGCACAGCGCACCGGCCAGGGCCGCCTCCGGGTCCAGTCCGGCACCCGCGCCGAAGCACATCAGGCCGGGGCCGCCGTCCATCCGCACGGCGACCCCCGTGACGACCGGGATCGGGAAGGAGATCCGGGTGTCGAAGAAGCGGGCCTCGTAGCCGTACATCTCCAGCCGGTCGACCATCTGACGGGTGGCCGGGCGACGGCTGGTGCGCGGATCGATCTCGGGCAGCGAGGCCTGCCCGTACCAGGAGAGCAGGAACGCGTCGCGCTCGACGAGTTCCATCAGCCCGTGGTAGACGGCCTCCTCCAGACAGCCCCCCGAGGCGCAGCCGTTGGAGCTCTCCTGGACGAAGCGGTTCTCCAGACCGGGTGCGTGGTAGTACGTGAGGACTTCGGGCACCAGGACCGTGCGCCCCTCGCGCAGGGACCAGCCCTGGACCCAGGGGATCGCACGGTCCGGGGAGAACGGGGTGACGCGGGGGTTGGCCCGGTGGAAGCCGTCCGAGTACAGCCCGCACACCCGCGGGTCGAGCGCGTGCTCGCCGCGGGCGCGCAGGGCGTTCAGGGAGTCCCGTGTCTGCGCCTTCCTGGCCCGGGAGCGCATGCCCGCGTACCGCTCAAGACCTTCGAGCACACCGATCCGCATGCTCTCGGCGAAGGTGTCGGCGTGACCGCCCCAGAAGGTCTCGCGCAGATACTCCCCCGAGCGCATGGAGAAGCAGCCGATGGTGGCGGAGGTGGAGGTGGAGGAGATGTCCTGGACGACGGACGGGCCGAGCGATCCGCACACCGGGTTGGCGTAGGGCTCGACGGGCAGCTCGTACTCGTCGATGTCCCGGACCCGGAAGCTGCCGGGCCCGCGTTTGGGCGCCGGGCGCAGGGTGAGTGCGGCTGCCTCGGCGGTGTCCGGCTCCACCACTGCGCAGCGCGGGCACTCGGGGTCGGGGACGAGCGGATAGTGGCGGACCGTCAGGGTCCGCAGGTCCACCAGGTGTACTGCGGGGAAGGCGCCGGACTCCGGTCCGCTGCCGCCGAGCCGGGCGGCGACGACCCCCGCGAGCGCGTGTGCGGAGAACGGTGTGAGGTACGGGTATTCCCCGGCCGTCCTGGTGCCCGAACCGAGCTCCAGCGCCTCCCGCAGGGCGACGGAACGGACCGCCTGCCAGCGCCGTTCGAGGCAGTGGGCGCAGAGCCGCGGGCCGGCGTGTCCGGGCGGCGCGAAGGGGCCGACGACGACGTGCCGGCCGTAGAACCGGACGGGCACGGCGGGCACGGCGGATGCCCCGGCTGCGGCGCCCGCATCGGCCCCGCCGTCCACGAAGGCGTCGCGTATGCCGAGCGGCGCCACGTCCAGCGGGGGCGGGGTGCCGTGGTGAGTCAGTGCGTCATGGAGAAGTTCCGCGAGCGTGCGCGCGGACTCCGCCGGCCGACGGTGTTCACGGAGCGGGGTCTCAACGGGCATCGGGGCCGCCCCCGCCGTCCACCGTGAGCAGCACCCGGGCGGTACTGATGCCGCCGGTGGCGAGATCGGCCGGGGTGGTGGGCACATACAGGACGTCGCGTCCGGCGAGCCGAAGCCGGTCGAGCACCGCGGCGAACGTGGCCGTGGGCCCGTCCGCGGTGACCGGGCCGCCGGTCACCGCGATGCTCCCGGCGGCGAGATCACGGACCAGCGGGTCGCCCGGGTCGACCTCCGCGCTCGGGTCCTCCGCGGCCAGCTGCACCTGCCCGAGCAGATCCCGCAACGCGGCGCAGGCCGCCGCCCGGCGCGACAGACCCGCACCGACCGCCCAACGGCCCTCCCGTCCCCCGTCGTCGGACTCCCGGGCCAGCACCACCTGGGCCGAGGTGCGCTCCCCCTCCCCCAGATCCAGCAACTCCACGGCAAGATCCAGATTGGCCGCGGACTTCAGCAGGAACACCAGCTCCGGGTCGTCGCCGCCGGCGGCGACCGGACTCACCACCGCCGTACCCCGGACCGCCCGCAGCAGTGCGTCGTGCGCCAGCGCCGACATCAGACCGACGCCCGCCGCCTCCTGCGCATCCGCACCCGCGCCCGAACCCGCGACCGTCGCGAGATGGAGCCGGTCCCGGTTGTGCGCCCCGAAGGTCCGCACGGCCGCGGCCGGCACCCGGACCGGTTCCTTGCCGATCAGCGAGGTCGCGACGGTCCAGGCACCCGGCAGGGCGCCGCTCCCGCCGCCGGTGGTCAGCGCGTCCGGGCCCAGTATCCGGTCCGCCGCCACCTCGAAGGCCGTGTCGAGGGGCGCCACGTGCTCCACGTACGCCGTCGCCGCCGCGTACAGCGCCCGCATCCGCGCGCCCGCCAGATGGTGTACGTCGAAGGCGGCGATCCGGCGCCGCGCCCCGGCGCCGAGCGCCACCTCGACCCGGCTGATCTTCAGCGGGGTCTGGGTCAGCCTCTCGTCGTCGTAACGGCTGAAGATCCCGGTGTGCGGGCGCACCAGCGCCGTGCTGATCCGGTTCAGGTCCTCGACCATGGCCTCCGCGTCACGGGCGGTCTCCACGGTCGGGGTGACCGGCAGTGCCAGGCCGTCCGGCAGCGCGGCCGCCGGCTCACCCGCGTTCAAGGCGGCGCAGCGACCGCAGCGGGGGTGCGGCTGGACCGGCTCGGACATCACATCCAGCGAGGCCAGGTCCTGGACGAGGACCTGGCCGTCCGTCTCGGCGGGCAGCGCACCGGTGGTGAGGCGGAAGATCTCGTAGCCGAGGAGGTTGCCCACCATCGCGGCGACCGGGCCGGACAGCTCATCCCGGGACACAGGTGTGGCGCCCGCCGCCTCGCCCCAGAGCTCGGCGGCTTCACCGGCGGCCACGTTGCCGCCCAGCCGCAGCAGGGCGCAGGACCAGCAGCCGGTGGAGGCCGCGGTGGAGAGCGGGCCCACGACCAGACGCTCGCCGAACAGCCAGGCGGGGATCAGGGTCCGGCCCTCGGGCACTCCGGCGGCGAGCAGCCGATGGGTACGTGCTCCGGCCCCGGCCCCGGTCACCACGACGATGTCGTAGCCGTCGAGTGCCTCCCAGCCGGCCTCCGTGCCCGCGCCGATGCGGTCCGCCTGTGCGGTCTCCCTGCCCGCCTCGGCCGTGACCTCGCCGAACTCCACGGTCGTGCCGATCCGCGCGCACCCGTTGCGCAGCAGGCTCAGCGCGCACCACCGGGCGATCTCGTCGTCACCGAGGACGGCGACGCGGGTGGCGCGGAAGCGGGCGAAGCGCTCCGGTGCACCGTCGACGTAGTGGTCGATGTAGGCGATCTGTGCCGCGAACCGTTCCGCCACCTCGTCCGGCACCGGACGGGCCCCGGTGCCGGCCTCGGGCACATCGCGGGCGAACCCCCGCTCGTACAGCGTCTTGACCAACTCTGCCGCCATCGCCCGCTGCCCCGGACCGAAGCCCGCGCACACGTCGGCGAGCCGGTGGTGGCCGGCCAGATGCGGGACCACGAGGGAGGCGAAGCGGTAGGCGGTGCGGCCGGCCAGATGGAACCCGCCGTCGGCGTTGTGGAAGAGCACCCCGCCAGGGGTCTCGGTGAACAGCACGTCCCGGCGAATGCGCGGCCGGGTCGCGGCGAGCGCCTCGAACGTCCCGGTCACTGCGGTTTCGGCACTCTCGGCCATGAGGTCACACCTTCTCTGTGCGGCGGATGCGTTCCTGGTCGGTTCTTCGTACGTAGGCGCGGAGCAGTTCATGGATGCGGTACGGGCCGGGCGGGCCGTCCTCCAGCAGTCCGGCGTCGGCCAGCCGTTCCAGTACCGCTTCGGTGACGCCCGGGACGTCCTCGGCCGTGAAGGTGGACCCGGGCGCCGCCGCGACCCGCAGGAACGCTTCGGCCAGCCGTGGGTCGAGCCGGTCCAGCGCACCGTCGAGGAGAGCCGTCACGGAGAGGCCCGGGGAGTCGGTGAGGGTGAGCCGGGCGAGCGGGTCCTCGCCCAGCCAGCCGACGGCATCGCCGAGCCGCAGCCCGGGCCGGGTCAGCAGCCGGGCCGTCAGGATGCGCAGCGCGAGCGGGAAGTGACCGCACAGTGCCGTGAGCCGACGTGCCGCGTCCGGTTCCGCCTCGACCCGCTCGGTGCCGAGCACGGACAGCAGCAGCGCGTACGACTCCGCCCCGGTGAACGCGGAGAGCCGGTGCACCCACCCTCCGTGCGTGGCAATGAGCCCGGCGAGCCCCATCCGGCTGGTGACGATCACGGCCCCCTGCGCCTGTGCGATGACGGGCAGCAGTGGGCGCACCTGATCGGCGTCCACCACGTCGTCGAGTACGAGCAGGGTGCGTCTCCCCGGCTGTCCGGGGCGCAGGGCCGCCGACACCTCCGCCGCGGCGTCGGCGGCGCCACGGGGTTCGCCGTCCGGCCGGGTCATCCGGACGAGCAGCCGGCCGGCCGGGAAGCTGTCCCGCACCAGGTGCGCGACGTGGTGGGCGAGGGCCGACTTGCCGACACCGGGTGCCCCGGACACAAGGACGGTGAGCGGGTGCCGGTCGCCCTCGCCGGGTGCGGCGGGGGCGGTGAGGCGGGCCACCATGGCGGCGGTCTCGGCGTCCCGCCCGGTGAAGTTCGGTACCGCGGGTACCGCCGGAGCCGCGGGCCCGGCGGTGGCCTTTGGCAGGGCCGTGACAGCGGACGCTTCCGGGGACCCCGGAGCCGCGGGCTCCTCCGGGCCGGGGACGCCCGCCACGACCAGCACCTCCCCCTCGACCACCCGCACGGCGCCGGGCAGTTGAGGGATCCGGCCGGCCACGGCCCCCAGATCCTCGCCACGCAGAATCGCGAGCTCCAGCTGCTGGAGGGCGGGAGAGGGGTCGACACCCAGCTCGTCCAGCAGGAACCCCTTGACCCTTCGGTACTCCGCGAGGGCCTGGGTCTGCCGTCCCGTCCGGTAGAGCGCCTCGATCAGTTGCTCGTGAAGCCGCTCATGGCCCGGGTATACGCGCGTAGCCGTCCACAGTTCGACGAGGGCCTCTCCGTAGCGCCCCAGACCCAGCAGCAGATCGCAGACCCGTTCCACACTGCGCAGCCGCTCCTCCGCGAGACGCGGCACCTCGTCCCGGTGCAGCACGTCCGAGCGCACATTGGCCAGCAGCGAGCCCTGCCAGAGGGACAGCGCGTCCTTGAGCGTGCAGAGCTCCGCCTCCGGATCGTCCGTCATGACCACGGCCCGGCGCACCTGGTCCCGGAAGCCGAGCAGGTCCAGGGAGTGCGGCTCGGCGGTGATCCGGTAGCCACCGGGTACCGCCTCGATCGATGTCTCCGTCACTCCGTGTTTGGTGAAGAGCCGGCGCAGCCGCAGTACACAGGTCTGGAGCGCGGCCTTGGCGGTGGCCGGCTGTTCCTCTCCCCACACGGCCCGTTGAAGGTAGTCGGCGGACACGACGGCATTGGCGTGCAGGAGCAGTGCGGCCAGCAGGATCGTCGGCTTCGACGGCTGGAGCACGACGGCTTCGGGGCCGTCCGTGAGAGTCAGCGGCCCTAGCAGCTGAAACCGCATCACGGCGTTCTAGTCCCAGCCGTTGACCAGCTTGCACACCTGTACGGGTGCGGCGGGCAAGGGGAGTCGGTCCACCACCGCCTCCAGGCGCGCGCAGAGCGTCTGAGCGGCGTGGGCCGGACGACGCTGCGGGGCCGAGGGGCCGAAGGAGGCCGCCCCCGAGGCGGAGGCGGCACCGGCAGAGAGCGCGAGCGAGACGAGGGCGAGACCGGTGACGGCGGCAGTGCGTGCGGCGCCGGCCGGCTGCGTCGAAAGCGAAGACCTGAACACGATTTCCCCTTCGGCTGTTGCGTCCTGCCGGGGATTCCCGGCAGGACGACGATGCCAGCGAGGAGGGCACGGGCGCGCGCCCGGCCGTGTCAGCTTGCTGCACGGACCACGGCAGCTTCGTGCAATCGGTTCCGGTCATGGGGGTGTCCGGAGGAACGCCCCGCGCCGTACGGGCACGAATCCGGCCCCGGAGTGTTTGGAGGAACACCCCGGGGCCGGATCAGTCATCCTACGTCGGTCGTCACCCTCGCTATTCCGTGGCGATCGCGTTCAGGACGTTCATCCTGCCCGCCCGGAACGCCGGGACCAGGGCGGCGAACAGGCCGACGAAGGCCGAGGCGACGAAGACCGTGAGGATCGTCGGCCACGGGATCTCCAGGACGCCGAGGCCCTCCAGGGCCAGCAGCTTCTGTGCCGCCGTGCCCCAGCCCATGCCGAGGCCGAGGCCCAGCAGGGCGCCGAAGACCGCGATGACCACCGACTCCAGGCGGATCATCCGGCGCAGCTGGCGGCGGGAGAGGCCGATGGCGCGCATCAGGCCGATCTCGCGGGTCCGCTCGACCACCGACAGGGCGAGGGTGTTCACCACACCGAGCACCGCGACGATGATCGCGAGCGCCAGCAGGCCGTAGACGATGTTCAGCAGCTGGCCGATCTGGTCCTTCAGCTGCTGCTTGAAGTCGGCCTGGTTCTTCACCTCGTACTGCGGGTACTTGGCGAGGGCGTCCTTGAGGGCGGCGTACGCCTCCTTCTCCTTGCCGTCCGCAGCCTTCGCGAACATGATCATGTTGTCCGGCAGGGTGTCGGCGGGGACGTACCGCGCGGCGGTCGTGATGTCGGTGTACATCGCGCCCTTGTCGATGTTCACGTCGTCCGAGGTGATCGCTGCGACCTTCAGCTTCGCCGTCTCGCCGCCCTTGAACGCGACGGTGAGCCGGTCACCGACCTTGATGTGGTGCTTGGTGGCGTACATCTCGCCGACCGACATCGAGTCCTTGCCGTACGCGTCGGCCAGCTTTCCGGAGACGGTCTCGCGGCGGACGTCGTCCTTGTACGTGGGGTCGGCGGCGACCAGGCCCTCGTCCTCGGTGGTGCCGTCGGGGGCGGTCAGCTTGGCGTCGACGATCTTGTAGGCGGTGAGGTGCTCGATGTCCGGCACGGACTCCAGGGATTTCACGGCCTGGTCCACGATCAGTGTGGGTGTATTGCCGGACGCCTGGACGATGAAGTCCGCGCCGACCGACTTGTCGAGTTCCTCGGTGGCCGAGGCGACCATGGAGGAGCCGACGACGGAGAGGCAGGCCACCAGGGCGAGGCCGATCATCAGGGCGGCGCCGGTCGCTCCGGTGCGGCGCGGGTTGCGCAGGGCGTTGCGCTCCGCGAGCCGTCCGACGGGGCCGAACATCCGCAGCATGACCGCGCTCAGCACCCGGACCACGAAGCCGGCCAGCAGCGGGCCGATCACGATGAAGCCGATCAGGGTGAGGACCACGCCCGCACCGAGGAAGAGCGAACCTTCGCTCGACTTGTCGGCCCGGGTCGCGGCGAGGAGCGCGGCGCCACCGGCGAGGGTGAGGACCAGCCCGATCGCGGCCCGGACCCGGCCCGCGCGGCCGTCCGCCGGGGTTCCGGCATCGCGCAGTGCGGCCATCGGGGAGATCTTGCCGGCCCGGCGGGCCGGGATGTACGCGGCGACGACCGTGACGACGATGCCGAGCGCGAGGCCGATCACGGGGGTCGTCCAGGCGACCGTGAGGTCCTTGGTGGACAGGTCCATGCCCATGGCGCCCATGAGCTTCATCAGGCCCACGGCGAGGCCTGCACCGGCGCCGACGCCGAGGACGGAGCCGACGATGCCGAGGAACAGCGCCTCGATCAGCACGGACCGGTTGACCTGCTTGCGGCTGGAGCCGATGGCCCGCATCAGGCCGATCTCACGGGTGCGCTGGGCGACCAGCATCGAGAAGGTGTTGACGATCAGGAAGATGCCGACGAGGAAGGCGATCCCGGCGAAACCGAGCATCGCGTACTTCATGACGTCGAGGAATGAGCCCATCGAGTCCTTGTTGGCGTCCGCGGCCTCCTTCTGCGTCTGGAGCTTGTACGCGGAGGTGTCGCCGAGCGCAGTGGCGACGTGTCGCTTCAACTGCGTGTCCGTGACGCCGGATTCGGCGGTGACGGAGATGAGGCTGAAGACGTCGGGCCTGCCGAGCAGCTTCGTCTGCGCGGTGGCGGTGTCGAAGTAGACGATCGCCGCACCGGGGTTGGTGACCTTGAAGGTGGCGATGCCGCTGATCTTCGCGTTGATGTCGCCGGTGGCGGCGATGGTGCGCAGCTCGTCACCGATCTTCAGGCTGTGCTTGTCGGCGGTGTCGGCGTCGACCATCACCTCGGTCGGGCCGCGCGGTGCGTGGCCGGAGGTGATCTCCATCGAACGCAGGTCGTTCTTCGTCCAGTTGCCCGCGATCGTCGGGGCGCCCGTCGTCGAGCCCATGTTCTTGTTGTGGCTGTCGACGACGGTGACGGACATGCTGCTGACCGCGCCCTCGGCGTCCTTCACTCCGGTGGCCTTGCCGACCTGCTCGACGACGGAGGCGGGGAGCGTCACGGGCTTGCCGTTCCCCGGGAGCCGGTCGTTGTCCTCGGGACTCCTGGGGCTGACGGTGACATCGGCCGATGTCGCGGCGAAGAGCTTGTCGAACGTGGTGTTCATGGTGTCGGTGAAGACGAGCGTGCCGCACACGAACGCCACCGACAGCAGGACCGCGACGGCGGAGAGCGCCATTCGTCCCTTGTGCGCGAAGAAGTTGCGCCTCGATGTCTTCCAGACGGTCATGACGTCCGCCCGCGCGAGTCGAAGTCCTTCATGCGGTCGAGGACCTGGTCGGCCGTCGGATTGTGCATCTCGTCGACGATGCGTCCGTCGGCGAGGTACAGCACCCGGTCCGCGTAGGAGGCGGCGACCGGGTCATGGGTGACCATGACGATGGTCTGGCCCAGCTCGTCTACCGATCTGCGCAGGAAGCTCAGCACCTCGGCGCCGGCCCGCGAGTCCAGGTTTCCGGTGGGCTCGTCACCGAAGATGATCTCCGGCCGGGCGGCGAGCGCCCTGGCCACCGCGACGCGCTGCTGCTGGCCACCGGAGAGCTCGGTGGGCCGGTGCTTCAGCCGCTCGGCGAGACCGACCGTCTCCACGACCTGCCGCAGCCAGGCCGCGTCGGGCTTGCGGCCCGCGATGTCCATCGGCAGCGTGATGTTCTCCAGGGCGTTCAGCGTCGGGAGCAGGTTGAACGCCTGGAAGATGAAACCGATCCGGTCCCGGCGGAGCTGGGTGAGCTTCTTGTCCTTGAGCCCGGTGATCTCGGTCTCGTCGAGGTGGATCTGACCCGAGGTCACGGTGTCCAGGCCGGCCAGGCAGTGCATCAGGGTCGACTTGCCGGAGCCGGACGGGCCCATGATCGCCGTGAACTGCCCGCGGGCGATGTCCACATCGACATGGTCGAGCGCGACGACCCGGGTCTCCCCCACCCCGTACGCCTTGACGACCTGCCGCGCTCGCGCAGCGACGGCCGTACGCCCTCCAGTGCCCCCGTGCCTGGGAATGGTTACAGCCGTTGTCACGGTTTTTCTCCTAAGTCGGTTGTCGGTCAGCTACGCCGGTCAGCGTTCGGGATGTCGCGGGTGTACCTGTGAAGTCTGCTGTTCCGAGGGGGTCCGGCGCCCTGGTGCACAGCGCAGTCTTCGGGTGGGGTTTTCCCCACCCCGCCCCCTGCGGCCGGCCGCACTCGCGGTGGGAATCAGCCGCTTTTTGCGGTGTAGGAACACGCTAAGGAACGGGCCCCCGCCGTCACGTCCTCCGCCGGGAGGAACCACCCCCGGGCAAAACTGAGGAGCGTCCCCTAGGGGTCTCGGCCCCCGGGTGGAGACCGGCCTCAGGGACTGGACCCTTGGGTGCACGCGCCGGGGTCCGCAGAGGCCTTCGGACACATCCCCCGGCAGCGGCACCTCCCCGCCGGGATCCACGGGTGAGACAGTGTCCCGAGAAAATACGTGCAGTGGGAAGGAATCTTGGTGAGCGGCGCGGGCGGCAATGCGGGCGGCGATACCGAAGCGATGTCCGGGCCCGGGGTCGGCGCGGTCCCCTCTCCCGAGACGCCGCGCGGACGCGGCCCGGTGGTCGCCGCCCTGATGCTCGGGATGGCCCTGGCGGCCATCGACGGCACCATCGTCTCGACCGCCGTTCCGCAGATCGTCGGCGACCTCGGCGGCTTCTCCGTCTTCTCATGGCTGTTCTCCGGCTATCTGCTGGCCGTGACGGTCTCCCTGCCGGTGTACGGGAAGCTCTCCGACACCTTCGGCCGCAAGCCGGTCCTGATCGCCGGCATCGCCCTCTTCCTGTTCGGCTCGGTGCTCTGCGCCGCCGCCTGGAACATGGCCGCGCTGATCGCCTTCCGGGTCGTCCAGGGCCTGGGCGGCGGCGCCCTGCAAGGCACCGTGCAGACCATCGCCGCGGACCTGTATCCACTCAAGGAACGCCCGAAGATCCAGGCCAGACTGTCGACCGTATGGGCCACGTCGGCAGTCGCGGGGCCGGTGATCGGCGGACTGTTCGCGGTGTACGCCGACTGGCGCTGGATCTTCCTGATCAACCTGCCGATCGGGGCCCTCGCGCTCTGGCTCGTCGTACGCCACCTCCACGAGCCGTCCCGCACCCGCCGGGCGGCCGGCACGCCCCGCCCCCGCATCGACTGGGCGGGCGCCCTCGCCGTCTTCGCCACCGGCACCCTGCTGCTGACCGCGCTCGTCCAGGGCGGGGTCGCCTGGCCCTGGCTCTCCGCCCCGTCCCTCGGGCTGCTGGCCGGCAGCGTCGTGCTCGGCGCGCTGACGGTCGTCATCGAGCGGCGGGCCGCCGAGCCGATCATTCCCGGCTGGGTCTGGCGGCGGCGGACCATCGCCTCGGTCAATCTGGCGCTGGGCGCGATGGGGCTGCTGATGGTCGCCCCCACGGTCTTCCTGCCGACGTACGCCCAGGCGGTGCTGGGTCTCGGACCGATCGCCGCCGGTTTCGTGCTGTCCGTGATGACCCTGAGCTGGCCGGTTTCGGCGGCCTTCTCCAACCGCGTCTACAACCGCATCGGCTTCCGCCGCACCGCGATCATCGGCATGAGCTGCGCCCTGCTGATACTGCTCGCCTTCCCGCTGCTGCCGTATCCCGGCGAGCCGTGGCAGCCTGCCCTGATCATGCTGCTGCTGGGCGCGGCGCTCGGGCTGTTCCAGCTGCCGCTGATCATCGGGGTCCAGTCGACGGTCGGCTGGGCCGAGCGCGGCACGACGACCGCCTCCGTACTCTTCTGCCGCCAGGTCGGCCAGAGCGTCGGCGCCGCGCTCTTCGGGGCCGTCGCCAACGGGATCCTCGCCTCCCGGCTGGCCGCCGCCCCGGTCCCCGGGCTGCCGGGCGACCTGGACGCGATCTCGCACGCCCTGGACGACCCGGGCAGGCTCTCGGCCGCGGCGACGGACTATCTGCGGCGGGCCGTCGACGCCGCCGTCGACCATGTCTACCTGGGTGCTGCCGGGGCCGCGGCGCTCGCCCTGCTGGTGCTGGTCTTCGTGGCCCCGCGCCGCTTCCCGGTCCTCACCGAGGAGTCCGGGAACGACGCCCCGGCGCCGTAGACGTCCGCATCGCGCTACGGGGCAGAGAGACTCCATTCGGCAAGGCCTCATGCAACTGAGCCATTACCGTGGGCAGTTCAGGCCAACCTCTCCCCAACCGCCATACCCGCGAGTAATGTTCGCGCTTCCGACAGCACAACCGCACTCCTGCCTTGCCGTCCAGCCCAGGACCCGAGCCATGCAAGGAGCAGCACCCAGATGTCGTACGGAAGCCCGCCCCCGTCCCCGTACTCCTCCTGGCCCGGACGGCTGCCGAAGCCGTCCCGGCGGCATCAGCCCCCGCCTCCGCATGACCCCGAACACCTGCTGCCCTGGCAGAGTTCGGAACCCTCACCGCCCCCGGAACGGCCGAGCGCTCCCACCGCCCCCGTGCCCGTCCCGGGCCATCACGGCGATCTGCGCCGGCTGCGCACCGCGTACCGGCTGCTCCGGCGCATCACGACCCTGACCGCATTCGGCTACTTCGTCGTCTTCCTGCTGCTCTCCGGATTCGCCAAGGACCTGATGGACCGCCCCCTGTTCGGCGGTCTCAACATCGGCCTGGCGCTGGGGCTCTGTCAGCTCCCCGTGACTCTGCTCGCCATCGTCCTGTACGAGCGGACCGCCCGGAGCACGGTCGATCCGCTCGCCGCACGGATCCGAAGAACGGGAGCGGCCCGGTGAACGGATTCGACGATTCCGCACAGTCGATGTCCCTGGTGGCCTTCCTCGCCGTGGCCACCGTGGCCCTGCTGCTCTGTGTGATGACCGGCCCGGACCGCGACGACCTCGACGAGTTCTACACCGGCCCCCGCTCGCTCTCGCCCCTGCGCAGCGGCCTCGCACTCGCGGGCGACTACCTCTCCGCGGCCACGGTTCTCGGCACCACCGGCATCATCGCCCTCACCGGCTACGACGGGATGATCCTCGCCCTGAGCATCACCCTCTCGCTCGTCCTGCTGATGTTCCTGCTGGCCGAACCACTGCGCAACGCGGGCGGGTTCACCATGGGCGACCTGCTCGTACGCCGCGCCCCCGGCCGCGCGGTCCGTATCACCGCCTGCGCGGCCACCATCGCCGCGCTCGTTCCGATGATGGTCGTCCAGCTCGCGAGCAGCGGCGATCTGCTCTCCTTCATCCTGGGGTTCGACAGCTCCGGGTTCCGCACCGGCGCCATCATCGGGCTCGGCATCCTGATGATCAGCTACTCGGCGATCGGCGGCATGAAGGGCACCGCGCTGATCCAGATCGTGAAGACCGTGGTCCTCTTCGTCGCCGCGTTCACCATCTCCGTACTGATCATGAACCGCTTCGACTGGGACACCGGCGCCCTGCTCTCGGCCGCCCGGGCAGGCAGCGGCGAGGGGGCCGCGTATCTGCGCTCGGGGCTCCAGTTCGACGGCAGCGGACTCGACATGGTGAGCTCCGAACTGACCGTGGTACTCGGCGCCGCCTGTCTGCCACACGTCACCATGCGCATGGCGAGCGCCCGCTCCACGCAGGCCGTCCGCCGCTCGCTGTCCTGGGCGGTCGCCGTGGTCGCCGTGCTCTGTCTGCTGCTCGTCGTCATCGGTCTCGGCGCCGGGGCGCTCGTCGGCCACGACCGCATCACCGCCGCCGGGGCCTCCGGAAACAGCTCGATCCTCCAGATCAGCGGTGTGGTGGCGGGCGGTGGCCGACTGGGCGCGCTGGTCGTCACCACGATGACGACGGCGATCTTCCTGACTCTGCTCGCCTCGGTCGCCGGAATGATCCTGGCCTGCGCGAACTCCCTCGCGCACGATCTCTTCGCCCACGGCCTGCACGGGGTGCGCGACCCGGACAGGAAGCCGCTGCCGGGCCTGTCCGAAATGCGTACGGCACAGGCCTCGGCAGTCGTCGTCGGGCTGCTCGCCACCACCCTCGCCGTCGTGGCCAGGCACTGGAACGTACAGGCGCTGGCGACGCTCTCGTTCTGTGTCGGCGCGTCGGCGCTGGCCCCGGCGCTCGTCTACAGCATCTTCTGGCGGCGCTTCACCCGTACCGGGCTGCTCAGCACCCTGATCGTCGGCACCGTCACCGTCATGGTGCTGATCACCGGCACCAATCTCGTCTCGGGCTCACCGTCTTCGGTCTTCCCCGAGTACGACTTCAACTGGTTCCCGTTCACCACGACCGGGCTCGTCTCCATCCCGGCCGGATTCCTGGCGGGATGGCTGGGAACGGTACTCGGGCGGCGCACGGCGGCCGAAGAACGCCGACGGTACGAGGCCGAGGAACCGCGAATCCTGGCGGGCGCACCGCAAAAATCGGCGGCCCGCCCCTGAGGAACCCCCGTATCCGAAGGCAAAGGTCCCGGCGGCCGGGCTCAGTCCTCCGCCGGGGCCACCCGCCCGGTGAGCGCCGCGAGTGAGTTCCGCACGTGCGCCATGTGCGCCTGGACCTCCTCGCGGCCCTCCTCGTGCTCCCGCAGGATCCGCTCCGTCTCCCGGACCACCCGCTCCTCACGGACCCTGGCCGCCGCGATCAGCTCCGCACCCTGCGCCTCGGCGTCCTCCTGGCCGTGCCGTGCGGCCTCCTCGGTCCGAGCCAGTGCCCGTCGCGCCTCGGCCAGTCGGACCTCCGCCTGCTCGGTCAGCTCGTCGTGGTGCGCGGCCTGCGCGGCCCCGGCCTCCGCCACCTCGCGCTCGGCCGCCTTCCACCGCTCGGAGTGCTCCTGCTCCTGGTGTGCAAGGACGCTCGCGGTACGGCGACGCGTCTCGGCCATCGCGGACTCCGCCTGTTCCCGCACCTCCGCGGCTTCCTTGCGGGCCTCGGCGACGGTCTGCTCGGCGGTGCCCCCGGCCGTGATCAGCGTCCCGTCGGCGTACTCCTCGGCCCCTGCCCGCATCGCCTCACAGTCCGCGCTCGCCGACTCGCGGAGCCTGCGGCCCGCCTCGTCCGCCGCGTCCCGCAGCGCCTGCGCCTCCTCCTGGGCGGCGCCCCGCACGTCCCGGGCCTCGCTCTCGGCGAGCGCCAGGATCTGCCGGGCGCGCTCACCGAGCGATTCATAGTTCTGCGGAGCGAGCTTGGCGACGGCCTCGCCCAGCCGGACCGACTCGGCCGAAAGCTCCTCCACCAGCGCGGTCAGCCGGGACACCTGCTCCCACGCCTCGTCCCGCTCGGCCGACAGCCCGGCCACGGTGCGATCCACCTGCTCCGGACGGTAGCCACGTCCTCGTACGCCGACGAAGCCATGCGCGGACACCGGTGCAGAACTCATCCCTGAAGCCTCTTTCCGACTCTCCGACCACCTGCAGTACGTCTAAGGATGCGGCAATTGACACAGAAGTCGGAATCGTTTCGCTGCTTTCCGGACGGAAGCGACCGGCATCACAGGCCGCACATGGGACGGCGCCCGGCCCCCTCTCGGGGAACCGGGCGCCGTCCGCAGAGCCTGCCGGGTCAGATCAGCCCGTCCCACATCTGCTCTAGGAGCACCGACCACCAGCTCTCCGACGACGCCAGCGCCGCCGCGTCCAGCGCCACCAGCTGGGCCTGGAAGTCGACGGTCCAGCGGCCCGCCTGCTCCGGGTTGAGCCCGAACCGCAGCCGCCACATCCGGCCGAGCAGTGCCATCGAGCGCTGGAACTCCGGCAGCCCGGTGTTCACGAACTGCGGCGCCACCGACTGCCCACCAGGGCCTGCCTCGACCGGCACGGCCACGATGTTCGCGGTGCCGTACTGGACACAGATCGCCCGCCCGAAGTCGGACCCCATGACGAGGTACGACCCCGCGTCGGGGGCTGCCTGCACCTGCCGCTGTGCGGCCAGCTCGGCCAGCGTCGGCACAACCGGCTGGCCCGGCTGCGCCCAGAAGAACGGCCCGAAGTCGGCGGGCAGCCCCGCCCACACCAGCGTCCGTGCCACGGCCTCGGGCACACCCTGGCGGGACACCGCTCGCTGATCGAAGCGGAGGATGCCCTGCGGACCGAAGGTCTGCAGCAGCTCCTGGGCGACGGCCTCCGACGGCACCGCCGGCGCGGGCGGCATCTGCGGCAGCGGAGCCCGAACCGGCGCGGGACGAGCCGGCCCGTCCGCGACCTGGTGCAGTTCCCCCTGATGGGTGAGCAGATGCTGCATGCCCTGCTGGCGGCTGGCGTGATCGGTGCCGTACGGGGCGACGCTGGTGATCCGCACCTGCGGCCAGGTCTCACGGATCATCCGCGCGCAGTAGCCACCGGGCAGCTCGCACGACTCCAGCTCGGTATGCAGCTCGATGACCTGCTGCGGCGGCACGTTCATGGCCCGCAGCTCGTGCAGCATCTGCCACTCGGGGTGCGGGGTGCCCGGCGCCGAGCGGCGGATCAGCTGCTGCTCGCTGCCGTCGGGCGCGCGGTAGCGCAGCACGGCCTGATAGCCGGGGCCGACGGTCGGCTGACCGGTCGGCGCCTGCGGATATCCGTACGCCGGGGGCGGCGGGGTGTGCGGATTCGGCGGTACGGGGCCGGGGACGCCGCCCTGCGGCATTCCCGGCGGACCGGGAGGACCGGGCGGCTGCGGCGCGGACGGCCCGACCTGGCCGGGGCCCGCGAGCATCGTCGCCGCATGGTGCACACCGCCACCGGGCGGAGGCGTCGAACCAGGAGGAGCGGGCGGTGCCGGAGGCCCGGGAGGACCGGGCGGCTGCGGAGCCCCGGGGACTCCGGGCGGCCCCGGAGGCTGCGGCACACCCGGACCACCCATGCTCGGGTCCGCGAACATCGTCGCCGCATGGTGCACACCGCCACCGGGCGGAGGCGTCGAACCAGGAGGAGCGGGCGGTGCCGGAGGCCCGGGAGGACCGGGCGGCTGCG